>CALWJW010000006.1 GCA_944381095.1 uncultured Clostridia bacterium | reverse complement strand
ATCGCCTTTTTTCTTTTCAGCCGGTATGCTTTCACCGGTTATAAACGACTCATTGATCGCAGTTTCCCCGTTTAAAACTATTCCGTCCGCCGGGACTGATGCACCCGGTTTCACCGCTATTATATCTCCGGGTTTAAGTTCTGATGATGCAATCTCGCTGACTCCGTCCGCTGTGACGAGCAATGCATTTTCCGGCGTAAGAGACATCAGTCCTTTCAAAGCATTGGTAGTTTTTCCCTTTGCAACAGACTCCAACAGCTTACCCACAGTTATCAGTGTCAGTATCATCGCCGCAGTCTCAAAATAGAGCTCATGCAAAAGCTTTTGCACCAATTCAAGGTCTCCTGCGTTTTGTGCCGCCGACATTCTCATAAGTGTGACAAAACTGTATGCAAACGCCGCAAAAGAGCCCATTGAGACAAGAGTGTCCATGTTCGGTGACAGCTTTATCACTCCTTTGACTCCGCTTGTGAAAAATTTCCGGTTAAGGATCATCACCAAGCCTGAAAGCATCAGCTGTAATATGGCTATACTTACACCGTTACCTGCAATAAATCCCGGAAGCGGGAGCCCGAGCATTGTATGCCCCATCGAAAGGTACATAAGCGTAAGTGTAAGTACTACCGATACCGCAAGTCTTATAGCAAGGACATATTTTTCGTTCTGTACCTCTTTTTCCGAATTCAGAGCAGATTGTTCTGACGGATTTGCGATACCGGTCTCCCTTGCCCCGTATCCTGCCTTCTCTACGGCTTCTATGATTTTTACGCTTTCACAGCTGCCGTTTACCGACATTGAGTTTGCAAGCAAATTCACTTTGCATTCGGTAACTCCGTCAAGCTTTGAAACGGCTTTTTCGATCCTTGCACTGCAAGCCGCACAGCTCATGCCGGTTATATCAAACTTTTTCATTTTTCCCTCAGATCTTCATCATCTTTTCTAATGTGGTTATCAGTTCTTCGACGGTTTCATCGTTGCCCATCTTAATGTCATTTATGACACAGCTCCTTATGTGATTTTCAAGCAGCTCCTTTCCGAAAGCTTTCAGTGCCGCTTCGGCGGCGGCAGTCTGTGTAAGGATATCTATGCAGTAAACATTTCCGTCCAACATTTTTCTGATTCCTTTGAGCTGTCCTTCTATACGGCTCAGTCTGTTGCATAGCTTTCTGTATTCCGCCTCGCTTCTTTCTTTTTTTCTTTTACAAGCACATATTTTATCGATGTTACTATCTGTTGACATTTCTCTGTTCTCCTGATTTCGTTGCTCTTTTGATTGTTTGCTCGCTATTTGAACTTACAGCCCGATATTTTTGACCTTAATTTCTCCGACAGGATAAAAATCAGTTATCGGACACACAAATACCCATATGGGGTATCTACGGTTTATATTATATACCCTATCCGGGTATATGTCAAGAGGTTTCTGAAATTTTTTTTGACGTATTCTTCGGAGTTACGCCCTTCACCTTCCTGTATGTTGCAATAAAATGAGAAACGTTGTTATAACCGCACGCTGACGAAATGTCGGTTACGGATCTTCCGGTGGTCATAAGAAGCTGCTGTGCACGGTTTATCCTTGTCATATTAAGATATTCCCTGAAACTTTTACCCGTGATACGTCTGAACATCCTTGAAAAATAACTGTAACTCAGATTAAGTTCGTCTGAAACCTCTTTGGCGGTTATATCAGTATCATACCTTTCGTTTATTATGATTATACTCTTATATATAAGTTCACTTACCGGCATTTCGGTATTTTCAGGACCGGCAGTTTCATTGTCGCCTCCTGATTCAAGTATTCCCAAAACTACTTTTGCTGCTCCGATTTTCAAAGCTATGTCACGGTATTTTCCATGAGCTGACGCGACTTCTTCAATTCCCCGGCTGATTAGTTCATATCCTTTATCGCCGTTTTTCCACTTTATTTTGCTTCCGGGTTCGCTGATCAGAAAACGAAGCGCATATTCACTGCTCGTCTCCTTTGAAGATATATCAGTTATCAGTTCCGGGCTTATTTTGATCACCGAGTACGCATTTTCTTTTTCTTCTTCATTGAAAATACTGTGTATGGTATTTCTCCTGAAAAGCAGTATGTCGCCTTTTCCGGCTAAACAAACCTGCGTATTGACTTCAACTCTGAAATTACCTTCCCTTATTTTTATGAGTTCGATCGCTTCATGAATATGAGCAAGAGTCCCGTAACTTTTTTTTGATATTTTCTGCTCAAAAAACTGTATGCCGTAATTACTCAGAACCTGACTTTCCTTCTCCTGATAGTATGCGTTCATCTTCCCCTCCGTATTACTATATAACCTGTCGGACTAATTCCCGTAATAATCATTTCCGACTGCCGAACAACGCGAATTTCGTTCTTTCACTTTTTATTTTGTTATGACGGCTTATGAGCGGCAGGTTTTTATGACAAATATTTGATATTTTGCGGCAAATTTATTATAGCATACTTTTCGTTTAAATGGTAGTATTATTTTGTCGGGTTTGGTATTTCTTAAAAAAATTCCGGTAAGGCGTTGCCTGTTTGCAACAGTTTTCGGAATATGAAATACTTTTGCCCGGCACTGAAATTTAATCTTTATCGAGGAAAGGCGGACAAATTTATGAAAATCGCAGTATGCGGAGTCTGGCACGTGCACGCCGGAGATTATACCGAAAAAGCCAAATTGTCAGCTGAGGTAATAGGAGTTTACGACGAGGATCCTGAAAGACGCAGAGATTTCGCCGATAAACACGGACTTAAAGAATTTGACAGTTTTCAGCAACTCCTCGACAGTGAAGCGGAAGGCGTTATTGTCTGCTCGTCGACAGAATCACACACCGGAGTTATCACCGCTGTCGCAAAAGCCAAAAAGCACATTTTCACCGAAAAAGTCCTTGCCCTCACTGCTTACGACTGCAAACAAATAGCTGACGCCGTAAGGGAAAACGGTGTGAATTTCGTTATTTCGCTTGTTCAGAAGTATGACGGCGCCATGATCACGGCAAAGAATATCGCAGACAGCGGAGAACTCGGAAAAATAAACTATCTGCGTTTCCGCAACTGCCATTCAGGCAGCATAGCAAACTGGCTTCCCGCTCATTTTTACAGCCGCAAAGAATGCGGAGGCGGAGCAATGATAGATCTCGGTGCACACGGAATGTATATCACCGATTGGTTTCTCGGGCTTCCGGATTCGGCAGCATCGGTTTTCACGGTTGGCTGCGACCGCCCGGACGTAAGAGAAAAAAACAGCGACGGAGTCGAAGACAACGCCGTTACCGTAATGAGGTTTGCAAACGGAGCGATCGCTGTAAACGAAACGGGTTTTGTATCACAGCATTATCCGAGAATTCTTGAAGTCGGCGGAGAAGAAGGAAGGCTGCTGCTTTGCGGCTCAAAACTGACAAAAATTACTTCTTCTACCGACGGAAAAGCAGTTGAAGTTCCCCTCGCGGATTCGCTGCCGTCGCCTCTCAGTCAGTTCTTATCGGGAAACATTCTTCCCGGATGCGGGATAGAAGAAGCCACTGACCTCACACGAATGATGGAGATGGCTTACAGCAGGCTCGCCTGACAGAACGGCTCGTTTTCTCATTACATTTTCTCAATAATTTTTCATTGCTTTTTTCAATGCATTTTCTCAATAATTTTTTCATTACTTTTTTAAATGCATTTTCTTTTTTCAATACAAAAAGCGAACCGGGTAAAATTTCGGTTCGCTTTCTTTTCTGTGATTTTAAAACTCCGATTTTTTGCAGCCTGCGCAAAGCCGTAGCTTTCCGACCTAAAACAATGTTTCCTTTTCCACGGGAAAAAGCTGTTTCCATCCGGCAAAGCCGGATCTGCACTGAATCAAAAGGTTTTACTCAGAACCCTTTTTCATGGGAGCACTGTTCCTTTGATATTGTCCGACGACATCGGCTCAGGTCTTTGGCACTTACTTTTCATTTTGTAATAACTCATGTTTTCTTCGCTTGCTTTGAACGCTGTCATTATTTCAAGCACATGAAGAGTCAGTTCAGCTCCCGCCCTGTTTTTGCCTCCGTTTATCACGCAGTCAGCCATATCGCTTACTCCGAGTCCCCTGCTGTTTTCAGCGTAGATATGGGTGAGAGGGATTTCTTTAAATCCGCTTCCGTCTGCGGTCGCAAGCATTACCGGTCCTCCGAATGTATTCGGATCCGGAACAAGAAGTGTGCCCTTTGTTCCGTATATTTCCATCCTCGGCAGGTTGCTCCTGATTACGTCAAACGATGTTATAATGGACGCAACAGCCCCGCAGGAAAATTTCAGCATTCCGCTTACGTGCGTATCGGTTTCCACGGGGATAACTTTTCCGTATTTCTTTTCGCTCGTGATTATTCTCTCTTTTCTCGGCATGGTATTCATACCGCATACGTAATCCACGCTTCCGAGAAGATTCACAAGAGCAGTAAGGTAATACGGTCCCATGTCAAACATCGGTCCGCCGCCTTTTTCGTAATAAAATTCCGGATCCGGGTGCCAGCTTTCATGTCCCTTGCACATCATAAATGCCGTCGCACCTATCGGTTTGCCGATATAACCGTCGTCTATCAGCTTGCGGCAGGTGGATATTCCGGCACCGAGGAAAGTGTCCGGTGCGCCCCCGAGCAACAGACCTTTTTCATCAGCGATTTTTTTGAGCTCGGCACCCTGTTCATATGTAAGACTCAGCGGTTTTTCGACATAGACATGCTTACCGGCTTCAAGCGCTTTTTTACAGATCGGGTAGTGTGACTTAGGCGTGGTGAGATTCAGAATTATTTCTATCTCGTCACATTTCAGCATTTCCTCAAAAGTCATTATTTTTTCTATGCCGTACTTTTCTTTTGCCGCTTCCGCTCTTTCTCTGTCAAGGTCTGCACAGGCGTAAACATTTGTATTAAGAAATACTTTGGTGAGATTACTGAAATATATTCCGCTTATATTTCCGCATCCCACAACTCCGATATTTACTTTTCTCATCAGCTATCTCCTTGATTTGATCGTTGTTTTAAGCAAACCGTAAGTTCATCTTACAGCCCACAAAAAGCCTCTTCTCATAAGCTCCTTGGCTTCGGGTATATCGAAGACCTTGGCTACGTGACCGAGTGAATTGTAAAACACTCTTCCTTTTCCCCAGCGTTTGGTATAGACCACAGGCACGTCAACTTCGCCGTTTGTCTCGTGATAGCCGCCTTTGACCGGAAAACGGGTTGTCGCCAGCACATTTACCGCCGGATCCACATGTATGTAATACTGTTCACTTACAACCTTGAAGTCCTGCATATCCTTTATTATCTCTGAATCCGAAGATTTTTTGATATTGACAATATACTCGGTTCCGTCGTTTCCGGGGTGCGCGACCCACTGGGAGCCGGTCATAAACTGCCACGACACGCTGTTTCTGAAAGCGTCGCACATTCCTCCGTGACAGCCGGCAAGTCCGGTCCCTGCCGCAACCGCCTCTGACACGTTGTCAACGTACTCGTTTTTTATCTCCCCCATTGTCCATATCGGGATAATGAGGTCGAATGTTTTAAGATACTCTACGTCGGCAAAAGAATCAAGTGTGTTTGAAACCGCTGTTTCAAATCCCTCTTTTTTCAGCATATCCGAAAATATACCGGCGACCTGTTCCGGTTCATGACCTTTCCATCCGCCCCATACTATCAGTGCTTTTTTCATACATTTTCCCTCCTTTTCGGTATTTTGAGTATATTCTAACCGCATTTTTTACTGTCTTCAAGCCGTAAATAGCTTTCAGTCGGACAAAATTAGTGTTAAATTTTTCATGTGAAAATTTTCTGCCGGTGTTTTTGTATTTTTCTTACAAAGTTTTCATATAATTTTCTGAAAAAAGCGAAAAAGCATTGACAATACTGCGTTTCTGAGATAAAATCGTGACCGGTGGTCAAGTCCGGTAACATCCGGTTTTATTCAGGAAGCTCTGTTTGACACCTGCATTATCTTAACAGGAGATTTATTTATGAAAATAAGGGTAAACAAAGACAGATGTCCTCAGAATCACAAATGTCCGGCAATTTCAGTATGCCCGAAGAATGCCATTTCACAGGAAAACCCGTTTTCCCTGCCGGTTGTCGACTCTTCAAAATGCATAGTCTGCGGAAAATGCATGATGTACTGTCCGAAAAAAGCTTTTGAAAAAACCGATGACTGATTTAATAATCGTTTTTACTGTCCGTCAGGCTATTTTGCCTTGCGGGCAGTTTTTCTTTGTCAATTCAGTTTTTACCCGGATATTTACGCAGTTTTTTCTTTTCATCACTTGACTTGCTGCGTCAGACGCTGTATAATTTACACAGATAAAATACGGATGTGTAAAGGCTGTCGCATTGCGATATAGGTTGTCTGATATGATCTTCGATAAATTTTTACCTGTTACAAAAGAGGAAACGGATTTACTCGGTTGGGGAGCGCCTGACTTCGTTTATGTCTGCGGAGACGCATATGTCGACCACCCCTCGTTCGGAATGGCAATAATCACGCGGGTCCTTGAAAACGAAGGCTTTAAGGTCGCTGTGCTTGCCCAACCGGATTACAAGTCCTGCCGGGATTTCAAGCGCTTCGGAAAACCGAGGCTCGGATTTCTTGTAAGCTCCGGAAATATAGACTCGATGGTAGCTCATTATACCGTTTCAAAAAAGAAAAGAAACTTCGATTACTATTCCCCGGGCGGCAAAACCGGACTAAGACCTGACAGGGCAGTTATAGTCTATTGCAACAGAATAAGGGAGGCTTACGGTGACATTCCGATAATACTCGGAGGACTGGAAGCGTCTCTCAGAAGATTCGCACATTATGATTATTGGTCGGATAAGATCCGCCGCTCTGTTCTTGTGGACAGCCGGGCGGATATACTTACCTACGGAATGGGTGAAAAAATAATAGCGAGGATCGCTCACCTGCTTGACAAAGGTGTGCCGGTAAGAAAAATAAGAGACGTCAGAGGTACTGTTTATCTGTGTAACCCGGAGGATAAAATAAATTTTCCCTGCGCCGGAGTCTTCGACTATGATCTTCTGAAAACCGATAAGGAGTATTATGCAAACGCCTTCGGGGTACAGTACAAAAACCAGGATTCCGTATACGGGCAGGCAATATGCGAAAAGTACGACGGCAAACTGCTTGTTCAGAACCCGCCTATGCCTCCGCTCGAAAGGGAGGAGCTTGACAGGGTTTACAGTCTGCCGTATACAAGAAGATATCATCCGATGTACGAAAAGGACGGCGGAGTTCCCGCAATAGAAGAGGTAGCTTTTTCAATAACTCACAACCGCGGTTGCTTCGGCGCCTGTAACTTCTGTGCACTTGCCTTTCATCAGGGAAGAACGGTACGTTCAAGAAGTGTTGAAAGCGTACTGAAAGAGGCTGCCGCAATAACAGAAATGCCTTCATTCAAAGGTTATATTCACGACGTCGGAGGACCCACCGCCAACTTCCGGTATCCCGCCTGCGACAAACAACTGAAATGCGGAGTATGCGCCGACCGCAAATGTCTCGCACCGACGCCCTGCAAAAACCTGAAAGTTGACCATACGGAATATATGCAACTCATTTCAGAGATAGAAAAATTACCGAAAGTAAAGAAAGTTTTCATACGTTCCGGAATCAGATTCGATTATCTGATCTATGATAAGGACGACAGTTTTTTCAGAAAAATGGTCGCCGATAACGTGTCAGGTCAGCTTAAAGTTGCGCCGGAACATTGTTCATCAGCAGTGCTTTCCTGTATGGGAAAGCCTGATTTTGAAGTTTACGAAAAATTCCGCGAAAAATTTTTCGAGCTCACCCGTAAAGCCGGAAAAGAACAGTATCTCGTGCCTTATCTGATGTCAAGCCATCCGGGATCAACTTTAAGCGACGCAGTAAAGCTCGCTCTTTACCTCAAACAGAACGGCTATGCCCCGGAGCAGGTGCAGGACTTTTATCCTACACCCGGTACCGCCTCGACCGTTATGTATTATACCGGTATAAATCCGCTCGACGGGAAAAAGGTTTACGTTGCGCGCGATTTTTCCGAAAAAAGACTGCAACGGGCACTGCTTCAATATAACAGACCTGAGAATGCGGCTCTTGTTCGCGAAGCCCTGATAAAAGCCGGAAGAGCAGACCTGATCGGCTACGGAAAAGACGCTCTTATCAAACCCGGAACACCGGAAAAAGCAAACAATATCGCAGGCCGCGGCTTTGCGAAAAGCAGGACAGTTCAAAACGGCGGCAGGAAAAAGTCAACCGGCACAGCTTTGCGCGACAAAAACAAATCCCGCACAAAAAGCAGTTATGTCAAAAAAACAATGAAAAATACTTCTGAAAATCACAAAAGAAAATAATTTTAAACGCAATACCGCCCCCGAAAATTGAATTCCGGGGGCGGTATTGCGTTTTTTGATGAAATATACAGCTGATAATTCCGCATTTGATATTTTACGTTAACACGCGGCGCTTTCCCACTGATTTTTATTCAAGTAGTGTTCTGTCCGCATATATTTGTCAGCACTATCCCTGAAACAGTAATTACATTCATCGATATTTTTTACCTGCGTCGGAAAAATCCTGTAATACTTTCGCCAATTGCTTGTCTACACGTAAAATCAGTGGTAAATCAATAAAATCAAAACTAAAAAACAGGCATTCAGTCGCTTATTTTTTTCATCCAGACAAGCTTTTCAAGGGGTGTTTGCACCACCGTTCTTACTCCGCCTTCATAAATCTTTCCGTCACAGTCCTGCCATCTGCCTGCCGGGATCACAACTTCTTTTTCAAATATTCCGGGTGTTACCACAGGACAAACAAGTATGTCGTCACCGAGCATGAACTGATCCTTTATATACTTGTAGCCCTCTCCCGGGTAATTGTATTCAAGACATCTTACTATCGGCTCTCCGCTTACCTCGGATTTTCTTACCAGCTCGATGATTTTATCTGACATAGCGTAATGAAGCTCCGCTGCCGCCTTTACAGCTTCAAGGTTTTTTTCGGAAAGAACTCTCCACGGCGCCATGGAAAACTGCATCATCGGGAACAGTGCGCTTACCTGCGCCATTCTCACAAAAAGCTCCTCGGAAAATCTGCATCCTCCTATCCTCGAAAAGACGCTCCACTCCCCTCCGCCTATCATGTCCGGACATATAAACGGATGACCTATCAGCCCCTGTACTATTGCCGCCGGGATTATGGTATTTATTCCGTTTCCGGTCCAGCTGTGTTGCCTGTCCCACAATCTCTGGATACAGTTTTTACCGCCTCCCTTATAAGTATCCTTGTACTCGTGGAAACGGTATTTTCTTCCGAACTCGTTCCAGGCTTTATTCATTTCATGCGGATCGTGGTCAGCTCTCGGTGTTCCTCCTATCAGATTATCCGGACTGTACATATCGACATTTCCGCCGTCAAATTTAAAACCGTCTATCCCGTAATCGCTCATAAGCTTTTTCAGCTGTCTGTCAAGAAAGTTACGGTCACATTCTTGTCTCATATCAAGTATTGCCGAATAACCGTTCCACCAATGAACAAGCGCCACGTTACCCTCTGCCGTTCTGAGGAATATTTCATTTGAGGTCCCATCCGGATTAAGCAGCGGACTTGTATTTATGTTGAAATCGTAACCGTCGGCGCATACCGTGGGTACGACCCACAGCATTACCTTGAATCCCATTTCGTGAAGCTTATCTACCATCGCCTTCGGGTCTGGAAATTTTGCCCTGTCGAATTCCCAGTTTCCATATCTGCCGTGATATCCTTCATCAATCATGAAAATTCCGGGGTGAAAACCGTTTTTTATCACATTTCCGGCATATTCAAGCACTCCGCTCTGTGTAGGATTATACGTGAATTCTATCCAGCCGTTATACTGTGCCGCTTTGAAAAATTCATCGGGAAGATGCTTGCCGTCAAACGGAAAATGCTTTTTCATTGCGTAAAGGTAGGCTTCTCTGAGGTTGTTTCCGGCTTTTTCAAATATTATTCCCTCACCCTCAATACATATCTTGCCGTTGCAGAACTCAATGAAAAAGGGTTTTTCGCTCCATATGTACCTGCCTTTATCTGAAACATAGAAAGGCATAGTCTGATTGACGCATTCTTTTCTGAAATCGAATTTTATACAGGAGTTTACGTCAAAAGGATTGTCGCATCCCGCGTCAGTGGAGCCGCCCCAAAAACATTCGTCCTCAAGAAAATCAAAAATCTGCACAGCAATTACCTCCGTTTTTTTCTGATTATATCACCGGAAATAAATGTTGTCAACCCGATTTTTTGACCTGCCTGACTATCACGGCTGTCACTCTTTCGTTTAAAGTCGATATATTGCCGTTTTCAGCCTGATTTATGTTTCCGTTTTTTTCATGTTTTCCGGAAAATCTTTGTTTTTGCCTGTATTCTTTATGTAAAAGATATTTTGATTGCGGGTCATTTCAAGTCGGCATAAATTTATTTTCTTTAACAAGGAATGTCAGCTTTATTTTCGGATTAAAAAAATCCGTCCCTGCTCATCACAGGGACGGATCGTTACGGTATTTTCGCTTACCGGCAGCAGATCTTTCTGTAAAAATCAGACTGCGTGATTAACTTTTTCAGTTGCGTACGGGTTTATTTTTTGTCGTTATCTTCTTTTCCGGATGCTACATCCTTTTTGGATTTTTTCGCTTTTCCGGCATCCGTCTCCGGTTCTTTTTCACCGGATTTTTTGTCACTGTCGGTCACCTTTTCCCAGACAAGTCCTTTGTCGCCTGCCTTCACTTTTACTCTGTCGCCCTTTGCGAAAGTTCCGTCAAGCATTGCCGTAGCAAAGCTGTCCTCGACTTTATGCGTTATGGTTCTGCGAAGAGGTCTTGCCCCGTATACCGGGTCGGTTCCTTCCTTTGCAAGATAATCGACGGCACTGTCCTCAAATTCAACATCGACGCCGAGACCCTTTATCCTTGACACGACCGTTGCTATCATATTGTCCGCTATCTTCCTTATATCGGCTTCGGTCAGTCTGTCGAACACTATTATATCGTCGACACGGTTGATGAACTCCGGACGGAATGCCGCTTTAAGGTGGGAAATGACTTTTTCCTTTATCTCCTCTTTACTTTCCTCCGTCTGCTTTTCGGCAGCGAATCCGAGTCCTCCGCCTTTCTTTGTAAGCTCTGACGAACCGAGATTTGAAGTCATGATTATCACCGCATTTTTGAAATCAACACGTCTGCCCTGTGAATCTGTGAGTATACCGTCGTCAAGTATTTGCAGAAGCAGGTTGAAAACATCCGGGTGAGCCTTTTCGATCTCATCAAAAAGTACGACTGAGTAAGGTTTACGCCTTATCTTTTCGGTAAGCTGTCCGCCTTCGTCGTAACCTATATATCCGGGAGGCGAACCTATCATCTTTGACACGCTTGCCTTTTCCATATATTCGGACATATCGATTCGTATCATTGCGTTTTCGTCACCGAAAAGTATTTCGGCAAGCGCTTTCGAAAGCTCCGTCTTACCCACACCGGTAGGTCCGAGGAATATGAACGATCCGACAGGTCTGTTCGGGTCTTTGAGTCCGATACGTGAACGCCTTATGGCTTTTGCCACTGCCTCGACAGCCTCATCCTGCCCGATAACTCTCTTATGAAGCAGCTCGCTCAGATGCAGAAGTCGTTCGCCCTCTTCCTCGGCAAGCTTTGCTACCGGTATTCCCGTCCACTGAGTCACTATTTCGGCTATGTCTGCCGCCGTAACTGTTTCGCTCTCGGGTTTTCTCGTCTTTTCCCATTCGCTCTTTTTCTGCTCATACTCTGTTGTCAGCTTGTTTTCCTCATCACGCAGCTGCGCCGCCTTCTCAAAGTCCTGTGCAACGATTGCGTCACGCTTTTCCGTACCTAATTTTTTGATCTCTGCGTCAAGATTCTTTATGTCGTCGGGCATACCCTTAACGCCTATCTTCTTTCTGGACGCGGCTTCATCCACAAGGTCGATTGCTTTATCAGGCAGATATCTGTCGCCGATGTATCTCCTTGAAAGCTTTACTGCCGCTTCAAGAGCTTCGTCAGATATTTTAAGACCGTGGTGCTCCTCATACTTCGGACGCAATCCTTTGAGGATTTTCAAGCTGTCCTCAGGACTCGGCTCACCAACCATTACCGACTGAAAACGTCTTTCGAGTGCCGCATCCTTTTCAATGTTTTTACGGTATTCGGAAATAGTCGTGGCTCCGATCACCTGCATTTCGCCTCTTGAAAGCGCAGGCTTTATGATATTTGCCGCATCCATTGAGCTTTCGCCCGTCGATCCGGCTCCGACTATCGTATGAATCTCATCAATGAACAGTATTATGTTTTTATTATTATTGACTTCGTTCATTACGTTCTTCATACGCTCTTCAAACTCACCCCTGTACTTTGTACCGGCGAGCATTCCCGACACGTCAAGCGATACTATCATTTTGTCTTTCAGCATATCAGGAACATTTCCGGACGCTATTCTCTCGGCGAGTCCCTCGACTACCGCAGTTTTACCTACTCCCGGCTCACCTATAAGACAAGGATTGTTTTTTGTCCTCCTGGAAAGTATCTGTATAAGCCGCTCTGTTTCACTGTCCCTGCCTATAACAGGGTCAAGCTTACCCTCTTTTGCAAGTTCTGTGAGGTCTCTGCCGTATTTTGCAAGCTCTGTACCGGCAAGCGATTTTGATCCGTTTTCTGCCTTAACGGCTCCGTTTTCGGCTCCCTCGCCTTCTCCTCCGCTTTCACTGTTCATTATTTTAAGAAGCGCGTTTCCCGTTGCCGATATATCCGCACCGCTTGCGGTAAGCAATTTTACCGCAATGCAGTCGCGCATAAGAAGTATCGCAAAGAGCAGATGCTCGGTTCCGACGGAATATCCGCCTCTTTTACCGCATTCGTATGCCGCCGACTGTATTATTGCTTTTGTCCTCGGTGTCATGTCTGCGGCTGACAGCTCGGTTTTTATACCGCTTCCGAGATTTTCCTTTATTATCTCCTTCATTGACTCATATGTTATTCCCTGAGCCGCAAGAACCTTTGCCGCCGCACACTCCTCACGGCTCAGAAGTCCAAGCAGCAGATGTTCGGATCCAACGCAGGTATGGCCGAGTTCACCTGCGTCATCCATTGCTTTTTTCAAAGCCTCCGTGGCAAATTCAGTAAATTTTCTTTCCATATCAATCATCAATCCTTTCCTTATAAAACTTTTTACGCCGGCGCTCAGCTTTCTCAGTACCCGACGACCTTCACGTCCTTCATCATGTCACGCAAAAATTTTGCTCTCGCTTTATCCCTTACCGTTTCGCTTTCCATACCCTGAGCTGTCATGTAAAGGGTGGCGGGCTGGACGGCAACAAGCATTTCACTCAGCTTGACGTCGCTAAGCCCCTCCGTTATTCCGAGATACATTCCCAGTTTCAGATCCGCAAACATTCCCGCAAATTCATCTGAACTCATCATATTTGCATATTTGAGTATTCCGACATCCCTTGCGACTCTGTCGGTAACCTTCGCTTTGTCGCTGTCATATACATTCTTTCTGGCGTTTCTTTCCGCCTGCACCAGCTTATTTACTGCGTCGGTTATCAGCTTGATTATTTCACTTTCGCCTGCTCCGAGCGACGCTTTGTTGGAAATCTGGTAAATGGCTCCGCTTGCGCGGCTTCCCTCTCCGTACATTCCTCTTATGGTTATTCCCATTTTTGAAACCGCATTCGCGTACGCCTCTATCGCACCCTGCATTGTAAGAGCAGGCAGACAGAGCATTGCAGATACCCTCATTGCCGCTCCGAGATTTGTCGGACACTGTGTAAGATATCCGTACTTTTCACTGAAAGCGATATCAAGCGCCGTGCTCAATCTGTCATCCGCCTTGCTTGCGTACTCGAACGCTTCTTTCGGACTGAAGCCCGGAAGTATACTCTGTATTCTCAGGTGGTCCTCTTCGCATACCATTATCTTGACCTTATCGCCTTCGCCGCTCAGCAGCGCTCTGTGATTTTCACCGGATACAAATTCCGGACTTACATAATGCATTTCCATGTAAGAACGGCACTTGTAAGCGTTTCCTTCAAAAAATTTCTCGCAGCTGTAATCCGGCAGCGCAGCGCAAACCTTACCTATTATTTCGTCCGCCTGTTTATCACTGAGTCTGGAAACAAACGGATAACCGTTCAGGTTCCTCGCCAACCTCACCCTTGTCGACAGCACGACATCCTGCATTTCGCCTTTTTCGTTATACCATGACATATCAGTTTTCGCCTCCTTTTTCAAGCTCTCTGATTCTGTCCCTCAGTTCAGCTGCTTTCTCGTAATTCTGCACCTTCACCGCCTCACGCTGTTCTTTTCTGAGATTTTCTATCTCTTTTCTCTTTTCTATCTGCTCTACGTGCTTTCCCGGCTTTGCCCCGACGTGACGCGCGTTACCGTGTATTCCTGAAATAATCTTTGACATTTCATCCGCAAATACATCATAACATTTCGCACATCCCGCCCTGCCGGTTCTGGCAAGTTCGTTAAGAGTCATATTGCATTCCGGACATTTTTTCTGCTCGCCGAGATACGTTCCTCCGAAAATGCTGTCACTGAAAAAGTCTGAAAACATATTCTCCGGCTCAAACGAAAAGTAAGATGCCAAATTCTCCTTTTCGGCACACTCCGGACACAGATTCATCTCCGTTACATGTCCGTTTATTACCTGTTTGAAATGAACAGTCGCTTCTCTTTTGTTGCATTTTTGACAAAGCATATAAATCACTCCTTTCAATCGGCGAACGCAAGCAGTACTTTTTTCAGTGCGTCCGCTCTTGTTTTGTCATCGTTTATCAGAGACATTACCGCTTTGACGGCCGCCTCCTCACGTTTTGTTATTATTTTTCTTTCGCTGAGATCCTGAATATAAAGCTTCGAAGTTTTGCTGTCTATTTCATCGCCTACCGAGCAGAACATATGCATAAGATATTCATTCTTATGTATCATCTTCCTTGTTATCATTATATATCCGCCTCCGCCACGTCTGCTCTCTATCACATAGCCCTTTTCAGGCGTGAAGCGTGAAGTGATCACATAATTTATCTGACTCGGTACACAGCCTACTTTATCGGCAAACTCGTTTCGCTTTATAACCAATCTGCCTCCCTCTTCGCTGAGCATTCTCATCAGTATCTTTTCTATCTCATCACTTATCATTTCTGCCTCCATTTCTTCTTCTTCAGCTTACGGCGATATTATACACCAAAGGTCAAAGAAAGTCAAAGTCAAAGAAAGTCAAATTGAAGTCAAAGTCGCCGGATTTGATATCGTAGCTCATTATTATCTCTTTTTTTCTCACTTAATCAAATTTTTTTGATTATTTTTGACCTTCGAAAAAACTATTGTGATGCGATTTATTTCCGCCTCTTTGATTATTTTACTTGACTTTTCCGCTGTTATTGATATAATTATTAGGTGGTAAAACCGGTCGGGGAGATTTGTTATAGCCATATTTCATTGTTTCCCGGTTTACTACCCAAGCTCGATATGCTGATAGTCAAAAAGCCGATTATAGGATTATATACCCGTTTTTTATTGCACAGGTTTGTCAAAACCTGTCGACATATTCTTATCGGTATATGTAAGCAGATATGTTCATGACGTTAACCGGACAGTCAAATCTTTGTTCACAAAGACATGTCCCGGTAAAAATGTCCGTGTTCGTTTTACAGATCCGGAGCCGGGCTTCGGTAACGTCAGAATATTTTCTTATCAAACAACCCGAAAGGACGTAAAGAAGCAAAATGAAACTTCCGACCGATTACGTAGTTTTTGACCTTGAAACCACGGGACTTTCGCCGGCTTATGCGGAAATAATCGAGATAGGCGCACTGAAAGTCAGTGAACGCATCGTGACCGGCGCTTTTCACACCTACGTGAAAAACACCTTCCCGATACCGGAAAAAATCACGCGTCTTACCGGTATCAGCGATTCGGACACTTATAACGCTCCCGCAGTAAACGTCGCTTTGAATAGCTTCCGGAATTTTATCGGAAGTTCCACCCTTGTAGCTCATAATGCGCGCTTTGACTGCTCTTTTATCGGAACAGCTTCTGCATTTTGCGGAATAAATTTTGAAAACCCGGTCCTTGACAGTCTGGAAATATCGAGAAAATGTCTTCCGGCTCTTAAAAGCCACAGACTTGAAGCACTGAAAAACTACCTCGGCATTGAGCTGCCGTCTCACAACGCCCTTGATGACTGCAAAGTTACTTACAAGGTAATCGAACATTGTCGCCGGCTTTTAAAATCCGGCAAAGAGGAGGGAAAAGAATTTGAATAAAGCAAAATGGATATGGTACTTCGGTGAATACGAAATATTCCATTCTCTTCAGCTTCATTCGAGGAGAACGGAATTCGGAGCAGATTACCCGCCGCCGTGGTATCTGCCGAACGTTTATCCGATAATTGATTTTTGTAAAAACGTAACAGTCGACGGTTTGACAGAGTTTTCCGTACATCTGAACGGAATCGGATATGTTATGTTGGACGGTATCAGGTATCCGTCAGACAAAGTTATAAAGTGCGGTCCGGGCAGTCATACGGTTTCAGTCAAGGTAATGAATTACCGCGGACTTCCTGCTGCGTTTGTAAAGGGAAACTTAATATATTCCGACGAAAGCTGGACGGCGTCGTTTGCTCCGGGTACCGGCAAAAGCGCCTGCTGCAAGCCGGCTTACTTTTCTGAAAATGACAGCGTGGAAAAGTTCCCTTTTTCATACGAAAAATTGTATCCGGTAAGCGTTTGCAAAACCGGCAAGGGTTACCTCTACGACTTCGGACAGGAAACGTTCGCTTTGCTTAACATAAATGACGCGGCAGAAGGCGACACGGTTTGCTACGGTGAAAGCCGCGAAGAAGCGCAGGCGACCGACAATCCCGACTTCCGCGAAAACGCTCTTGTCTGCCGTACGGTCGGAAAATCCGGCAAAACGCAGCTGCCGCAGACGGCTTTCAGATTTGTTCATATTATAACAAAGCGTAGCTCTCCTTACGACATTTCTGCCGACTGTGAATACATTCCCCTCAGCGATACCGGCGATTTTTCCTGCGAAAAAGATATTGCAGATAAAATATTCAGTCTTTCTGCACGCACTTTCCACTTAAATTCAAGGGAATTTTACCTTGACGGTATCAAGCGTGACCGCTGGGTCTGGTCGGGGGACGCATATCAGTCGTTTATGATAAACAGATATCTTTACTCCGACGATGAAATAATAAAGCGTACAATTCTCGCTCTGCTCGGCAAGCCTCCTTATTTTCAGCATATCAATACGATTACCGACTATTCTTTTTTCCTTATTATTTCGGTGTTTGACTACTGGTCGTACAGCGGTGACGATGAGTTTGTGAGAAACATTTTTGACAGGCTGTCGGCTTTGTATTCATTCTGTCTTGAAAGGACGGACGAAAACGGTTTTATAGTCGGAAAAAACCAAGACTGGATCTTCATCGACTGGGCAGATCTGGACAAGACGGGTCCCGTTTGCGCTGAACAGATACTATTCTGGAAAGCGTCCGAATGTATGAACACGCTTTCCGATAAGCTCGGTATCCCGTTTAAAACGCGGACAGATAGCGCGGCACTGAAAAATAAAATTGACCGTTATTACTTCAACAAAGAAAAAGGCGGCTATATCGACAGTTTTGTGTCGGGAAAAAACAAAATAAGCCGTCAGCAAAACATTTTTGCTCTTTTGTACGGCTTTGCAGACGATGACGACAATAAAAAACGTTCCATTATTGACAATGTTATTCTGTCTGCCGATGTTCCGAAAATAACTACTCCTTATTTTCAGTTTTATCAGCTTATCGCAATGTGCGAAAACGGCTTGATAAAGCAAGCCTGCGAGTTGATTGAAAGCTATTGGGGCGGAATGCTCCGACTCGGTGCCACCTCGGTATGGGAGCAATTTGACGAAAACGATGTCGGAACCGACAATTACAGAATGTACGGTAATGCGTTCGGAAAATCACTCTGCCATGCATGGGGCAGCGGACCGATACTTGTTTTCGGAAAATACATTGCCGGAGTCAGAGCAGACGGTAACGGAAGCCGGACCTTCACGGTAAAGCCGGAGCTCGGCGTATACCGCACATTCAAAGCAACTGTGCCGGTATACGGCGGAAAAGTGACGGTAAGTAAGAGCAAAGACAGTCTGACCGTCCTTACCGACGTCAGCGGCGGAACACTGATCCTCAAAGAAGAAAAAATTCCGATCGAACCCGGTAAAGAATACATTTTCAGTCCGGATCAGTACTGATCTGATTTATATCAAATTTACGTAAAAAGCCGTAAGCGGTAAGTCACGGCGGCAACAGTGCCGTCAATTTCAACTGACAACCGTTAAAAACAGAAAGGAATCACTATGAAAAAATCAAAAGCAGTTCTGTCTGTATATTCAAAACACCCGTTTTACAGAAACAGGATGGAAAGCGATACTTTTTTTGCGCTCGCTCCGGGAAGCATCTCGCTTAAAGGAAACCTTGATTATGCGGTAAGATTCATTGAGGATTACCAGCTTATGAAGCCTGAGCTGTGGGCGGAATTTGTACAACAGTTCAGAAACACGCCGGTCAAAGCCGACGACGCTGACGACGGCTGGCGCGGGGAGTACTGGGGAAAAATGATGCGCGGCGCCTGCTTTACTTATCAGTACACCCAAAATCAAAGACTTTACGAAATTCTCTGCGACACCGTGCGGGATATGATGACCACAGCTGACGAAAACGGACGTATTTCAAGCTATTCGGTGGCGCGTCAGTACCGCGGCTGGGATATCTGGTCAAGAAAATACGTTCTGCTGGGTATGCAGTACTTCATTGAAATATGCAAAGACAAAGATTTTATTAAAGAAATAACCGACTGTATGTGCGCTCAGGTCGATTACCTTATTTCCACCATCGGTCTCGAAAGCGAAGGCAAAATGCTTATCACAAAGGCTTCCAGCCACTGGCACGGTATGAACAGCAGTTCTCTGCTTGAACCGATCGTCCGGCTGTATAACCTGACCGGAGAGATCAAATACCTGCACTTTGCCACATACATCGTTGACTGCGGCGTGATCTACGACGAAGGCGTGAGTATTTTTGAGCTGGCGTACGAAAACAAACTTGACCCGTATCAGTACCCGGTCGTGAAAGCGTATGAAATGATGAGCTGCTTTGAGGGGCTTCTTGAATATTACCGGGTAACCAATATAGAAAAATGGAAACAGGCAGTTATCAATTTTGCTGAAAGAGTCCGGCTCAGCGACATAAGTATCATAGGCTCCGCAGGTTGTACCCATGAGCTTTTTGACCATACGCTGGTACGTCAGACCAACACTCAATATAACGGTGTGTTACAGGAAACCTGCGTAACCGTCACTTGGATAAAATTCTGTTACCAGCTCCTTTGCCTGACCGGAAATTCAGCATATGCCGACGAAATTGAAAAATCAGTATATAATGCACTTATGGGTGCGATAAACTTCAACAAAAACGAAAAGAACGGCGGACTGCCGTTCGACAGTTACAGTCCTCTTCTGTTCAACACCAGGTTGAGAGGAATCGGCGGGCAGAAATACATGGCAAGCGGCAATTTTTACGGTTGCTGTGCTTGCATCGGCTCTGCCGGCACGGGTATGATACCTATGCAGAGCGTCATGATGTCGGCAAGCGGGATAGTTTTCAATACCTTCGCACCCGGCACAGTAAAAGCTCTTACGCCTGACGGAAAGTCCGTTACTTTTGAAACTGTATCTGATTACCCCCTGAACGGAACTGCAGACATTACCGTAAAATGCGCCGAAAGTTCGGATTTCTCAGTTATGATAAGAATTCCGGAATGGTCGGAAGCAACTCTGCTTTCGGTAAACGGAATACGCACCGAAGCCATGCCCGGAAGTTACGCAGTTATTTCACGGACCTGGAAAAACAACGATTACATCACGGTCAAATTTGACATGAGATGCCGTCTGATAAATGCCGTACCGGATCCGAAAGATCCCTGTTCTGCCTTCCATGTTGCACTGAAAAGAGGTCCTGTGGTACTTGCAAGAGACAGAAGGCTGGGCGAGGACATCGAACATACTGTAAGCTTTTCTGCGGGTGACAGTTATGTAAGTTGCGTGCCGGCATCTGTCAGAGACGTAAAGCATAACTGCGCTTTCACAATAAAAGACGATACCGGATACGAATTCAACGTAATTGACTATGCTTCCGCCGGAGCAACATGGGATGAGGATTCAATGACTACCGCATGGTTACCCACGAAAAACTACTGGGCGATAGACCCTGAAAAGCCGGTAAGAATAGTTTCCCCGAATTCATGGGACAGTTCAGACATGAAATTTTCGCTTTATATCAACAAAGACGGTATTCTGAGCGTAACGAAAGAACAAGGAGATGAATTCCTTATCGAAGCTCTTCCGGACGGAAACTGTCTCATTAAAGTGGTAAACTCAGGTCTTTATCTCGGTCTGACGGAAGACGAGAATTTTATCGTTGCATCAGAAGACGGAAAACCCTTAACAATACGCAAATACGCTCAGAACAGATATAAAATTTTCGACATGAAAGGCAGAGCTCTGCTCGGCTCCAACAACACGGAAAAATCTCCTCACATCAAATTTGAAGCCCCGTCTTTCAAAACTCTCCAGATTTTCAGATTTGAACAGGCGTAATTATTTCCTTGCGTGATACCTGCTTCTTGATATCCTGAAAAACATTTGAAATCAGATTAAGTCAGATTTGAACAGGCGTAAACATTTCCTTACGTGATATTTTCCTCTTGATATTCGTAAAACATCTGAAAACAGAGTAAATGAATGCTGAATGTACAAAAACGCCCCGTTTGGTAAATGACATGAACCCCAAAATCCGGATAAACTTTTGGAGGTGCATATCAAAACAGCGGGGCGTTTTTACTTATATTTTTTGTCAGTCACGGCTGTAAAGATCTCTTGAATAAACCTTGTCTTTGACATCGTCAAGTTCGGCATCATACCTGTTGGCTACAATAATGTCGGATATTTTTTTGAATTCGGTCAGATCAGACACTTTTCGGCTTCCCAAAAAAGTTTCTTCTTCTACAAGCGGCTCGTAAATCACTGTTTTTATACTCTGTTTATTCAGGCGTTCTATTATCCCGATCACCGACGAATCACGGTAATTATCCGAATCCTTCTTCATCGCAAGTCTGTAAATTCCGACTGTTCCCGGACGCTTGTCTATTATCCTCTCAGCAATAAAATCTTTTCTTGTGTCATTTGATTTCACAACTGCCGATATCAGCTGTTGGGGTATATGTCCGAACTCTGCCAGAAGTTGCTTTGTGTCCTTCGGCAAGCAGTAGCCGCCGTACCCGAAGGACGGATTGTTGTAATAATTGCCTATTCTCGGATCAAGACATACGCCGTCTATTATTACCGAACCGTCAAGACCGAGCATTTGCGCATATGTGTCAAGCTCATTGAAAAAAGCTACTCTGAGAGCCAGATATGTGTTCGCGAAAAGTTTTATGGATTCCGCCTCAGAAGCCGACGTTATCAGGATTCTTGCGTCTTTTTTCAGAGCGCCGTCTTTCATCAGTCCGGCGAACATTTCTGCCTGATCTACGATATCAGCGTTCCTTTCCGGTATTCCGACTATTATCCTTGAAGGATGCAGGTTATCCGTAAGAGCGCTTCCTTCACGCAGAAATTCAGGGCTGAAAACTATCTTGCCATACCCGGTTCTCTTTACGGTTTTTTCGGTATAACCTACCGGCACAGTTGATTTTATCACGATCAGCGCCTTTTGGTTTATCCTTAGTACATCACTTATCACGCTGTCAACGCTTGAAGTGTCAAAACCGTTTTTACCGGTTACGTAATCGGTGGGAGTACATACCAGAACCATATCCGCTCCGCCATAGGCGTCATTACGGTCGGTCGTAGCCCGCAGACAAAGCTGTCTATGTGAAAGATATTCCTGTATTTCAAAATCAGTGATAGGCGAGACGCCTTCGTTAATCCGATTTACCTTTTGAATGTCCTTGTCAATTGCCGTCACTTCATTTTGCTGAGAAAGTATTATGGCATTTGAAAGACCTACATATCCGATCCCGGCTACTGCAATTTTCATTTGGCTTTTTCCTTTTGAATATTATAGAATTCTGAACCTTATCGTAATCTGCACCTTATCGTTATCTGAACTTTATTGCTTTTTGCTGTTACATTTCCCCCGCACGGTAATTATCCCGGAAAAAACTTTTCCGTAAGATGTATTTGCAATCCACATTCACAGAAAAAAGGCAGTGCATCATAAAACTGAAAGTTAACTGACAACTTTTTTCAGCCGAAGTAATACTTTTTGTACCATGCCGCGAAATTGCCGAGTCCCTGACGAAGGTCTGTGGCGGGCTTAAAACCGAATCTTGTGCAGAATTTTGTCATATCAGCATAAGTGTCTGTGACATCTCCTGGTTGCATTCCGACCGTTTCAATATGGTCGCTTAAATCAAAGCCGGGAGACAACACTCCCTCTTTTTTCAGTTTTTCAGCCAATATTTGCACAAAATCATTAAGATTCTCCGGTTTATTGTTGCCAAGGTTATATATTTCATGCGGAACTTTACCGTCTGCTATCTGCGGCGGACTCTCCATAACCTTTATTATTCCGTTAACTGTGTCGTCTATATACGTAAAATCACGTTTGCAGTTGCCGAAATTGTAGAGCTTTATCTTCTCTCCCCTGACAAATTTATCGGCAAAAGAATAATAAGCCATATCAGGTCTCCCGGCAGGACCGTATACTGTAAAAAATCTGAGACCTGTCGACGGTATTCCGTGAAGTTTGGAATATGCGAAAGCAAGCAATTCATCTGACTTTTTCGTTGCCGCATACACCGAAACCGGGGTGTTTGCACTGTCATCCTCCGAAAATGGTGTTACGGCACCGTCGCCGTAAACAGATGACGAAGATGCGTAAACAAAATGGCTGACGCCGCACGTTTTGCAGCAATCCAAAACATTGAAAAATCCGACTATATTCGACTCGATGTACGCATAAGGATTTATAATCGAATACCTGACGCCTGCCTGTGCGGCAAGATTTACCGTAACGGTCGGTCTGTACCTTTCAAAAATATCAGTTAACTTTTTTCTGTCCGCTATATCGGCTTTTTCGAAATGCCAACACCCGTTTTTACTTTCCGACACAGCGTTTTCAATTTCTCTCAGCCGGTATTCTTTAAGCCCTACATCATAGTAGTTACATAGATTATCTATTCCTATTATCTTAATGCTGTCTTTTGTTCTGAAAAGAGTTTTTATCAGATTTGCACCGATAAATCCGGCACACCCTGTTACAAGTATCGTTTTGTTTTTCAGTTCCATTTTTCGCACCTGTACTTTGCTCTGCTGTTTTTATTACTTTTCTGATCATTACGCATCGCAGTGACCGGATTTTTCCGACTTTAACTGAATATACTTTTCATTTTGTCAAATATTATGCGATTATGATTTTCCCATGTGTATTCTTTACTTTTCATCACAGCTTTAACTGATAAGGTTTTACAAAGCTCTTCGTTTGTACAAAGCCTATACAACGCATCTGCGGTTTTATACGGATCTTTTACATTGAAAAGCAGTCCTCCGTCTCCGAGTATTTCCGGAAGACAGGAACTGTTATTTGATGCGATCACCGCACCTCTTGCCATCCCTTCCATAAGTCCGAGTCCCGAAGTTTCGGTTTCGCTGGCGTACACGAAAACGTCAGCTTCGTCAATCAGCTCAGCCGTTTTACCATGCGGGACCTGCCCGGTAAACTTCACATTTTCGCACAGCCCGAGTTTTTTAACCGTTCTTTTAATTCCGCTCACATACTTTTCAGGTCCTGTTCCCACAAAGCTTATAACAAAATCAACCTTTCTGGATTTAAGGACCGCCAGTCCTTTTAAAAGCTCTTTATGGTTCTTATACGGATAAAATGCCGAAATATAGATAAGCTTTTTTATACTGTCTTTTTCTGAATTTTTTCGTCGGCGTATATCCGGACACTTTTCAACGCCGAAATGTGCCACTACGCTTTCCTTAGGTATTATTCCCGAGGAAATACATCCGGCTCTGGAGCTTTCACTGTCGAAAACTACAAGCTCGGCTTTTTTTATGCTTTTCAGCGCCGCACGTCTTTGTATCAAAAGCGATGCGGTGGTTTTTGATATACCATGCCTGACAATCAAATCCGGCCTGAAATACAACTGGTTGTGCACTTCAAGAACCTTCCGATAACGTTCAAAGCCTCTTCTTATTATGCTGTTGGGAAAATAAATCACATCCGGTTCCAGCTGTCTGACGGTTTCTGTTATTTCATCCGGATATTTACGGTTAAAAAGGCAATCGGATAGTTTGGTCACAGATTTTTCGGATGTAATTATTCTGACATTCGGAGTATCGGATTCTGTTATAATTTGCGCGACTTTTTCACTGCACAAAACAAATACTTCGAGACCGCTCTCACTTTCTGATGCAGCTGCGGAAATAAACCCTTTCAGATATTGCCTCAGCCCTCCGCTTCCGCCTGCTCCCGCCATTATAAGTATTTTCATATTCAATGTGTTTTACTCCTGCGTTATTCTCGTTTTCCTGTCTGATTGCTTTTAGCAGATCATAAACGAAAATCATCTGCGTACAGTCCTGCGGTAAATCCTTCTTCCGAAATTGAGTAACAGCCCTGCCTTTTCGAGCGCTTTTATTTTCATTACCTGAACATCAGTGAGGTTTCCGTTGGCGATGCCGTATTTCAGGCATTCTCTGACGGCTTCTTTACAGCTGAGTCGGGCGTACCGCACGGCCAGCAAATACACCGGATTGAATTCCTTATCGGAAATTTCCGAAAATGCCGGCAGTATCTTATCGGCAAGTGCCGGCGAGTCTTTTGCGAGAAGGTTACTTTTCTTCACCGACGTCTGTTCACTGTGCAGCCGGTACATCACGTTTTTCCTGCCGTCGCACACAAGCCGGTAGCCTGCGCAGAATATTTTATACCACATAAGCGCGTCCTGATTGTATTTCAGGCTTTCGTCGAACAGTCCGCACTTCTCAAACGCGCTTTTCGGAATAAGCATACAGTTTCCGTTGAGCGTGCCTTTTTCGAGCATTGCAGCGAGGACCTGTTTGCCGCTGTAAATTCTGTCTGTTTTGAATTTCACGGGAAAATCTCTGATTTTTTCCGAACGGCTGTTTATATAGTAACCGTCTGTAAAGGCGATAATTCCGGCGTCCGATTTACCTGTTTTCCGGATAGCTTCAACTGACGCTTCTATCTTTTCCGGCGTGTAGTTGTCGTCGTGCGAAAGCCAGGAAAAATATTCGCCGCTCATTCTTTCTATACCGTAGTTCAGTGCGGATGAAACTCCGCCGTTCGGCTTTTCGTAATACCTGATCCTGTCCCCGAAAAGTTTCGCTATTCTTTCCGTCCTGCCACCGTCATCCGAACCGTCGTTTACAACTATTACTTCATAATTACGATAGGTTTGTGAAAGCGCGCCGGTCAGCGATTCATAAAGGTAGTCAGAACCGTTATATACCGGAACGATTATTGATACTCTCGGAGAAAATTTATCTGCTCCGGTCATTTGATCTCTCCTTTCGGTCAGTCGGTTTAAGCTGATCCGGGCGTTATATTCTGCCATGATGATTCACCGCTTTTTACGTCACTCAGAATGTTCGGAGTTATAAACGGTTTTTGCCGTTGATGTCAGCATATCGGAAATAATACAAATTTATACGTTTGTCTTTACCGCTTTTTTACGTCAATCAATTTCTTTGTCAAACTCGATCCTGTATTTTCTTTACTAACGCTGAGGTTATTTTTCGGTGTTTTAAGCATCATGTATTTTCTTCCGCATCCGATTTTTTTATCAGCACAGTCTCTCTTTTCTGTATATAAACACTCCCGTCCGGCACATTCCCTTTTACAACGCTGTGTGCGGCTATTACGCAATTATTCCCTATACTGCTTCCCCTTAAAATCACTGAATACGCGCCAATCCAGCAATTTTCACCTATTTTGATTGGACTATTGACAAATTCATGCTTTTTCACACCGCAAATCCCGTACTTATGGTCATGGTCATAAATCAGAACCCCCGGAGCAAGTATTGTGTTTTTTCCGATATCTATTTTTTCATGACTGACGATTTTACAGTCAAGCCCTATCCCGCAACCGTCTCCGATACTGATATTTCCGCCTTTGACAGCCGATATAAGGGCTCTTTCTCTTACAGACACTTCGTCTCCTGCTGTTATTCTGCCTGTCCTGTCTGCGGTTATCAGAACATCTCTATATAATCTCAGCCGTTTTCCGGCGGTAAATCGCCTTCCTGAAAAAAGAAAACATATTTTCTTTCCGCAACCTCTTGCAAAAGCGGCGGCATGTCTGATTTTTCCCAGCATATTACTTTTTCCTTTCGGGAAGAATGAATTTTTCTCCGAGTACGAAATCAAATTTGTCAGGGTTGAATTTTACATATCCGCTGAACGGATAAAATGTCATTTCTCCGAAATAAATCTTCCCGTTCACGAAATACAGATCTACCCTGACTGCCGGAAATCCGGCGCTGATCTTTTCCGCTTTCATAATCATTTCAGTCAGCGCAGCCGGTCTTTCAGTCAATGACGGATTTACAGGGTAGGCACACCGCACTCCCGTATCCCGCCATTCTCTGTCAAATATATTTCTTTTGTGGTCGGTAAATCTGTCGGTGTCCACAGCAATGTAATATACTTTTCCGTTGAAGCAGAAAAACTTATAGTCGGTTATCCCGCCGTCAGGGTCATTAAAATCGATCAGTAACTCTTCTGCGATTATTTTAGGCTTTATACCGTAATAAGCCCACTCTCTTCCGGCTCGAACGGCTGACCTTTGTAAAAACTCATCAAGCTGCTCATTGAGCTTCTTTTTTTCAAGTTGGCTTTTATCACGGCAAATAATGTTTGTTGAGCTCCCGTTCGTAGTCTTTATTATGAATTTTTCCGGGAGATTTTCAATGCTTACATCTTTTGTATTCTCCCACACCGCATACAGTTTTACACACAGGGACTCTTCTCCTATTGACCTCAGGTATTCCCTGACCGCGTACTTGTCCGCACATAACGTCATCAGATCACTGCGATAATTCAGCTTGTACCACTGTACCTTTTCACTGTACCTTTCCGGTTGTTTCAGATTCAGCTTTCTTCCGGTTTTGATCCTGTACTGAATTTTCAGCATTATTCCGTCCGGTAGCCATCTGAAAAGTCCCAGTATAAAAAATCTCGCTCTTTTCGGAATCAACTTTTTATATCTGTCCATATTATTTTCACTTTTTCGCACTAATATCCCATTATCTCACGCATACGGGCGTTGACCTTTTCAGTGCTGTATTTTTCTTTGCAGATACAGTATGAATTTTCGCCCATCTGTGCTCTTAGTTCTGCATTTTCCGCAAGCGTCAGCATCTTCTTTGCAAGCTCGGCGGCGTCTTTCGGTTTTACAAGAAATCCGTTTACGTTATTGGTAACTGCCTCTCTGCACCCCCGCCAATCGGTCGTTATCACCGCTCTGCCGGTCGACATTGCTTCAAGAATGGTGCGCGGCAATCCCTCATAATAATACGTCGGAAGCACGAAAACACTGCATTTCTTATAGAATTCCGTCGGATCCTTTACTTCTCCGGCGTATTCTACTGTACCGTCATCAATATAACTTTTTATTTCTTGCGGCGAAACTGCCCCTAATGATGAGTCGAAGCCTCCGACAAGAATAAACTTTGCTTCCGGGTGAGTCAGTTTTACAGTTCGCGCCGCTTTGCAATATTCGATTACACCTTTTTCCGCAATGATTCTCCCTACCATGAGAAACACCGGATCAGGCGGCAGAGGAAATTTTTCAAATCTTGTCATATCGACACCCGAGCCGTCTACTTTTACGCATTTTCCGGGAAGTACGGTTTTTTCTCTTATAAACTGGTTTTTATCATCGTCGTTCTGAAATATAACTTTATCGGCGTTTTTCAGTGAAACTTTATAAAGCCTGCTTACCAGGTTCCGGAGCGCCTTACGTTTTATTCCACCGCCGGAATATACTCTTCCGAGACCTGTTATCATAGGGTAGATCTTTTTTACGCCTGCTTTTCCGGCGGCAAGACAGCCGTAAATAACCGGCTTTGCTGTATAACAGAACAGCATATCCGGTTTTATCTGAAATAGCAGTTTTTTCAGCTCAGAATAATACCTGTGATCACCTTTGAGAGACATATTGTCTTTTACAAACGGCAATGTAATTATGTTGACGTTTCCCAGAGTTTTTATTTCCCGGGAAAAAAGAGTGTCAGGTACTATAACAGTTACTTCATTGCCGCGGGAAAGCATATCGCGAACAAGTTCTCCGCGGAAATTATATACCGTTTTACTCTTAGGCGACAGTATCGCTATCTTCATATCCTTCTCCGTTCGTCGTCCGGTCACAAATTAATTTGCACTGTTTTTATTATTCCGTGCTTTACGTGTTTAATGCGTTTTTTTCGGGAATAAATGAGAAGCTGATTCATTTTTTCCTGTTCTTTTTTCCTGTTCTGATTTATTTTTTGCGGAATGGCTCTTTGTAATTATAATAAACAACAATAAACAAGCTGATTAGATTATATATTTTTTTCAAGGAAATTTCAAGTATATATTTTTCCCCGTATTTTAAACAATTCTGCCCGTACAGTCTCGGTACGGGCAGAAATTTACATATTTTGAATTGTTACAAAGTTCCGGAAGCGTACTTGTCCAGGTCTTCCCGGATATAAATTACCCTCCTGTCATAAACCTGAGCTGAATCAGTAAATTTTTCAGCGCTTATATCTTCGTACTGCGAAAGATTTTGCTTTGCCTTATTGTACGCCGATTCGCTTAATTCGTAATGCGGTGCATAGCAGAACACGCCTTCAATATTCTCATGCGGAATATAGTAAAAATCTTTAAAAAAGTCTCTGCCGTTTCCGGATGTTTCGTCTTCCGGTACGTTCAGCTTAGGTAAACCGACTTTTTTATCTTCACTGTTAATTAAAAACTCTATATTCAAATGCATAAAATATTCAGTGTCAGATTTTACAAACGGATGCGCTGCCCACTGACCGCGATCACCTAACATCATATAGTTAATTGCTTCGGTGTAGTCAGCATCTGAAAATCTGTAATAGTGAGTCATAAAACAACCATTCGGATCCACAGAATAGTATTCAAGTATTTTAACTGTGTCGCCCACATTCAGGCTGTTGTAATATCCACCCATTCCTGATATCTTCCGGGTTATTTTCATCTCCGTTACTGTATACAGAATCTTCTCTCCATCCTCTTCCCAGTAATAGCTGTCTGACGAATCCTTAACCGCACAAACCACCACTTCTGAATTTTTCACATAACTGTTAAAATACTGTTCTGAGGTTTCATACTGTTGCCAGTGATAGTAGTAATTATCAAACGGTAATCTTGTCGTATCTTCCGTTATTACAAAATTTTCTTCTATAAAAGGATCTTCTCTTGTATATTTCGAAGTATCGCACGGTGTTTCAGTTTCTTTGCATCCGACAAAAAAATATGTAACAGATGCAAAAACAAGCAACAACGATATAATTTTTTTCATTTTTCACGCCCCCCCATTTACAGTCATGAAGTTTTGTCAAAGTTGGTGAGAAACGTTTTCAGGCAGGCACGGATTATTCCGGCGGAAGTTTACGCTTTCTTTTTTTGCTTACTACTTTGCAGGTTATAAGGGCTGCGACCGAGGTAATAACTACCCCGCCGGCAAGTCCTACGGCACCGCAAACTACCTTGTTATCAAATATGTTTGTACCGGTATTTTCCGGCGGTTTGTCGACTGTTATCGTGTTCAGTCTTTCGCCGCATATCTGACGTCGGGAAGATATTAACTTTTTCTTTTCCCGGAATTTTTTATAAGGAACATGCAGCCGGCAGAAAAAACAACCAAGACAATCTGAACAAAAACAAATGCTATAAGAGGGTAACTATCGTAGACATACGCATCTTCAAGAAAGGTAACTGTTTCTATAAGCGCACTTTCACCGTCCTCAAACTCAGCTTTGACATTACATATGACCGAACGCTGTCCCGGAAGTGATTTAGCCAGATATCTTTCAGCTATCTCAATACTTGTCAGATTTCCGTGAGACTTATCTCCGCTGTTATAAGCGATGTTTACAAGTTCCTCGATATTCCGGGTTATTTTTTCGTCATTTAACTCAATTATATCCCCAGAAGTAATCGGTGCCGATGCTGTTGAATATACACCTAACGTTCCGTAATTCAACAGATTACGGAATTGTACAGTTACAGTTTCGTACGTAGGATTGCCGTCAACATATTTTCTGAACCTGTAAATGTATGATTTTCCGTAACTTTCGTTATCGTCTATGTAATATCCGCACTCTGATTCTATTGTCTCCGATCTGTATTCCGATATATTATCAGTCTCGGTATAGATCACCTTTTCCATTATTGATCTTGCGCTTTCCTCCGTCAAAGTGCTGTCAAATACTTTACCGTCTATTATCAACTCAGAACCGTTGCAGGTATATTTCCCGTTTTCTTTCTCAAAAGCGTAACTGATGTAAAATACACGGTCATTATAGACTTTCGCATAGCTGTAGGATTTTCCGGTAAAGCTGCTGCCGTACAAAAGATTGTCTTTTGAGGACATTGATGCTTTATCTGTTATATTTCCAAGTTCGAAAGCAGACATATATTCCTTGGTATCACTTATATTTTCCAAGCTGAATTCTTTGCTGATCGGTTTCAGGTCTTCATTGACAAACGGGGATATTCCGGCATTAACCGGAACGGAAAAAATACCGTAATTTTCATACAGTGTATTCCGTGCAAATCTGTCAGATCGGATACCGAATTGATCAACATCATCCCTGTAATCTTTGTCGGCAACACTTTCGTAATCACGTAAAATATATGTCTGATATTCTTTTTTCGGTTTTATTACTATTTTACATTGCTGATATGTGAAACAGATGGGGTTGAAAACCGTAAGTACCGCTGTAACCGTAAGCAACATTACAAGCAATATCTTCTTCATAAACACTCCTTTCTTCGGAATATTGACAAAAATGAATATTCACACCTTAATCAGATAAATCAATTATTCCTTCTGTACCGGCGATCCGGTTTCTTCGGGTAAGTTATCGTCTGCTTCTGCATTTTTTCTGTTCTCCGGAAACCCGGGAATAAAAACAATACAGACATACGACAGTATCATTATAACTGCCTGAACGGTTATAAATGCCGCAAGCGTATAAGAGTCGTAGACATATGCCCTTTCAAGAAAAGTGACTGTCTTCATCAAAGACTTTTCGCCATCCTCAAATTCAGCTATTACGTAACTTACTACCGAGCGCTGTCCGGTGATAGCTTTTGCCAAATATCTCTCTGATGAATTTATGCTAATTATATCCCCGTGTCCTTTTCCGCTTATCTCATATGTATTATTTACAACATCATCAATTTTCTGCGTTATTTTTTCATCATCCCATTCTGTCATATCTTCCGATGTAATCGGTGCGGAGTAAAAAGAACTAAGATCGATTGCTGAGTAAGTTTTGGTTATGTGGACAGTTTCATACGTCGGAATTCCGTCAACATATTTTCTGAAAACATATCTGTCTTCTCTCTCTGACGGCGTCAGCGTTTCATCCGCCTCTTCTTTTTCATATTCGGCAAGCAATCTCATGTATTCCGATTCGGTTTCTTCCGGCTCAAGCCTGTATTCGGACACTGAATCGGTTTTGGTATTCAAAAGAGTCCCTTGGTACTTTTCAAAAAGATATATTGCCTGTTCCTCCGTCAGCACCCCGGTAAAAGGGTCTCCGTCGAAATCAAAGTGATATCTTTCAAAAGTTACGCGCAGTATTTTATCTCCATAGCAAATCGTAGTTTCCTTCGGACGCACTCTTGTGTCTGTATATATCTCGCAGTAGATCAGACTTTCTTTTGACGTTTTTGAAGACATATCCGTCAGATATAACGGAATACTGGCGCTGTAATATCTGTGATAATTTTTGTTATCGAACTTGATTTTTTTCTCCAAAACGGAATTTTCCTGGGTATCCGTTACCTCTGTTCTGAACGGAACGGATACTATACCGAAGTCATGATATACATATTCTCTCGGAATATCATAGCCATATGAATAAGGCCTTCCTATCGGAAACGGCGAGTCGTTATTTATATACATGAATACATCTTTGTTTTCAACATCAAAAACAAAGGTTTCATAACTGTCATCCGTTTTTACGACGATTTTGCATTTCTGGTAGTAAAAGAAAAGAGGATTCAGTACCGCAAGTACCAGTGTAAATATAAACGCCCCAAAAAACAATTTTCTTTTCATCTGATCTCCTTTCTTGAAAATTTATTTTTTTATGTGGTTATATGTACAAAACTCGTACATTTTTCGAGGTATTTAAGATCAACTGCAATGCCAAACGGTATTTGGTCTCAACCGTCTGTATTTCCATGTATAATTGAAAACTATATCCGTTTTCGTCGAAAGTTTTCAGGCAGGCACGGATTATTCCGGCGGAAGTTTTCGCTTTCTTTTTTTGCTTACTATTTTGCAGGTTACAATGGCTGCGACCGAGGTAATAACTACACCGCCTGCCAGTCCTACGGCACCGCAAACTACTTTGTTGTCAAATATATTTGTACCGGTATTTTCCGGCGGTTTGTCGACTGTTATCGTGTTCAGTCTTTCGCCGCATATCTGCCATAACGTAAGGTAGTAGCCATATTGAGAATATACTTTAAAATCTTCCGGGAAATCGTTTCTGTATCGTAATAAATTTTTGTATCTACCGCTACCTATATATTCATATGAGGTTTGCAAAGCTTCTTCGCTTATTTCGAATGCATAAGGCGAAAAGTAAGCGCCTTCGGTATATTGTCTCGGAAGATCATAGGGCGTGCCCGACTTATATACCGTAATATTATCCATAATATAATCATCATAAAGGACTATATTGTATTTGTGTCCGATCCTCATCATCGGACGATTTCCGTATTGTGTATATGGATTAAAATGCGTTTCTTCGGGATTATCAATTCTATAAACTAAATATTCAAGTTCTCCCTGATCTATTAATTCTGAGACGTCTGAAGAATTGCCTAGGTCACAGGTACTGTACAAAACTCCTTCGGGAGAATATCCGAACGCTTCGATCACATCGACAGTATCGCCTGCTTTAATATTTTCAAAATTTTCTCCGCTGCCTGACATAACACAGTCCACTCGCAGTGTCGTCCTCGTAAATGTTATTACATTGTCCGGGTAATAACCCTTATACTCTATATCCCACGGAGTAGATTCAATTATATCCGAGTCTGATTTTTCGTGCATATAATAATACGTCTTTGATGAGATTTTTGTTACGTCAAGTACCATTCCGTCATGTTTGCAGTTATAACCTTCATGCGTTTTAGGAAAAGAACTTATAGTCTGGTAGTACGGGTATTCTACATAATAAATAGACATATTACTGCGAATACTCACCGGATAAAGAGTTTCCTCGTATGTCAGCTCAGCGTTTTCAAGAATATACGGATTATCTTCGGTATACTCTGCGTCTTGTACTTTTTTTAATTCAACATCTGTCCCGCTTGCCGCTCTTTCCTCTTTCCACATGGAGCAAGAACATATTAAAACCGCGGCAAGCATTATAATTACCGTTAAACATATATTTTTTGTTTTATTCATTACTTGTACTTGACCTCCATTTCAATATAGCTGCGGTTTTGTCAAAGTTGGTGAGAAAAGCTTTCCAATTATCTTCATTTGTCCCTTGTATCATCACTGCTGGGTAAGCTGACGCATAACTGCCAGTAATATCATTTGGATGAGATAATTTCAGTGCATGACCTATTTCATGAAGTATTGTGCCATATTTTTCATCATCTGTAATCTGTGTAAAATTAATGCTACCTTGTACGCTTAGATATATATTTATGACCGTTCTATACCAAGGACTATTTGCCACTTGGAGTTCCTCTTCCGGTGTATCAAATTGATATGCTGTATATTCGTCCATATATGGAGTCATACTGGCAATTCCAATATCAGATGAAGCGCCTACATCAAACCATATCTGTACATCTTTTCCATCACTAGCATTCACAAGCTGCAGCTTAAAAAGATTAGGAGCAAAATTCCACTCGTCTATTGCCCTTTGCAGCTCGCTTGGGAGAAAATTATCATAAAATTCAGGTGATGCAGCACAATAAATTATTTTACGATTTGCATTATTTGAGTCGTTTGATGTTCGCAGAGTACCTTCAAAATATGCTTCATACTCTAATTCGGAAACAGTCCATTCATCAAGCTGTTCCTGTTTGTTATCCAACTTTGCCGTATTTCCGTGCATTTTCAAATACTTATTAGGATAATTTTTAGGACTGAAACGATAATATAATTTGCCCGAACTTGAGACTCTTTCAATATACCATAAGAGACTATCATCATTTGCGCTATCATTTTTCAAAACAGCATAAGATGAATTATTGTATGTTTGATATGAGAGCACAAGATTATTGTCGCTCAATACTTCATTTTCTGCTGCCTGAACACTCATGTTATATATCTTGTAGGCGTCACCAACCATTTGGAATCTCCAAATACCGGTAACGCTTTCTTTAGGAAGTGACCACGATAAATCCTCCCTAATGCACACATTGGTTGAATTTTCTTCACGATGCAAATAACTCTCCTCGGAAGCTATTCCGATATTGTAAACAATGTTAGGATTGAATAAATAATCGACCACAGTAATATAACAACATGGATGATTACTGGAATCAAATATTTCAACAGTTCCACTGTTTAAAGCTGTAATTATATTGTAATTATCTATTTCAACGACATCACTATCTGAAGACTGTAAAGGATCGTTTACATATAGATTGAATATAAGTTTAACCTTTTCGCCTTTTTCTACAATAAATTCATCAGTATAATTATTTACCGTTATAGTTCGATCGTAACAACTTGGATTATCATAGTAACCTTCTAAAATCCAACGTTGATGATTATTGGAAGTAGAATAAACCGATAATACTACATCATTATTTGCCTGATCCCAAGAATAGTTCATTGAAGTCAATGCGTAATTTTGAAAACCACTGCTTTCAGAAAGAATTGAAAATGTATCATCATCATTCAAGTAAACTTTCCAATGGTAATTAGCAGTGTTAGAAATAGTGACAGGATAATTGTTTTGGTTATCAGGCGTGCTTTGATATGAAATATAGTTTGGATTGTCAGAATCGGATTGGATTGTATAATAATTTCCTGTTGCATTATAAATAAACTTGAATCCCTGTAAGTAATCAAAACTAAGTAATTGTGTTGAGGCGGTTCCTGTAGTATCGTTAAACGTCAAATATTTTTGATTTGTAAGTGATTTTATTCTGAATATTTCGGATGAATTTATATCAGTATATTGATTATCAGAGCCTCCGCTTAATTCATATCTTGTTACTATGTAAGGATGCACTCCGTTTGATTCGCTCGAAAAAGCATGGTAAGAGTGATACCAATGCATATAAATTTCAAAGCCATAATAATAACTAAAATAGTTGTTATATCCACCGTTCTGAGAATATATCCCTGATAAATCTAAACTCAAGGATAAGTTATCATTGTCTAAGGCTGAAATATCGGACGTTATCATAGTTCCGACTTCAGGTCTGTTAGTTTGAAGTTCAAAATAATCAATATCAGGGTCATAGACAAAATCCGATTCACAACTCATAAACATATATTCATTCCAGTATTCACAAACATTATATGTTTTTACAAAAAACGAAGTTGCTGAATCCGGTGGAACGCTAAGATAGTCTCCCATAAAAATTAAATTACAACCAAGTACTGTATATTGCGAAGTTACAGAAGGTACATTGAATATTTTTATGTATACTGTGTAATCCATGCCCATGTACAAATACGGTGAGACTGCATTAGCATTTGTTGTTGAATATGCACTGGTATAATAAACAGAAGTATCCATTATATTTGAGGTGTATTGTGAAGTTGACAACTCTGGATCAATTGTAACCGGATAAACTCTTTCCGAGTCGTTTAGCCAAGTGGATGAAGGCGTGTATATAACCTCAACTGTTTTTTTGCCGCTTATTACATTTACCTGAATATCAGCTGACGACTTGCCGGCGCTGTCATACATTACCGGTATCCCTGCTTTGAATAATGCAACTCCTTCACTGTTATAAAAAGTAACCTCTCCGCTGTTATCCTGCAAAACGTATCCGTCTTTTATCTTACTTATATCATATGTAACTTTGTAAGAATTGAAACCGGATTTTTCAGTGATAATCAGATCTTCTTTTACCTTCTGATGTGCTACTGAATAACGCACATCAAGGTAATCTCCGTAGGCGTTTTCATAAATTATACCTGATACCGCTTTTCCGAGGCTCTGTGCATCTTCCGTCGTCTTTATTTCTTTGGTTTTAAGCTTTTCATTTTCAACTCCCTTTACTTTGTTCAAAGAAAAATAATCAGTTCCGTTCTCGGATACCAAAATTCCCCATGATACTTTAAACTCGTCTGTCTGTATGCTCACAAGTTTTTCTTTGTTTGCCTTGTTTGCAAATTTTACTTTGAACTTTTCGTTTTTAGTTGTTTTTTCTCCGGTAAAAATGTTAGTTGTAAAAGTATTATCAACTTCTTTCCATTTTCCGTCGTCATCAAGATAATTGACTTGTTCTGTGTAGGCAACGGCAAAATAACTTCCGTCTCCAGTCAGATAATGTTTTGAAAACTTTTCACGTTTGTCTTCATCTTCTCTTACAATATCAGCTCCTGTCAACTCTTCTTCATCTGTGGTTATCGTTACCGCAAATACAGGTAATATAGGCGTAAAAAGCATAAGAAAAACGAGAATAAGTGTTAACATGCAAATTATTTTTTTGTTGTAATTCATTTTCATAATATATTTTCCTTTCTTAATATAATTTTTTTCAATTCAAGTATTGCCACTCGGTTTACGCTTTCTTTTTTTACCTACTACATTATATGTTACAAGAGCTGCGCATAAAACTACAACTCCCGCTCCGCTACAAGCTATTGCTATGTAGAACGATTGGTTATCTGACGGCAAAGAAATCGGTCCCTCCGGATATTCATGTTCATCGGCTACCGAATACTCCTCTATAATTCCTTTCAAAAATGAAACAAATTCGTCACGTGTCGGATTTTCGATTTCCAGAGTCGTAAACTGATTTAAAAATTTCTTAGTTCTATAATACGCATTTTCGAGATCATTAAGCGGGATATAATTTCCCCAGTTTTCAAATAATTTGCTGCTGTCATCAGGTCTGAAACCAGGTGTTAATAAATATTCCTCACCGACGACATAACTATCATATCCCGGTCTTATTTTAACTGCACCGATTTCTCCCGGATCTAACCATACTTCAAAATCACTTTTCTGAAACCAGTTTAGTTTTCTCTCATATGTTGAAATTTCTTTCTGACTGAGATTTCCTTTCAGCACTTCCGTTATTTCAAAAACATATTCCGTACAGTTCAGATGCCATCTTTTTTCTTCAAATCTTGCGCAGATGATATAAGCCGGACCTCTGGCAAAAGCTTCATCAAAAATAGTACTATAATCTACCTCAATTAAACGGTTGCGTACACTGTTTTCCTGAAATACAAAAGTCAATATTACTACGGTAGCGATTATTATTATAACGGCAACTGTCAGTAAAATTATAAGTTTTGTTTTTTTCATATTACCTCCCCCCTCGTCACGTTTGTTCATTCCCATTATTACATATGACCATGTAGCAGGATTTATCATTACCTGAAATCAGCGTGTTTAATGTTCTACTGTACTCATTTCTGACTCTGAACTGTCGGTTTCTCCGGCAAAAACAACAGCTGTCAGCATTATTTTACGGTTCACAGGAAAAAAAACAGACTCCGGAAAATTCCGCAGCTTTGTGCGGTTATCCGGAGCCTGTAATAATAAGTTCCATGTATCCAATGTGAATATATTGTCTTGCGCGTGGAAAAAACGCGGCGTTTCGGCGGTATCCGCGTGCTGTGTTTGCGTATATTAGAATAGACGCCGACTTTGCTTTACACATATGCCGACCTCCTTTATTTCGGTCAATCGTGTTGTGTATAAGTGCAATTTCAACATACTGAACATTTACATACGGATGCTTTCTGTATATAATATACCATAAACAGGAAATTTTGTCAATACTTTAACGAAGATCCCAAAGCTAACCGTCAGAAATATTTTTCAGCCGGCACTTGATAACACTTATTATATATGATAGAATAGAGACAGAACAGAAATGAAAGAACTTAATTTTGAATACCAATGTAAAATTACGGAGGTGCGTTTATGACCGATTACACAGAACTTACGGACATTATAAACAATGCCGAAAACATAGTATTTTTCGGCGGCGCCGGAGTATCGACCGAAAGCGGAATACCTGATTTCCGCGGAAACGACGGGCTTTACAATGAAGTAAACAATTATGAGTATTCGCCGGAGGAAATGCTGCATTACAGGTTTTTAATGAGTCGCCCCGGCGAATTTTACAGTTATTACAGACAAAACATGATTCATACCGAAGCTTTGCCGAACGCCGCACACTTTTTTCTGGCTGAGCTTGAAGCAAAAGGAAAACTATCCGCTGTAATAACACAAAATATTGACGGATTGCATCAGAAAGCAGGCAGCAAAAACGTGATCGAACTGCATGGCTCCGTCCTCCGGAATTACTGTACACGTTGCGGCGAAAAATACGGGGTGGATAAAATCACCGGAACCTCTGACATTCCCACCTGCGACAAATGCAAAGGACTTATAAGACCTGACGTCGTGCTTTACGGTGAAGCCCTGAATTCCGAGAATATCTGCAATGCCGAAGAAGCGATAGAAAACGCAGACGTTCTGATAGTCGGAGGAACTTCGCTTACAGTTTACCCGGCGGCGGGGTTGGTTTCAGGCTTCAACGGAGAGCATTTTATCATTATCAACTCCACACCTACACCTTATGACGGTCTTGCCGAAATTATTATCCGCGATCCCATAGGCGAAGTTTTTGAAAGTATAAAAAGATCTCTTGATCTCTGATATCTATAATGCTATATCCGTACAGCCGATCTTTTCGGCCGCCGAATTTTTTACGTATCCGGAACAGAATTTCAAACTAAATACCCCCACAGAAATTTTTGAATTCTGCGGGGGTGTTCTTTTTTTCAGGGTATTCTTTTTATGCGAACGGTAAAAGTTTAAATCGCCGAAAAACGCTATGCATTATCAGGTTTCGGCATCGCTGTAAAACCATTATCCTTTAAACCACTTCCGACGGTCGGAAAACGAAAGAAAAAAGAAGCCTCGCAGTAAGAAAATATTCACCTTACCTTAACCGTCATTCTCTGCGATTCCAATAATACTCGCAGAAATTTTTTGTGAGAAACTCGGCGGCAGTTTCCGGAACCGCAGTGACACTGATTGATACAGAAGCACCGCTTGTTCCATTTGGAATTGTTGAAACATGCCAACCAACCGGGTTTTCAAACATAACATTTGTAAGATTACTGCAATCTTTAAATGCAGAATATCCTATGCTTGTGACACTTTCGGGAATCGTTACGCTTGTCAGTGAGCCACATCCTGAAAAAGCATAATCTCCTACGCTTGTGACACTTTCGGGAATCGTTACGCTTGTCAGCGAACTGCAACCTGAAAATGCATAAATACCAATGCTTGTGACGCTGTCAGGTATTATTACGCTTGTAAGCGAGCTGCATCCTGAAAACGCAGAATCTCCTACGCTTGTGACACTTTCGGGAATAGTTACGCTTGCAAGCGAGCTACAACCTGAAAATGCATAAATACCAATGCTTGTGACGCTGTCAGGTATTATTACGCTTGTAAGCGAGCTGCATCCTAAAAATGCAGATTTCCCTATACTTTTGACACGGTCTGGAATCGTTACACTTGTAAGCGAACTGCAACGCATGAACGCTCCGAAACCTATACTCCTGACACTATCCGGTATAGTTACAATTGTTAAAGAAGTACATCTGTAAAATGTACGTTCCCCTATATCAACAACGCTGTCCGGCAATGTTATGCTTGTAAGTGAATTACAGCCTGAAAACGCAGAATCTCCTATGCTTGTGACACTGTCAGGTATTGTTACGCTTGTCAGCGAACTACAACCTTCAAACGCAGAATCTCCTATGCTTGTTATAAACTGACCGTCAAACATATACGGTATTTCGATTATGTTCGGAAGTACAGCATCCGCAACCACACTTATTGCTCCGTTTTCAGATATTTTAAAATACGGCATTTCTTCTGAATCTGAAACGGTTATATCCTGACCGTATTTATTTTTATAGCATTGAATGTACAGTTCTCTTGAATCTCTGATATCAAGCTCTTTAAAGATCTCAGCCGCTTCAAGATACAACCCTGCTTCAAACAATTCTTTTGCTTTGCTGTATTTACTGTTGGGGATTATTACTGTGTTCAGAATAATTATAAATATGACAACTGCAACAACCACCGGAATCGCAATGATTACAGCTTTTTTCGCAAGCTTAGCTCTCCTGATAGCGTCAAGCTTCGCCTGCTCTTTTTGTTTTTCCTCTTCCCTTTTTTTATCCTCAATTCTTGACCTGCACTGAGTAATATAATTCTCAGCGTCCTTGTTTTCAGGCATACTTTCAAAAATCGATATTGCTCTTTTTAAATCTGCAAAAGTATCTTTATGAAATAGCTGATATGCATATTCTATTTTATTTTTTTCTTCTAATTCTTTAATTCTTTTACTGCATTGCTCAGCAAATTTTTCTGAGTCTTTATAACCTTTAATGCTCAGAAATTTTTTCGATAACTCACTATACACATAAATAGAATCAGCAGATTTGAAATTTTTAACGGCATTTACATAGATAGGTTCACAGTATTCATTTCTGAGACGTTCTTTGATAAAATCATTGTATCCTTGTATTTCTGTTGTAAGTTCCTCTTTTCCGTAACGGACGATCTTCTCAAAATTTTCACTGCTGTCAAACGGCTGTGGCAGTTCTTTCAGATACTGCTTTTTTCTTACTTTCAGCTCTGCCAAAAGCTTTGCAAGATATGCCTCTGCATTCTCCGGGTCTCTGTCAAGCACTCTTTCAGCATATCTGTCCGCATCCTCCCATTTACCGTCCTCCAAAAAGATAAATGTTCTTTTCAAAAGCGGGGCGATATCGGAATTACTTGCAACAAACGCTGTTTCTTTTGCCGGAGTTTTCGGTTTGTCAAAGGAAATAATCTTTTTGATACCTCTGATCAGGTCCTGCATAAAGCCGAGCTTTGACATATCCTGTGCCTGAAGGTGGGAAAACTCTTCCGGCAGATCGTACGGATCCATATCCCTGTACGCCGGTATCAGCACCTTTTTCCCTTTGCTTTCCTTAACTAACGACAGATACCTCGACCATTCATTCTTTACCCATACCGCATTGAAGTACTCTGCCTTCGTTCCGAGCACAACCATTACCTTTGAAGAATTAAGCGCTGCAAATATGTATGGCTCATACGCTGTTCCCAATTTGTCTTCAAGTGTTATACGTGAGAAAAATACCTTAAAGCCTTCCTGCGTAAGCTGGTGATAAAGGTCGGTCGCAAGAACCGAATCCTCCGTCCTTCTTCCGTTTGCATCGCTTTCCTTGTAGCATATAAATACGTCAAACGGCTCTTCCTTCTGCGATATCGCAAGTATCCCCTTCTGTATCTCGTTTATCGCTTTGGCTTCTTCTTCGTATATCAGCTTCTGCCTCGTGTCCGCATATTCCAGTGCTGACTTATAATTGTCGTCATCAAATACCGACGTGTACTGCGCCCTGTTTACTGTCGGTAGCCTCTTGTGCGTTGTCGGATCTTCTACATATTCTATCCCGTATCTGCACAGCACAAGCGACCAGTACGCCTCCGCGTCTGTCTTATCCTCGCTCAGTATCTGCTCATAGATCCCCATTGCCTTGTCAAACTCATTGTTACGACGGAAATGGTTTGCTCTGTCGTACATATTCGCTCGCTTCTCGTCGTCAAGCTTCGGCAGCGTCTGTTCCGTCCCGCAATACTGACATACCGCCACTGTCTGACTCTCATTCACTTCAAGCGTGCCTCCGCACATCTTACATCTGAATACTGACATCTCTTTTCTCCCGTAAAATTTCAGATATTGTTAAGTACAAATAATAATCTGACAAAACTATTTCATCAGTTTACACTTTTCGTTTCGGTCACCGACTAACACGATAAGCTCCTTTGCCAGTTCCGGTACATTGCCGCCGCTGATACTTACAGCTTCGGAAAACTCATTGAATTTGACGGTTATCTGACTTTCAACAGATGCAAGCGCCTCACTGCTCATAGGGTCAGAATATCTGACTGCCTCATAGACCTTTCTGCACTCGTTCTTTATTTCATCGGTTTCAGCTCTCTCAATAAGACTTTTTGTATCAACTGCAAGTGATTTTATAAAGAAGGTATTCGCTTTTATATTTTTGTCCGTTTTTGTAACAAGGTCTATTGCCGCTTCGGCTTTGATCATTGAAATTATGTTAAGTGAAAGTATAACTGCACAGATAATTATTCCGATCCAGTACGGCAAAAACGAAACGACCATGAAAAACGCACCGACAACGAATGATACAATCGTTGCTGACAAATTGATGCGCACCAGAGATATGTTATAGAAAGCCTTGTCTGCCGATTTGGAATTGAATACCGTTGAAGCACAGATGAGCTGTCCGACAAGCGTAACCGTTATAAACGTGTAACCTATCCAGAAGGAAGGAGTATATTTTTCGTTTTGCGGAATCGAAGGAACAACAAACGTAAGTAAATTGAACAGTATAAAAAGTACCGCCCAGGCTATCAGATATAATTTAAAGCTCTTTTTCATAAAACTTTCTCCCTATTTATATTTTTTCGCCGCATTCGAGACAGAATTTACTGCCTTCCGGGATCTGCGCACCGCATTTAGGACAGTTTGATATAAATTTGTGCCCGCACTCAGGACAGAATTTACCTTTCGGCACAGTTTTGCCGCACTCAGGACAGATTACACTGTCAGGAGAAATTATTTTTTCACCGCATTCAAGGCAGAACTTCGCATTTTTCGGAAGGTCAGCCCCGCATTTGGCACATTTTATCAATTCATCTTTTTTGTCTGAATCACCGTTACTTTGAAATCCTTTGAACATATCGCCGAACTGCGAGCTGACATTTCCCGCAGCGGCAAGTCCGACTCCCAAACCGACTATGTCGCTGACGACTCCTCCGCCTCCGGTTCCGCCGCCCATATTGCCGATTCCCTCAGCGTACGCTTTCTGAACCTCAGCCGAAAGCACATCTTTCTCTGTATATCCTTTTGCTTTCATGACCTCGGCTTCGGCAAATCCGGACATCTTTGTCTTTTGTGCCTCTGCCTGCGCTTCAATCAGCTTCCGTTCGGCTTCGCGTTTTGCTATTTCCGTCTCGGTCGTCTGTTTTTCCATTTCAACTTTCCGTCTTGCCGCTGTTACTGTGGCATCGGCATCAGCCTGTGCAGATTTCACAAGCGCTTCTGCCGCAAACATTCTTGTCTGCAAGGCGATTGTATGAAGTTCCTTCATTCTGCGGAAATTCGGATCGTTTTCAGGCAACAGCACAGTAGTCAGATAAAACTGCGGTACTGTCAGACCGTATTCTTCAAATCCCGGTAATATACTTTTTCTCAGCTCCTCGGATAATACTTCAAGATGTTCATCTATTTCCACTATATCTATGTTCAGTTTTTTTATGCTGCTTGCCAGATTAGCCTTTACCGCAGTGGATATAAGCGGTCTGAAACTGTTCTGCAACGACTTGGTAAATCCGTCACTTTCGCTTGACCAAGCTATTCCTTTCATTGTGCCGACAAGCTTTACCAGAAGCTTTCGTGAATCGGAAACTGCCAGATTCATTTCTCCGCACGCTCCTATTTCCAGCGGTATTCCCATTGTAGGTTCAATAAACCTTACCTTGCTGTCGGTCCCCCAACGTATCGCCATCTGAACGGTTTTATTTACGAAATATACTTCACAGTGAAATGGGGTATTTCCGCCCGTTGAACGGTTTAGCAGCTTACCCAGAAACGGTATATTCTGCGTCTCCAACGTATACCTTCCGGGACCGAAAAGATCGAGCGCCTGTCCGTTCATAAAGAAAATCGCCTCCTGACTTTCATGAACGATCAGCTGAGTCAGGCTGTTGAAATCTTCAAGAGGATGCTTCCAGATAAAAGTGCTGTTGTCACCTTCATATTTGATTATTTCTGCTATTTGTGCCATTTTTCCTTCTCCTTTTGGTTTATTTTGGGATAATTTTTCAAATATAATTTTTTTCTCTTCCAGCAACATCAGGCAACTAAAAGTTTCTTCTTCATTTTTTTTGTTGTCTTCGATTGTTCCCCTGAGTATTCTGAGCAATTTTGAAAAAACAATGTCGTAAATTGAACTAAGTTCATCCCATACATCTGTTTCTTTTCTAAAAACCGGGGAAATCATTTTTAACAGTTCCCGATAAATTTTTTTGCGTTCTTCAACCAGGATACTTTCGTAGTAATTTGAATAATAGTACTGGATGTAGTAGGTACATTTATTCCTGTCTGCCAGACAAAACCGCCAAAAATCATGGAATATGGTTTGAAATCCTTCTCTGACATCGGTCACTTGATTATCTATTCTTTTGAATGAGCATGAGAGCTGATACGAAAGCTCTTTATCAAGTGAAAAAAAGGTTTCTTTAAGCAAATCTTCTTTACTTTTGAAATATCTGTATATGTAACCCTCGCTCAGTCCCGAATCGGCTGATAACGCTTTGGTCGTAACATTATGAAGCCCTTTTGTTGCCGCTACACGTATGGCGCTGTTTATAAATTCCTGGCGAACCACTCCGCCTTTTTTCATTTCTGCCTCCTAAAAAGAATCAGGATAACGGTAATTTTATACCATTCCAGTCTGATACATCGCTTTCGGCTTCATTATATCCAACTACAACCACCGTTCCGTCAGATTTAAGTCCGACTGAATGATGTCTGCCGGCGGAAACCGCCACTATATCCGTCCACTCGGAAACATTGCACTGTTTATATTCATTGGAGCCTGCTGCGACTACAGTACCATCCGATTTAAGTCCGATCGTATGATTGGTTCCTACCGAAATCTCAACAATATCTCTCCATGATGATACATCAAAACTCGTTCCGGCTATCACCACTGTTCCGTCAGATTTCAAACCAACAGTGTGATAAATCCCTGCCTGAATTGCCACAATATTACTCCATTCCGTGACATCACACTGTCCGTTAGCGTCTGAACCGACTGCAACTACCGTCCCATCCGATTTAAGTCCAACCGTATGACTATCACCAGCCGAAATCGCCACAATATCCGTCCATTCGGAAACGTCAAGACTTCCGTAAAAATTTCTTCCGACTGCTACGACTGTTCCGTCATATTTAAGTCCGAATGTATTGTAATAACCGGATTCTATCGCAACAATACCGGTCCAATCTGACACGTTACACTGACCGTAACTGTTATCACCGACTGCAACCACCGTTCCATCTGCTTTCAGTCCAACAGTATTAGCATAGCTTGATGATACCGAAATAATATCCTTCCAGTCACTCAAATCACATTGACCGTAATCGTTAAATCCAACTGCAACCGCTGTACCGTCCTGCTTTACTGCCGCAGTATGATAATCAGCTGATACAACATTATTGTTTATACTGCGCAGTATATCAGCTGAATCACTATAGCCTTTTGCCATAATGAAATTACGGAATGCCAGTCTGTAATCCTTCTGATCAATAGCCGATTTGCCCAAATTGTAATAAGAAATCTGTTTCTTTTCAACGCTGTCCTTGTAATCCTGAGCTGATTTAAAAGCAGCTATCGCATCTTCATAAAGACCTTGATTGAACAGCTCTATACCTTTACTGTAATATGCGCTTTTGATCATTTCGTTTGCATCTTTGTAATTTCCTGCTTCTGTAAATGCGGCGATTGCCTCGTCATAAGCTTTTTCTTCCAAAAATGAAATTCCCTTACTGTAATTTACGCTTGGCATAATCCGGACATTCAACAGAACAATGAATACTATCAAAGACACCGTTACTGATGAAATTATAGTTACGGTTTTAATTATCTTTTTCTTGCGTTTCAAAGCCAGGATACGAGCTTCTTCTGCAAGTCTGGCTTTTTCAGCGCGCTCTTTTTCTTCCTGACGTTTCTTTTCAGCTTCTTTCTCTTCTCTTAACCGCTTTTCTTCTTCAAGTCTCTCCTTTTCATTTCGTTCTTGCTCCAAACGCTTTTTTTCCTGTTCCGCTCTTATCTTTTCAACTCTCAATTTTATTTCATCGTTGTACTCCTCAAGAGTTTTTGCCAGCTCGGGCGGCGCAAACCGTATTACTTTTTTATAGGTATTCAGGTGGCTGAACGTTGCGGGTAATTTTTTTAATTCATCCTGTTTGCTGACTTTCAGCTCAGCCATGAGTTTTGCAAGATACGCCTGGGCGTTTTCCGGATCGATATCAAGAATTTTTTCACAGTAACTGTTTGCGTCACTCCAATTGCTGTCTTCAAGGAACATGAACGCCCGTTTCAGGAGAGAAGTAACATTTGCTCCGCCGTTATTTACAACGACTGTGTCTTTTTCGGTCGTTTTCGGTTTGTCAAAGGAAATAATCTTTTTGATACCTCTGATCAGGTCCTGCATAAAGCCGAGCTTTGACATATC
>CALWJW010000005.1 GCA_944381095.1 uncultured Clostridia bacterium | reverse complement strand
TTCCGAAATCAGGCACGTCGAACTCCTTTTTCAGGACTCCGTCATCAAGAGAGTACGCTGAATACCCGAATACAATAGTGTCGTTTACCTGATAAACAGGAAGCTCACCGGTGAAATTCGCCACCAGAAGATTTTCCTGATAAAGGTCTGCTTTGGTTACAGTTCCTTCGGTTCCGCCGGTTAAATATACGACAGTATACAGTTCCACTTCGCCGATCTCAAATATCCGGAATTCAAGAACAGTACTGTCGCCCTCAGGGACCGTATAGCTGAACAGAACCGAATTACTCTTAGCATTGTAAACCGAATATTTAGCTTCTGCTCCGGTCACGTTCCGGTCAACGAATACCATTAAATTACCGCGGTCCAGTAAAACTTCTCCGCTGACAGAGGTAATTTGCTGACTTGTCACAAAAGGAACGTCCGCAGTATATTCTTTACCGGCATATTTCATGAATTTACGCGCATCTCCGCAGGATGAAACGACCATAATTGAACACATCAGGATAAGCACTAACGACAGAGCTCTTTTTTTCAAAAGTATCACCCCTTTTATTTTTTTCGCGGAAAATCTTACCCGCGTAATTATATTAACACAATTATCGAAATTTGTCAACAATTAATTTCGCTGATCGGATTATTCTCTCTGTATACATCGGCACTGCATAAAGTCAGCACTATCGGGACCACAGTCATTTTAAGTGAAATTATATTCCTCGGGTATTATATTCAGTTACATACAAAAACGTCAAAAAAAGCCCAGTTTTCCCGGGCTCTTTTTTGTCCATAGTGAAATTTTATATTCCGGACTCACCGTAACAGCTCATATTCATCTGTACGGCGGCTCATTTGTTGATAATTATAGTAAGAGTCTGACCGGAAGATGCTACCGATCTGTCAACGCTTATAACATTTCCATTGAGGGTAAGACCGTTGGACGCATTGACGACGCTTCCTCCTGCGGCAAGTGTGATATTGCCGGCTTCGCCTGTCTGGTGATTGAAATCACTCACCGAAACTGTAATCTGTGTGTCGGTTTCCTGAACCATCATGGTGCAGGCAAAATCGACGCTGATTCCATTACAGCTTCCGCCTTCCCAGAAAACATATCCCACAGCACCGGTAGATGTATCCTTTACTGCCTGTACCTGTTCGGTATTTGAAAGAACGGTATATCCGGGACTGTTTGTGTAATCAAAAAACTCGCCCATTGACATTGAAGTTGAGGGAATTATCACATATTCGTAGGTCTTTCCCGAAATAACCGGACTTGACGTTCCGCTCTCGCCGTCAACATTGTTATGGTCTATCCAGACCTCTACAAAGTTTCCGCCGTCTGTCTGATTTAACGTATATTTCAGTACATCATTTTTGTCCGCAGGAACATATATTCCGCCATACTTCATTATGTAGAGAGCACTCGGCGCCAGCTCGACCTTGTCTTTTGTGAGTATCCTGTCGCCGCTCTGATCCACAGATGTGCTTATTGAAGTGAAACTTCCGTAGAAGACATTTTCGACAATTGTCTCTATGGACTGATCATTAGACTTGCTGTCAGCGATGCTGTTGCTTATACCTGCTCCGAGTGCGACTATTTCTCCGTCAAAGAAGAACCACGACTTCTTTGCTTTCAGGTCAGAACGGAGTTCGTTGTTGTTGTTTACGAAGTCAAGCGCCGCAACCGCCATATTTCCGAGCGTAGCGGAACCGGCTCCGTTAGTCGTTCCGTCGTATCCTCCGGAATTTGACATTACTCTGTCTCTGGAATCAACCGTAGTTCCGGGTATCCTCGTTCCTTTCACATACTCCCAGTACACGTTTCCGGGTGCGTACGAAGAGGTATACACCATCAGCATTCCGTCTCCGGTGTACCAACCTTTACCGTTTACGGCATTTGTGAGAAACAATTCCTCATTTTGAGTTTTTGTGTAATCATAACGCGTTTCATACTTCGTCGTTCTGAGTGAGGAGAGAGAAAGAGAAGCGGAATACTTGGTGCCGAGAATGCTCAGTTTATCCATTGCCGCAAGATTATATGCGCCTTCCGTCTTCTTTGAAACGATGTCCTCATCGTCGAAGATGTCTTCGTATCTGCACATTCCGTATGTTGTCAGGAATTTATGGAAGTCAGATCCCGTATTGTCTCCGTATCCCTTCACCACGGCTTCAAGTTCCGCGGCTCTTGTTTCGTCCATCATCTCGGCAAGGAGAAGAAGCGAAGACACGGCTCTGCCTCCGAGCCTTTCGGCATCTGTAAGATAAGAACTCACCGTTCCGGCAAATGCTCTTCCGTTATAAAGCGAAGGAATTACCGAATTGGTCGCCCACTTGTAAAGGAAATCGGCAACCGGGACTTCTTCGGCAAATTCGGCTTTTGAACCTGAAACCGCATATGCTATCTCGACCATTTCCGAAAAAGCAATCACACCGTACGATCCGGAAGAAGCTATCTCGGTATCCGCTATGAAAGATCCGTCCGCGTAAAGTCCCGAACCGGATGTCACCTCGTTGAACACCGCAGATGCATATTTTGCAACGGTCTCAGCTATCCTGTCATCGTCACCGAGCAACACGGAATAACCGAGAACAATATATGTAGTTCTGGCGAGATCCACTCCCTTTCCGGTAGGAACCGGGAATTTTGAAACCACAACTGACACATAGTTTTCGATCTTACTGTTGCTGAGTTTGTTCTTCTCATCCAGTATGAGGAGGGTCCTCACAAGGTATTCGGCTACGTCATACCGTTCAGTGAGGGTATACTGACTGTCACCGGACGCCTTCTCAGCCTCCCCGTATGCGTTCTCATACATAAATTCAAGAACTTTCTTGATCATCGACATAACCTTGCCGCTGTGGTAATATTCCGACTCCTTTGTCGCCCACGCCATGGCAAGCTTATAGCAATTTTTGTACTGACTGGCATGCTGAGTAGTACCTGGTTCAAGATAATCCACCATCCAGTATCCACCTTTGTTAAAGCGAAGAACCAGCTCCGCCACTTCGGTGTCAAGCTGCTCGATATAGTCGGCTGTCACCTGGTTTTTGTCGCTGAGCTTTCCGTCTCCGATCATGGCTTCAACCATGCCTTCTCTTATGTCGCTGCTGCCGCCTCCGCATCCGAACATCCACAGGGGCATCATCGTCACTACCAAAAGCACTGCGACAATCCTTGTTAAGCGATTGATTTTCATTTTTGTGTTCGCTCTCCTTCTCAATTTGCTGAAACGGGTATTGTGTACAAAATGTTAAATCCCTGTCTACCGGAACATTTTGCGCACAATACCGCCACTTACAAGTGATTATATTATATCCGTCCCGAAAATGGTTGAACAGATTGTTAACAATTACCCTATCGATCCCCGTTTTTGAAATTCGTCATTTTGCCATTGTGAAGTACGCACAATAATTTTCAAAACATTTTGTGCACATTCACAATTTGAGCATTTTAAACAAACCTGTCTGCCATGACCAAACTTTTTTTCGCAAGTTTAATAATTATGTTACAATTTGCCGATTGCATTTTGAGTCGATGTATGATATAATGTCTTCAAGTTTAATACCGCACAGAAAGGTGGATTTTATTTTGAAAAGAGCGCTATCTCTAATTTTGGTGTTGGCTTCTATCTTCGGATGTTGCGCCGGTCTTTTCTCCTGTAAACCGGACGATATCGGAACCGGTGGCACCACGCTGGAAAACAAGGAAAAACTTATCCTTGATCTGAGCGATGCCGCAACCATCACCGCAAACAAACTTACACCATCAACCTCGCAGACGATAAACGATCAGACTCAGACTGCTGAGTGGACTCTGAAAGGCGGAGCGGACCGTTCAGGCAACAAGATCACGCTGAACCTTACTGAGACCGACCTTTCTGAGTATAAAGAAGTTACTTTCTGGATGAACAACACATCGGAAGAAAACATCACATTCCTTTTCTCCTTTGTGACCGGTGACGGAACCACACACAGTTCTCAGGCTTCGTTTACCGACCCGCATGATCCGAAGGATGTCACTACTGTCAGGACAATAGTTGCTCATCCGGGATGGCATCAGTATAAATTCGTTTTCAGCGAAACCAACACCCTTTCGGATAAGTCCTACAAATATGACGCGGAAACCGGAACATCCACTGTGCTTCTCGATAAGTCCAACGTAAAATCAATCGTAATAGACGCATCGAATACCGCTATCGTCACTTCGGTCGTAAAATTTTACCTTGGCTCCGTCTACGCAAACTCTCAGAAAACGGGAACTATACTCGGTTATGCCTTCCCGAAAGTGGAAAACGCAGTTTGCTTCTATGAAGACTGCAACGCGTATCTTTACAACCAGAACCGTTACATACTCGACATGAGCGAAAAAGTCGGGGTTACCGCCGACGGAGATACCACTTTCGTTCCGATAGCCATTCTCGCAGAGCACAGAGGCGCCACCGAACTTTCGGCAACGAAAGAAAAGGTTACATTTAAATATAACGGCAAATCCTTTGAATACAATCTCGGCGACACAGTGGAATATGTCGGATCAGACAGAGGATTTAACCCGGGTGTTGCACTCTCTTCAAAGCTGATAAATGTCGGACAGTATCTTGCGGTTCCGATGGAAGTTGCCGCAGAAGCTCTCGGATACCAGTTATTCTATGATCAGATGGGACTTGCGGTATTCTCAGACATCGAGAATATGTACGTTACTTCCACAGACGGTAACTACAAAGAGGGCGAAAAGCAGCTTAACGAAATATACAACCTCATTGAGGTGATAGCTTTCAAAAACTACACAGGTGCGGAAATCATAGAGGACATGAACGCACTTCACGGCGAAGACGGTCATACCAAGCTGATAATGACGCAGGAGCATTTTGACCAGATGAAAGAGCTGATCGAAACTGATCCGGTATATGCTTCCTGGTTCAGCAGATACGAATCCGCTTATGCAGAAGGAACTTCGAACTATAACAGCAAAAACCCGTACTTCGAGCTTTCCGACGGATACAGACTTCTTCAGATGTCCCGTGACGTCATGGACGACCTTCTTAACTATGCTTTTCTTTATAAAATGACAGACAATGAGGCGTACGCCAAAAAAGTTGAGAGAACTATGACTTCAACGGCAAGATTCGTCGATAACGTTCTGACAAATTGCAGAAGCTGGCACCCTGAGCACTATCTTGACACCGGTGAGCTGATGTTCGGTTATTCGATAGCCTACGACTGGTGCTATGATTACCTCGCTGAGGACAGCAAAACACTCAAAACCCTCGAAGATGCCATATGGGAACTCGGTTACGGCAGCGCAATGGGATTCGGCGAGCTGTTCGATTGGTGGTCTGATCCGAGTAATCTGCAAAAGTATAATGACGAGCAGCTGGCAGAAGAAGACGGAGAGGTCTGGAACAGATATACTGCCGGAAGCAGTTCTTTCCCGTACATGACAACTACGAAAGGAAAATTCACGAGCACATTCAAATTCGATAAATACATTTGGACAAATAACTGGAATGCCGTATGTAACGGCGGTATAGGCACTATGGCTCTTGCGTTCGCAAACGTAAACGATGAATTCAGAGCAGCATCCGAATATCTGCTTGACTGCGTAATGTTCTCTTTCCCGGCTGGTCTCTTTGAAGGTTACGCACCTGACGGTGGTTATCCGGAAGGTCCCGGCTACTGGTCCTACGGTACAACTTATTCGGTTAATTTCATAGCTTCGATAACATCTGCTACCGGCTCCGATCAGGGATTTGTCAACGCTCCCGGCTTCAAGGAATCCTATTATTTCATAAGCGGCGTTGCGTCGACCGCCACCGGTACCTGGAACTACCACGACGCAGGCGTCGGACTGCCGGATACCCAGCTTTACTTCTGGATGGCTGATTTTTCGGGAGATACTTCGATCGGAGGACTCCGTTTCAACCAGATAAACACCGGTAAATCACGTCCCGGAGTCTGGGATATGATGTGGTACGGAGTGGATAACTATACGACTGATATTGCTTTGAAGCTTGATTACTGCTATTACGGAATAGATACAGTAACATTCCGGTCAGACTGGACGGACAGCGCCTTGTTCTGCGGTCTGCACGGCGGAGCAAACGCCGCTTCTCACGGACAGCTCGATATCGGAAACTTTATCGTGGAATACGGAGGAACGAGATTCTTTATGGATCTCGGTGCGGATGAATACAACCTGACCGGTTACAGTAGTAACGGAAGCGTTACATACTTCTCAAATCCTTACCGCTACTGGTATTACCGTAACAGAGCCGAAGGTCAGAATACTCTTATCATAAATCCCGCTTATGTAAATACAAATAATGGTTCAGCCGGTGATAAAGGACAGGGTACCAACTTCGACCAGAAGTACTCCGCTGTTTCAAAGATATTGAGATTTGAGAGCGGAAATTCCTCTGCGCTCGCGGTGATCGACATGGGATGTGCGTATCGTGACGCTGCTACCGCTCAAACAACCGCAGGACAGAATGTACGCGGCATGTATCTGACTGATAACCGCTCTACCGTTATTATACAGGATGAAATGACACTCACCGGACCTTCGAACGTCCTTTGGATGGGTCATGTTGTCGAGGACGGCAAAGTAACTATCGGAGAGGATAAAAAGTCTGCTCTCATAGAATATCAGGGAAAGACGCTTCTCTGTGAGATCGTAGTGCCGGAAGGATACTCAGGAGACTTCAAATTCGAAGTACGTTCCTCAGACTACCTCCCTGAAACCGGACTTATAATGACTCCCGGTGAATATAATCGTGACGGTATGCAGAAGCTTGTTGCGATAGCCGAAAATGTATCAGAAGTCAAGCTAGCCGTTGTTTGCAGACTTCTTTCAGACGGTCCTCACTCCTACACCTGGACTGACATCAAGGACTGGCAGGTTGACAGATAAGAATCAGTCTGTTTTAAATCCGGTTTTCAGGTAACAAACAAAATAATGAGCCACCCCTTTAAGGGTGGCTCATTTGTATATGTACATAAAATTCAGAAGTGTTACAACTGAACCGTCTGCTTAGATTTTACCTGTTCAGCTATTTAAAGTATATTTCATTAACTGATCTCAAAAAACTTATTCAACGTAATACTTAAATGTGTAATTACTTTTCATCAACCAATCAATGACGTTTGTTACCGGCATTTGTCTGTGAATCCTCGGATCATGACTTGCCGACAAATTTGTTTATCCTTTTCGACGCAACTGAATGATGATCATAAAATCTGATTTTTACCTTGCCCCCTTGTCAATTGAAATCCTTTTTACATCAAAGTATTCTCTTATGCAGTAAAGCGAACAGTCTTTGCCTATTCCGCTTTCCTTTAAGCCCCCGTGCGGGAGATTGTAACCGTATTTGGGACTGTTTACCGACACGTCACCCGCTTTTATTTCTTCACTGAGCCGTAATGCGGTGGAAACCGAAGCTGTGTATATATTGTAAGCCGCAAGTCCGTACTCTGTGTCGTTGGCAAGCTCTGCCGGATCGTCACTGTTGTCAAATTCGATAACCGTCATTATCGGTCCGAAAACCTCTTTCAGGTAAACGTCCATATTCCGTTTGACTCCGGTAATTACTGTCGGCATAAAATAGTAACCTTTTCCGGTTCTTTTACCTACGCAAGCTATGTTACCGCCTTTACTTACAGCGTCGGAAACAAAACTTTCCGTATTTCTGACCGCGTTCTCAGTACTGAGCGGTCCCATGACAAATTTTCCGGGAGTTTTGCCGCTGCCGAGAGTTATACCATCTGTAAAATGCAGTACGCCCTTAATAAATTTGTCAATAACCGCCGTGTGAACAAAAACTCTGTTCGGACTGACGCAAACCTGACCTGCGTTTGAAAATTTTCCGTTGCAAATGTGTTTCACCGCCGAGTCTATATCGGCATCCGCCATAACGATCGCCGGGGCATTTCCTCCGAGTTTCTGAATCGAAATGTACTGAGTAAAAAAAATAACAAACTTAATACGTCAACGTTTATGCGGATGACATTGTACAAAGTGAAAAATTTTTCTTTTAAAAAAACCTGAACCGTATGGAATTTTGCAATAAAATATGATATAATCAGTCCAGAAATAAACACGGAGTAGTTATGGACGATAAAAAATATTCGGCTCCGGCGGCAAAAAAAAGTAATGGAAATACTCGAGGTGATGGCGTGTGGCAACAAAAACTACACCGTCACCGAGCTTTCACAGCTTCTGTCGGTTTCATCAAACTCTGTTTTCAGGATCATGAAAGAGCTTGAACTGAAAAATTACGTCGTAAAGAATCATTCAGACAGCAGTTACCGGCTGACGCCTAAGCTCTATTTTCTCGGAAACTCTCTTAAACCTGCCGTTTCAATAGTTAGAGATGCGGCGGAAACCATGGCATATCTTTCAAGGGAAACCCGCGAGACGGTACTGCTGACCAGACTTGACACGTCGCTTAAAACACTTGTTATTGACCGGTACGAAAGTACAGAATCAATAAAATTCGTTTCGAGTGTGGGGTTTGCGTACGATTCGTATTCTTCCGCAATGGGAAAATGCCTGCTCGCTTTCCTTGACGGAAAACAACTTGATGACTACCTCAACAACACCGAATTCAAGGCAAAAACAATAAATACTGTCAGAGATAAAGAGTCATTCCGCAGACAACTGTGCAAAATCAGGACCGACTGTATCGCATACGACTTAGAAGAGTCTCACATAGGACTTACCTGCGTCGCCTGTCCTGTTTTTTATTCTGAAAATCAGATTGCCGGCGCAATCGGAATTTCCGGACTTTCTTTCAGAATGAGCGGCAAAACACTGCAAGATTATTCGGCACTGCTCAAAAATGCCTGTGAAAAACTTTCACAAAAATTTATCATCGGAACAAAAGCATGTAATTGAATTTCCGCACTTCACTTTTCACTTTCACAGTCGTTTTCACATTCATTCCGAAAGCTTTACAATATCATCCGGGAAAAGTTTAGAAATATCAGCCGTGACAGCATGTCACCTCGGTATTTTTTGTTTTTATTTTCAAAATAAGTAATATGGTAAAAAATCAGGAGGTACAGATGGAAAATTACCTGAACGCCAACGCTCTCGGCTTTTCAACCGAAAAGAACGGCGTTGAAAACGCCGAATTACTGCAAAAGATTTTCGACAAAGGCGGTACCGTAGTAATATCAGAACCCGGAATTTACAAAATTGCGAAGACAGTTTACATAGGAAGCCGAACAACTCTTAAATGCGCAAACGGAGTTTTCCTTTGCAAAACTGCCGAAATCGCTCCGTTCTGCAACGTCATCTTAAATAAAGGCGCCCTATGCAAAACTTATGACAGTCACATTGTCATTGAAAATCTCGGTATAATGGTAAACGGTGTTGACTGCTGCAATTTCAATGTCTTCGGGCTTCGCGGTCAGCTCGCTTTTCACTACGCAGATGATATAAAAATCACAGGCTTCCGTTGCTACGATCTCGGTAAAGCGCAATTCGCAGTACACATCTGCACATTCTACGATGTTATTATCGAAGATGCGATAATCAAGGGCGACAAGGACGGCATTCATTTCGGAAGAGGAAGCCGTTTCACGGTAAGAAACTGCATTTTTGAAACGGAAGACGACGCCATTGCGTTAAACGCCCACGATTATGATACCTCAAATCCCGAACTCGGCTGGATAGAGAACGGGATTGTTGAAAACTGTTTTGACCTTGCCGATTCAAAGAACAGACCTGCAATAGGTTATTTCTGCCGCATTCTTTCCGGAACGTGGGTCGAATGGTACGAAGGAATGCAGGTGCAGAAATCAGATACGGTGATATCCGGCGGCAGACTTTACCGTGTTTCGGCAGACCCTGACGGAAAAATCTATATTTCAAAAACGCGCCCGAATCACGAAAAAGGCAAGCAAGTTCTTGACGGAATAACCTGGGTCATGGTTCAGAACGAGCCGATAAACAACTGTGCAGTGCGGAATGTTGTTTTCAGAAATATTTTTCTCGAAAAACCGAGAATACCCTTTTCACTGCATTACGATTCCGGCAGATACAGCCGTTCATATTATCCGGGAGGCATTGAACCGGTAACTTCCAACATAATGCTTGACTGCGTTAACGTTGAATTTGACTGTAAAATACCTTTCATCAACACTGTTTCAGCATTTGAAAATATTGTAATGCGGGACTGCATTACGGGAAGCTGTACTGTTTCAGACAAAATAAAAGTCAAGTGAGTACCGGAAATTCCTGCTTCTTTCAAACTGCATAAACAACTCCGCAAAGGAAATATACCTTTCCTTTGCGGAGTTGTTATTTTGAGTATTTGATTTGTTATGCGCCGAACGCTTTAAGTCTCATAGATAACATAATAACCGTTTTGAACGTTTTAAAGAAAATATGCCGAAAAAACCGATCTGAAAAAGGCGAAGTCTTTGGGCAGATTTCAGGAAAACAATTATCCGTTTTAAACAGCGGACAGTTTTCGCTTACTTTAACATATGCGGTACTAATTCAGTGCAGACGCATAAACCGGAAAAGAATTTAAAATCCGCCTTTGATCAAACCCGGAGCTTGAAAATCAAGCAGTCAGAGCATCAGCTTCACCCGAATCTGAAATTTCTAAGCTCTATATCCTTTCCGCTGATCAGCAGCCAGATAACACGTCTTCCGGTAATTTTTTCGGTCAGCCTGATAACACACTTTCCTTCTGATATCTCCCCTCTGCCTATTTCACCTTTACCGTCTGCCATTAACCCTATACTGCCGCTTCCGCCTGAGAATACAGTACACTTTTCCGCCGCAGACGGAAAGTCGATGTATCTGTATTCAGCCCAGCCACTCCCGAAGCGACCGCTTTCCGTACATCCGACGACCTCCTTTCCGTCTTCTGACGGATGAATATATACATCCCGGCTCATGCGGCAGGCAACCGACGCATCAATAGTATCAAATGCGTTTATCGGAGCAGAGGCGCCGTTTGAAGTCATCGGCACTTCATCTATCGAACCGTCTTCGTTTATTTTTATCGGTTCGACACAAACCCTGCGTGAATACCTGCTGTTCTGTGTGGACCTGTGATAAAACACATAGTATCTTCCCTTGTATTCGGTTATCGAACCGTGATTGTTCCATGTCTGCGGATCACAGCCTGTGTTGTCGATTATCACACCGCCTTTTCTGTACGGACCGAGAGGCTTATCAGCCACGGCGTATGACAGACAGGTCGCGCGCCCGCGTGAAATATCGGTATATACCAGATAATACCGTCCGTTAATTTTTCTGAGAGACGAACCCTCATGGAATCCGTGTTCCTGTTCTGTGAGGATATTATGTACGGTACTGCCCTTTTCAAGTGTTCTCATATCCGGGTTAAGTCTCGCACCGTTTAAGCTGAACTGCCCCCATAAATAATAAGCCTGTCCGTCATCGTCTACAAATATCGCCGGATCAATTCCGGTTATATCCTTTATCTGCACGGCATCGGTAAACGGTCCAAAGGGTTTGTCGGAAACCGCCACTCCCTCTGTCTGGCTCTGCGTACAAAGGTAAAGATAATATCTGCCGTCCTTGCAGATGGCGTCCGGCGCATACAGGATATTGCCCGGTGCCCAACCGGCATCAGCCCTGTCGGCACTGTTGTCAAACGATACGCCGTGCACCTTCCAGTCTTCAAGATTTTCATTGTCGGTTGAATACACAAGATACTGTGTACTGCAATAGTAATTCGCTCCGCTTTTGTCATTTGAGCCATATATGTAAAGTCTTCCGTCCGGCATCGGGTGAGCCTCGGCGTCAGGGGTGAAATATTTTCTCGGCAATATGGGATTCATATACATATTTCCTTTCTTCTGTTATTTTTTGTCGGATAAACCCGCTCTGACTATCTGATACAGCGCAACCATTATCGGAACGCTGAGATAAGACAGACCGGATAAAGCTTAATATGCTGTTTTCCCAAAATTTCCGGTTGTCGGAAATCATAAGCGTTCTCCCGTTCCGGATGTGCTTATTTTATTTTTCGGGTGCACTTGTTTTATTATCTGTCACTTTTATCAGGGACATTCTGCTCTATGTGTTCAAGCGTTTTGCTTACAAGTTCTTCAACCGTTACTGTTTCGCATCCGAAAATATCTGTTTTAAGTCTGCCGTTGATAGGTTTTTTCCAGCATTCTCCGATTGCCTCAGAACCTTTCATAATACCGATGACGGAGCCCACAGTCGCTCCGTTACAGTCGGTGTCAAATCCCTCCTGCACGGCAAGTCCGACCGATCTGCCGAAATCCCCTTCGCCGTACAACAGCGCCGCCGTTACTATCCTCGCATTTGAAACGGTATGACACCAGTGATGCCCCGATTCGTCGTTGTATTTTGCGGTTATTTTGTTTATCGCTGTACTGTAATCGGTACCGCTCCGGTAATCGTCAAGCATCCCGCTGATCTCAGTAAACAGTCGGCTCTTTTCCGGTATCTGATCCAAACCCGCTCTCACAATGTCGGTTATCTCATCATTTACTGCGGCTTCGGCTATCATTGCCGCAACGAACATTTCACCGTATATTCCGTTTTTGACGTGGGATATACAAGCGTCCCTGTACGCCATTTCCGCCGCTTTTGCGGGATCGCCCGGATTTATATATCCGAAATAATCCCCTCTTATCTGCGCTCCGATCCACTCCCGGTACGGATTTTTGCGAACAGCTGAATCCGGGGGCAGATATCCGTTGACAAAATTGCAGAACGCCACCCGTTCCGCGGTACAGTATGCGTCCTTAGGTTGCATTTTCAGCCAGAAATCCGATACCTCACCCGGGGTGAATCCGACTCCGTATCGTTCGATAAGTTTCTGATACAAAACCGTGTAATTTGTGTCGTCGTCAGACGGGGCACTTGCGAGTTTATCTGCAAAATTGTCCCTTATGACAAATTTATTACCGAGCGACTCACAGTCAATGACGTCACCGGACACTATATATCTTCTCATGGGGTAATTTCCGGTTTTTTTCAGAAACGGTATAAGCTCTTTCCTTTTGATACCTTCTATCGGTTTTCCGAGAAGACAACCGCATATCCTTCCGTACCATGCGCCCTCGATCTTGCTTTTCAGCGTACTTTTATCCGGCGCCTTTACAGCTTTTCTGCCGCTGTCAGGACGGCAGGAAACTATGTTTATGTAGTCGGAGGGCTCATAAAAACCGTAACCTTCCCTTGTTCTGCACCCGCGTATCAGCCTGAAAACGATGTCTGCCGCCGCTTCACGGAGTTCCCCTTCCGGTAGCGATTTTACCGAGTCGAAGTAAGGTTTGTATTTTTCCACTTCAAGCCCTTCGTCAAGACACTGGGCATACTCAACGTCAAGTCCTGCCGAATATTTCTGCCATCCGTGTAAAGAGGAATATACTGGTTTTATATCACGCTCTGTTTCTTCGGCTATCCTTAGGCTTTTTTCGCAAAGAAATCCGTCAAGCGATATATTGAACTCTCCCGCCATTTTTACAAGATGCTCAGGCGTTGGCTGTGAGCTTCCTGACTCCCATTTCTGCACAGATTGCCTTGAAACACCAAGCCTCAGTGCAAATTCCTCCTGTGTAAGCCTGTTTTCCGACCTTAGGAAACTGATTTTTGCCGACAGATCCATAAATAATCTCCTTTATTGTATCTGACCTTCCGTTATTTAAGTTGTCTGAGCAGAACCACCGTAAGCAGTATAACACTTTTGTTTGAAAATTGCAACCAATAAATGTTGACCTGTTTTGCTACCTGCGGTTGCGTAAAAAACTGTTTACCGAAAATTTCATTTCTGTCCCATTATATTTTCAGCCTGATTTACAAAAGGTACAAAGGTTGTACCAAAATACATTATATAATCGTAGTTGTTACTGGGTGCGGATCCTTATTCATTTACGATAAAAATGCCCGTCCGGATAACTTATCTCGGATTTTTAATGTCAGATTAAAACTTCCGAACAGAAAGGAGCTAACTATGTCAAAAATACTTATCAGTCCTTCCAAATATATCCAGGGTCCGGGTGAAATGAAGAAACTCGGCACCTACGCTTCGGGTCTCGGAAAGAAAGCCCTGCTTCTCATAAGCAAAGGCGGCTGGAAGAGAAGCGGAGAAGTTATCGAAAAAGGATTTTCGGAAACAGACTGCACTTTTGTCGCCGACTTCTTCGGCGGTGAATGCTGCAAAACAGAGATCAACCGCCTTACGGAAGTCGTAAAAAACAGCGGCTGTGACCTTGTGGTCGGGGTCGGCGGCGGTAAAATTTTCGACACCGCAAAAGCTGTTGCTTACTACTGCAAGATACCGGTGATAATCTGCCCGACCATAGCCTCGACAGATGCGCCGTGCAGTGCCCTTTCGGTGATTTACACCGATGACGGAGTTTTCGAAGAATATCTTTTCCTTCCCGCAAATCCAAACCTTGTCCTTATGGATACCGATGTAATTACCGCCTCTCCGGTAAGACTTACGGTTGCCGGAATGGGTGACGCTCTTGCAACCTATTTTGAAGCCCGTGCCTGTCAGAATTCCGACGCCGGTACCTGCGCAGGAGGAAAAGTCACAGGTGCCGCCATGGCTCTCGCACGTCTCTGCTTTGATACGCTTATGAGCGAAGGTCTCAAAGCAAAGCTTGCTCTTGACGCCGGAGCCTGCACAGAATCCGTAGAAAAGGTGATAGAAGCAAACACTCTCCTTTCGGGAATAGGTTTTGAGAGCGGAGGTCTCGCCGGCGCGCACGCCATTCACAACGGTCTTACCGTTCTCGAAGAATGTCACCATATGTACCACGGCGAAAAGGTCGCTTTCGGTACCCTTACTCAGCTGGTTCTTGAAAACTCGGATATGGACACCCTTGCCGATATTTACGATTTCTGTATCTCGGTAGGATTGCCGGTAACTCTTGCCCAGCTCGGACTTTCAGACGTAACTGACGACAAGCTCATGAGTGTCGCCACAGCCGCTTGCAGTCCGTCTGACACGATTCACAATCTTCCGTTTGAGGTAACTCCCGAAAAAGTCGTTGCCGCAATAAAAGCAGCCGATTCCTACGGAAAATATTTCCTCGGACTTTCCGACTGATCTGATTTTTCTTACCTTTATACCTTTCAGCCGGCTTTGCCTGACAGACAAAGCCGGCTTTTCGCTTTCCTCCGGATTATCAACGCTTGTCTTTTGCCATGATTATTTTTTTGTCCTGTTTATTCACTTATCTTCTGTCTTGTTTTGTCCTGCTTTTTACTTATCTTCTGTCCCGGTTATTAACGCCTGCCTTTTTCCTGTTTTTTAACTCCTGTGAGAAGTGTCCGATCCCAAATCCGCAAAGGCTTTTCCGGAATTTTTGCCAAAGTGATTTTATGACCGCCGTTTCAGTCTCAATCGCATTTTTGCTGACGGTTTTCAGCCGGTTTTTAATTTTACTGTCTGCCCGAAATAAAACCGTCAAATATAACATTTCATGTTGACACGCGAAGACATATTTTGATATTTTTAACGTTTTTTTATAGAATTGTTGACAAACGGTTTTTTAACGGTTATAATAGTTGCATATGAAACTATCTGATCTTTCCGAGGCGGTTAATAATGGAAAAATTCATGAAATACATCGGTCAGATATGGCGGTGCGCCAATATCTACCGGGCTGAGATGTACGAAAAGCTGGACATAGGTCCGTATCAGGACTCGTATATTCTTTGCATATGCAATAACCCCGGTATTTCGCAGGAAGAAATATCAAAAAAGCTTTATGTGCATAAAAGTTCAGTAGCCAGACAGCTGCCTTCCCTTGAAGAAAAGGGATTCGTCACAAGAATGCCCGATGCCAGAGACAAACGGATACTTCTCGTCTTCCCGACCGAAAAAGCCCTTTCGGCAATTACCGAAATAAGGCGTATACATGAAGAATGGAATAACATGATAACCGGCGGACTGTCAGAAAACGAAAAAGAAATTTTCTGCTCGGTATGCTCCAAAATCGCCGAAAAATCGAGAAACACGGTAGGCAACAAGCTTCGGGAGGATAACAGGTGAAGAAAGTAAGCATACTTGATTACATTTCCAAAAGAAAAAAGCGGATCGCCGTCGGAACTATGATAAAGATAGCCGGTACCTTTGCGGAGCTGCTTCTTCCCATAATCATGGCTTATATGATTGATGAAATTGCTCCCGAAAAGAATATCCCTTTACTTATTACTTGGGGAATCATAATGCTAATGTGCGCCGTAGTCGCCTGGGGTGGTAACGTTAAAGCAAACCGTATGGCGTCAAAAGTTGCAAGAGACACGACAAGGGAAATCCGTAACGACCTGTTTTCTTCCACGCTCTATCTCTCGGCGTCGCAGACAGATGAAGTGACGGTGCCCTCTCTGGTTTCAAGACTTTCGTCGGATACATACAATCTCCACAATATGATCGGAATGGTTCAGAGACTCGGTATAAGAACACCTATACTGCTCATCGGCGGCGTGGCTCTGACATTTACCGTCGAACCGGTTCTCGCCCTCGTTCTTCTTGCGATAGTGCCGCTACTGACTCTCATCGTCATTTACATTTCTTCAAAAGGTATCGTCCTTTACACTTCGCTTCAAAAAGCAGTCGACGTTATGGTAAGAAAAGTCAGGGACGACTACACCGGTATAAGAGTTATAAAAGCACTTTCCAAAACTGAATACGAAAGTTCAGACTTCCGGAAGATCAATGAAAATGTGGTAAGTAACGAAACCCGTGCCGGACTTACAATGGGTATTACCAGCCCGGTACTCAATATGCTGCTTAATCTCGGTATGACAGCCGTCATTATCGTAGGTGCTTACCGCGTCAGCAGCGGGAACGCAAAAGTCGGTGAAATAATTGCGTTCACCTCTTACTTCACCATTATCCTTAACGCAGTGATTTCAATAAGCCGTATTTTTGTCAATATATCAAAAGGTTCAGCCTCGGCAAAACGTATTTCCGCAATACTTAATATGGAAAACCCTCTCGTCGCTCACCCCGAACTGTCTGAAAATATCAATAGCGACGAATACATCGCCTTTGAAAACGTAACTTTCGGTTACAACGGCTCACCTGCTCTTTCAAACGTCAGTTTTTCGGTCAGAAAAGGTGAATCGCTCGGCATTATCGGAGCTACCGGAAGCGGAAAAACCACGATAATTTCCCTGCTGCTGAGATTTTATGACCCGGACAGCGGAGTAATACGGGTTGACGGCAGAGACATACGCAGCTACGACGAAAAGGAACTGCGTAACAAGTTCGGAGTAGTTTTACAAAACGACTTTCTGATGGCGGATACCGTAAAAGAAAATATCCGTTTTGAAAGAGATGTAAGCGACAGCGATGTCGAGTCCGCCGCCAAATATGCAAAAGCTCACGATTTCATCAGCGCCACCGAGCACGGCTACGACACCGGTCTGACCGCTCGCGGCACAAATTTCAGCGGCGGTCAGAAACAGCGTATGCTTATCGCGCGTGCCCTCGCCGCCAAACCGGATATCCTGATCCTCGATGACGCTTCAAGCGCGCTTGACTACAAAACAGACGCTATGCTGAGAAAAACACTGATAAGCAATTTCCCTGACACCAATATCGTCATGATAGCCCAGAGAATAAGCTCGGTAAGGTTCGCAGACAAAATAATAATGCTTGACAAGGGTTGTGTCGCGGGCTACGGAAGTCACGAAGAGCTCATCCGCAACTGTGAGATCTACCGTGAAATGCAGAACACCCAGACAGAAACGGAGGACGGAACAAATGAATAAAAATCAGGTACTTCCCTCCCTTAACAAAAAAAGCAAACGTCAGATTATAGCGCGTCTCGCCTCTTACTTCGTAAATTACAAATTCAGTGTCCTGGCGGCTTTCGCACTGATGCTCGGAAGCAACCTTTTCGCTTTGCTCGGTCCGTACCTCACCGGTAAAGCCATAAATGCTATCGGTCTTGAGTCCGGTGTCGATTTCAACGCTGTTTTTTATTACTGTGCGCTTATGGCAGTCTTTTATGTCATTTCATCTGTACTTGCGTATATACTTTCTTTCCTGATGATAAGACTTACGCAAAAAATAATAAGAAAGATGCGTCAGGACGTTTTTGATAAAATGATCTCACTGCCGGTCGGTTACCTTGACCGTCTGCAAGCAGGCGACCTGATAAACCGCATTTCATACGATATCGACACAATAAACGCCTCCCTTTCAAACGATATCCTTCAGGCGGCGACCGGTGTCATAACAATAATCGGCGCTTTTGTCGGTATGCTTCTTATTTCTCCTCCTCTTACAGCCGTTTTCATACTGACTGTTCCTCTTTCGATATTCATTGCGATCAAACGAAGCAAGGAAGTCAGACCTCTTTTCAGAAAACGTTCAGCCAAACTTGCCGAGCTTAACGGATTTTCGGAAGAAATGCTCTCCGGTCTTAAAACCATAAAGGCTTACGCAAGAGAAGACAATATCATCGATAAATTCAAGGAGAGGAACGAAGACGCAGTTGACGCTTACTTTGAAGCCGATTACTACGGAAGCCTCATCGGTCCTTCCGTAAACTTTGTAAACAATCTCGGAACCGTACTTATCAGTACCGTCGGCTCACTTATGTTCCTGTTCGGCTATATCCTTATAGGCGACATTTCTTCTTTCCTTCTCTATGCAAGAAAGTTCTCCGGACCTATAAACGAATACGCCAACATCATGGGTGAAATCCAGTCCGCACTCTCAGCCGCCGAACGTGTTTTCAGACTTCTTGACGAAGACGGAGAGCCGGCTGACCCTCCGGGTGCTGTTACTCTTTCCGAACCGCGCGGAGATGTTTCGTTTTCTGACGTACAGTTCGGTTACGATCCTGATAAAATTATTATCCATTCTCTTTCGTTTGACGCAAAAGCCGGTCAGACGATCGCTATTGTCGGTCCGACCGGCGCCGGAAAAACAACTCTTGTCAACCTGCTTATGCGGTTCTATAAGCCGCAGTCCGGGGTCATCTCACTGGACGGCACCGACATAGAACTGTACACGAGAAAAAGTCTGCGCGGAGCGTTTTCAATGGTGCTTCAGGACACCTGGCTTTTCGAAGGCACGATCTTCAGCAACATAGCCTACGGCAAAGAAAACTCAACAAAAGAAGAAGTGATCGCCGCCGCAAAAGCCGCACATATGCATGACTACATCGAATCTCTTCCCGATAAGTACGATACACTGGTTACAGACGGCGGAGTAAACCTTTCAAAAGGGCAGAAACAGCTCCTGACCATTGCACGCGCCATGCTTTCTCCCGCGCATCTTCTTATTCTGGACGAGGCAACTTCAAACGTAGACACTCAGACGGAACTTCTCATAAGAGACGCCATGTACCGTCTTATGAAAGGAAAAACCTGTTTTGTCATAGCTCACCGGCTTTCAACCATACGCGGCGCTGACCTGATACTCGTTGTAAGAGACGGTGATATCGTCGAAAGAGGAAAGCACTACGAGCTGTTGAAAAAAGGCGGCTTCTATTCTGAAATTTACAGGGCACAGTTTGAATAAACGGTCAGTGCAAATCCTTGATGCTGACTCATTATTCAACTGCAATCAGACGCAGAAAAGTTTTAACTCTTTTATTACCATTTTTTGGAGCGATAACGGACTACTTCGGGGTATTAAAGTTATTATCCGCAGTATCCACGGTTTCCGATTTTAAAAAAATCAAAGTTTTTGAATATAATGAAAGGATCTCTCTTATGGATAAGCTGAAAAAAGATCTCAAAATACTTCTGATATTTGCCGTCCTTTCTTCCGTGCTTCTCGTCACAGGTATCCCAATGATTATTGTCGGAGCCGGAAACGGCCTGACCGTTGTGATGGTGCTCGGTATAGTTTTTACTGCCGTTAACTTCTATGCCTGTCCTTTACTCTGGGTTTTTTACGGAGATATGCATATTCACAAACGTATAGTTTTCGCGATCGAAACCGAAAAACTGCGCAGCACACCCGTCATCGCCTCTCAGGTCGGCATTTCGGTTGAGCAGACCGAAAAGATGGTCAGGAAATGCTTTGAAAAAGGTTGGCTTTACGGTTACGTTTTTGACGGTACGAATATTTCAGTCAATAACGCAAAAGCTCCGGAGGATACCGAAGTCTTTGCTGTTTGTCCGTCCTGCGGCGCCTCCTTCTCATACCGTCTAACCGAACCCGGCGTCTGCCCTTGCTGCAAAACGCCTTATACAAAGTGAATTCCGGTTATCAAAAGCTTCTTTTGACTTCAATCTGAAATATCTGATTTTTACTGCTGTTTTTATTTTTTACAATTAAGGCAACACCGCACAATTCTGACTGCGCAAATCTGCCGTCAGATTTTTCGTCAAACAAACCAAATTGACGCAGGCAATAGTGGATCTATTGACAAGGAGATTTGTGCAGTTTGGCGAAAAAGATGCAAAAAGTTGTGCGGTCAAGGCGCGAGCCGTGAATTGCGCGGTGGTGCCTTAAACAAATAAGCCGGACTTTTCCAAATGGAAATCGTCCGGCTGTTCTGCGTACGCTTAGTCACAAATACCGTGGCAGCAATTATCGCATTCTATTCTTTCTTTACCGGCACAAACATTTGCATTGTAGCTTACCGGTATCTTAATACATATTTTCTGCGTTATTATCAATTCACACTTTCCACAGTCTCCGCATGTCTGACATCTGAGTTCCGGTTCGCCGCAACACTCGGTCATGATGTCTCCAAGTTCCGTGTGTGGCTCGATTTCCATAGGTAAACTGATTTCCGCATATTGATATCCGATCCTCGTACATCCAAGCGTTTCACATTGCGTATCCTTGTAATCTGTTCCATCGGAAAGCGGACAGCTACTGGTTTTCATCACTGACCAATCACCTCTTCATCAACGCAGTTTGTGCATATATCGGTCGTATCTGCCCCCAGACAGTCAGCGTAGGTGTCTCTTACGGTTGCCGTAGCGCCGAAGTCTACCGGAACGGCAATGCAAATTCCCTGGCTTATCGTGAATTTGCAGACACCGTTTTTTGCTCCCTTGCACGGCTCTTCACCGCTGACTATAACAGGTTCACCGCAGCATTTTGTCACCGTAGTCATGGCATTGGCGAAAGGTGTGACCGTTACCGGAACACACATATTGACTTTCTGATACCCTACCGCCGGACACGTTTCAGCAACCGGACCTTCGGTCAAAATATTTTTAACTGTTCCGGACATTTTTTCACCTCCTTTTCGTGTCGGTAGTACATTATATGCTGCACTCCGAAACTGTTGAAAGAAAGCAAAACGCTGTTTTTTCCTTTTTCAATTCAAAAGAAAACAGAACGGAAATACTTCCTTTTCCGTTCTGTTTATTTTTTGTTTTTCAGCACATTTTAAAAAATTCAGTAATTCATAAATTCCGGAAAATCCGTTATTGCTCTGATGAAAAGTGCTTTTGCTCCCGGCGCAGACGGATGAACTCCGTCCGGACAAAGCGTGCCGCTATACCATTCGCCGGCTTCAAGGTCCGGATTTACCGCACGGCTGAAATCTATGTATCTGAGTTTGCTCGACCTTACATAGCGGTTTTTGTACACATTGGTGCGTGAAGTAACATTAGGTATTGTGGAAAGAACGGGTGTTATTCCTTTTTCGCGGCATATTATAACAAACTCGTCAGTCGCTTTACGGTAAGATTCGTTTATCCCGCTCTCACTGTCAGGGTCGTTCATTCCGAGGCACCAGACAGCAAAGTCCGGTTTGCCGACCGTTATCGCCTGCTTGAACTCGGAAAGTCCTGTCATGCTGTTCATGCCCGGATAACCGAGAAGCAGCTGCCCGCACCAGCCGTTCTCGAGCAGATAAGATGTCCACCTCTCTTTTGCGGCGGGATTGAAATAAGAGTCACCGACAGCGTATATTTTTTTGGCGTAATCGCCGCAGTACCATCTTACCGCCACCTTTTCCGGAATTCCTTTTACCGACTGTACAAATATATTTCCGTTCCTGCCTGCCCACATAACATCTTTGATCTCATAACTTTTCCCGCCGGCTGAAAGCAGTATGTCCGCCTTTCCGTATCCGACTGAAATAACCAGATTAACCTCGCCCCGTATACTGAGCCCGTGACAGCGTGACAAAACGGCGGTTGTTTCAGCCCCGGTGAAAAACACTTTTATTTCCTCACTGTCAATTTCCGCGTACGACGCGGAATATTCATTACAGCCATGTCCGGCTCTTACGCAAACGGAATCTTCCGCAAAAAACGCCACCGTCATTTTTTTGTTGCATATGACGGTATTTTTTTCAAGCGTTATCTTTTCGCCCTCTTCCAGTCTGTCCTTTGCCGCAACAAGGCTTCCTCCCGCTTCTCTGCTGTAATTCAGAATATCAAGCATTTCCGCTCCTTTCAGAAGTTGGATCCGTTATAGCCCCAGTACTGATACTCGCTGTACTTGACGTAAATCCTGTCTTTCCCGATACCGAGCGTCTTGCAAACGATCGCCGTAAGCTTTTCTGTCAGCTTACCGTAATCCGCGGCTTTTGCCTTCCCGAAGACGTGCACGTCTATCATTGCCGCTCCCTCTGTTCCGCGGAAATACATACTTTTTCCGCCTTCCAGATTCACCATCAGCCAATTTTCACTCTTTCCGGGTATGATCTCTATCGCCTTTCCGAATTCTTCTTTCAGGATCTTCTCCGCCTTTTCATCAATACTGACGGACGTTCTGACATCAATATAAGGCATATTTCTTATCTCCTTTTCTTTTCAAACATCATTCAAGCTCGAAAACCTTTGCGAGCAGCGGCTGTGCCCCGGTTACCGGATCCTTTTCCATTATAAGTATATCCTTCATATATTCGTCCCATTTTTTCACGACAGGACTATCTTTTTGTACCTGCGCCGCATACCCCACTCCCTTTTCGCATTCGTAATACCCGAAAAGCGTGTCTCCGGTATTCCAGATGGTATAGTTCTTTATCCCCGCTTCTTTCAGTACTTTTTTCATTTCAGGCCATATCTCATCATGCCTTTTTACATATTCCGCTTTTTTACCCGGCGCTATTTTTCCTGTCCAAGCATATTTTTCCATAAACATTCCCCCTGCTTTATCATTTTAATCCGGTTTACTGCGATTCAGTCGCTGTACTTTTCCGGCGAATCGCTGTACGCCGGGTAGTCGCTCTCTCTTACCGTAATATTCTTTCCGTCGTTAAAAGTCAAAGTTATATCATCGTCGCTGAAACTGTCGCTTATCTTTATACCGCTTAACACACATTCACCGTTATCAGAAGGATAAAGCGCCGTAATAATTCTTACATTTCCGCCGTTACGTGTATAACGCAGGCAGGGCGCCGGATTATGTTCATGCTCCTCAGTTTTGTGGACCGGTCTCCAACCGAGCATATAGGGTTCCTTTTGTCCGGAAATAATTTCAGGAATTACATCTCCGATAACCGACATTGTCACTCCGTCTCCGAAATCAGCGGTATATATTCCGTTTTCTACCGTGTACGGCTGTATGTCCATCTGGTAGGAAACTGCGTACTTATGTTGCTTACCGTCTCCCGGAACAAATCTGTCAACCACCAACGCAAACGGCAGACTGCCTCCGAGTCCTTTTTTGAAGAATATCAGTTTGCGGCAATGCTTCACGTCGATAAACTCCGGACCGTAGCCTTCATCATACACTCCTTCGGCAACATCTGTGTCTTTTGTGAACTTCCATTTCAGATTTGAACGTTCTTTTATGTACTCCGGCTTCCAGTTGTAACGTCTGCCCCTTGCCTGACTGCGATCGTCTACCATTGCGCAGTTATGGGAACGTGTGTCAAGTACGAATTTTCTCATGTCAGATGTGTCGTAAGCATAATTTCCGGTGTCTCTGAGCACATTCTTTCCGTATGCGAACATCAGCACGTTCAGTTTGTCCTCGTGCTGATGGGCTTTTCCGAACGGAGCCGACTCCATAAACACATTTACTGCTTTTTTAGACCAATCCGTCCTCATCATCGCTATTCCTGAGTAAGGCAGCGCTATACTTACATAGTCCGGAAGTTTGCCTTCCCTACCCTCTGTCGCAAAATACCTGAAATCCTCACGCTCCGGGAAATAATATGATCCGAGTTTTTCCCAAAAGGCTACATCAGCTCTTCCGCCGTCATTAATGTCCGGCGTATGTCTGTCAGGCTGACAAAGCTTTATATACAGCTCAAAGCACCTTTGCAGATTTTTTGAAAGTTCGTCTGAAATTTTATATTCCATCGCTTTCGCCGTATTTATTACCCAGTCGTAGTTCTGTACGACAACGCCGTGGTAACCGGTCGAAAGCTCATACTGAAAACCGTCAGGATATACCTGAACGTCTATCTCAGAGGCAAGTCTTCCGAATGCGTAATCTGCCCATTCGCCGTTTTTCTTCAAAAACGGATAAAGCATGGCTATATGTGCCAGTCCCGCCATTTCCATTATCAGCCAGTTTCCTGCCGATGAAAATTTTGACAGCCTGTATCCGTGCTCACAAATTGATTTCATGTATGTAGTGATCACATGGTCTGTCATATGCGGGGAATTTATAAATGCAAAAAACGCGTAATGCCAGTTTTTAGTCATCCTTATTCCGGCTTCTATCGTTCTCCAACAGTTTGTTGCACCGGACGGAGCGTTTTCGGGACAGACCGCCTGTGCGCACCAGCTCATCAAATATTTTACAAAACACTGAGCGTATTTTTCGTCTCCGGTCATCCGGTAACAGTATCCGAGACAGCGCCATTCATGGTGTCTTGAAAGCTGCCAGGTCCATTCCTTGTACTGATTGTACGTAGGATTGAATTCCCAGTCCACTTCACCGTTTTCAAACTTATGAGTAAATCCGCAGGAACGCAGCTCGCCGCGCATTATCTTTTCCGCAGCCGCAAAATCGTCATCCGTGGAAAGCGCCCAGGCATTTTCCCTCTCGTAATACGGAATTTTGAAATACTTATCCGGCTCTATATTCTGCCTTACGTAGTCGGCAAGTACCTTTTCCGCCGCTTGTAGTCCGCTTTCCCTGTAAGCGCGTGCGGCTTTTTGCATCTCCGGGATCTGTTCATTCAGTTCCTCACAAAAAAATTTCTCATCTGTTATAAGCATGTTTACCTCCCTTTTTGCATATCTATGCAATCATTTTATTTATTTTCAGAAAGGGTTTCCGCTATGCGTTCGAGAATAAGTGTCTGCTTGCGGATATTTTCACGCATTTCGTCTTCCTGCTGTCTCTTCTTTTCCTCGGCAATTCTGAGCGCTTCGGCGCTTCGTAAATCATCCGCCTTCTTTTTGGCTTCTTCCGCTTTCTTTTTTTCGGCTTCTTTTTCGTTGAGCTTGTTTTTGACTTTGGTGATCACTTTGACCGCTACGAAAACGCTGAACGCTATTATGAGAAAATCAACGATTGCCTGCAAAAACGCCCCGTACTGTACGGCAAGCTCGCTGTTAGTCTCTGTTTCCGGTCTTACCACCCATTTCCAGTCCACAATACTGAACCCGCCGGTTATCACACCGACAAGCGGCATTATTATGTAGTTGACAAGTCCGCTGACGATCTTGTTGAAAGCAGTTCCTATTACCATGGCGACCGCAAGGTCTATTACGTTTCCTCTGGTTATGAATTTTTTGAAATCGGACATGAATTCCTTTTTCTTTTTCTCTATTTTGCTTCTTTTCTCCGCACGTTCTTTTTTCCTTGCGCTTTCTATCCTCGCTTCAAGGACTTTTTTATCTTCCTCGCTCATACTGTTTCTCCCTATCATTCATTTTACCGTTGCAGATCGCTACTGCCGATCGTTTACCGCGTCAATTTTACCATACGTAAAGCCAAATGTCAATCACTGTCAGTGATTTTGTTTATCGATTTTTTACTGCATAATATTCATATGTTGTGCATTTTTATGCATTTAATATCTTTTACTGTGCGCTCAGCCCTAATATTTGTTGAAAATAACACTTGTTTTTCCGTACGGAAAGTATTATAATCAATGTATTAACTTCAAAAAACCGTTTTTACCGGATCAATGGACGGGTGTGCCGGAATATATCCGACCGGAACAAAACATCGTCTGAATAAAAATCCGTCAGTTTACCTTCTGAAAGGGTCAAAAAAATGCAAACAAAAAAAATGTGGGAAGGCCGCTTCAAAAAAGAACTCAGCGCTGCCGTTAATGACTTCAATTCTTCAATATCATTCGACAACCGTCTTTACAGAGAAGATATTACCGGAAGTATGGCGCACGCCGCTATGCTGTGCCGTCAGGGCATTATTTCAGAAAAGGACTGTTCTGAAATTCTCGGAGGGCTTTCTGACATTCTTGACGACATAGAAAACGGAAAGCTTGAATTCGATATGAATGCAGAAGATATCCATATGTTCATTGAAGCGGAGCTTACCGACAGAATAGGAGACGCAGGAAAACGTCTGCATACCGCAAGAAGCAGAAATGACCAAGTGGCTCTCGACTGCCGTATGTACGTCAGAAAATCCATGGGCGAGATAAAGTCTTCCCTGATCAGACTGATAGATATCATAGCGGATAAAGCGTCAATGCATCTTGAAACCGTGATGCCCGGATACACACACCTTCAAAGAGCACAGCCGGTCACTCTTGCCCATTATATAATGGCTTATGCACAGATGCTCATGCGCGACGTAACGAGAATCGAGAATTCTGTTGCCAGAATGAATTACCTGCCTCTCGGTTCCGGCGCTCTTGCGACAACAACTTACCCGATCGACCGTGAAAGTGTTGCAAAAGCTCTCGGATTCGACGGTGTCACACAGAACTCCATAGACGGAGTTTCTGACAGGGATTTTGTAATTGAAAGCGCCTCCGACCTTTCGCTTATCATGATGCATCTGAGCCGTTTTTCGGAAGAGATAATACTCTGGTGCTCATCTGAATTCGGTTTCATAGAGCTGGACGATGCCTACTCTACCGGGTCGTCGATCATGCCTCAGAAAAAAAATCCGGACATTGCCGAGCTTGTGCGCGGAAAGTGCGCAAGGGTTTACGGCTCGCTTATGACGTTGCTGACTTTGATGAAAGGTTTGCCGCTTGCTTACAACAAGGATATGCAGGAAGACAAGGAAGCCATTTTCGACGCAATCGACAATACAAAGCTTTGCATAGACATTTTCGGTGAAATGCTGAACACTTGCAAGGTAAACGTTTCAGTGATGAGAAACGCCGCCGCCAAGGGCTTTATAAACGCTACCGACTGCGCAGATTATCTGGTGAAAAAAGGACTTCCCTTCCGTGACGCTTACAAAATAACCGGAAAAATAATTGCCTACTGCATTGACAACGGAAAAACTCTCGAAACCATGAGTCTTGGCGAATACAAAGATTTCTGTTCGGAGTTTGAGGACGGCATATACTCAGCCATTGACCTTGTCAACTGCGTAAACGGACGTAAAGTCACAGGCGGACCGGCTTCCGCACGCGTAGCGGAACAGATCGCACTGTGCCGTGATTTTACCGGCGCCCGGAAAAATGCAGAGTGATGAGGAATAACCGTCAAGCTTTCCGGTGCTGCATTCCGGTACGTTTTTTACGGATCTCCGGTCAGTTTTATTCAACATTTAACTGCCGGTCTGCACTCACTGCTTATAAAGATTACATCAGAGAGGAACTGATTTATGAAAAAAATAAATGTCGGTATCGTGGGCGCCACCGGTTACGCCGGAGCTGAGCTTGCACGGATACTTTGTCAGCACCCTTACGTCAATATCTCCTCCGTATCATCAGTCTCTTACGAAGGAAAGCTTTATTCAGATGTCTTTGAGAATTTCAGGGGTATTCTCGATCTGACTCTCGAAAACGCTTCTGCGGTCATAGAAAAATCAGACGTCATTTTCGCTTCTCTGCCTCACGGCCTTTCCGAACCCCTGGCTGAAACCTGCCTTGAAAAAGGCAAGCTGCTTATCGATCTCGGTGCAGATTTCAGGATGTACGACGAAAACGATTACTCCGAATGGTATAAGCGTGCTTATTCTCACCCGGAAATACATAAGTATGCCAGATACTGTCTCCCCGAGCTTTACAGAGATAAGGTAAAGGAGGCAAAAATCATCGGAAACCCCGGATGTTATCCTACTTCGATAGCTCTCGCCTGCGCTCCCGCACTTTCAAACGCCCTCGTCCGCACCGACAACATAATAATCGATTCAAAATCGGGTGTGACCGGAGCAGGAAGAGGTCTGACACAGAACAGTCATTATCCCGATACCAACGAAGCTTTTTCAGCTTACAAGGCTTGCCAGCACAGGCATACACCGGAAATAGAACAGACGCTTTCCGACGTTGCCGGTACGGAACTCAGAGTTACCTTCATTCCTCATCTGCTCCCGGTAAACAGAGGCATAGAGTCGACGGTTTACATGAATCTTAACGAGGGAGTTACGAAGGAAAAGGTAAGAGAATGTTACCAAAAGGCATATGCCGGCGAAAAATTCGTAAGACTTATTCCTGACGGCTGCTACGCAAACATCAAAAACGTACGGATGTCCAACTATTGCGACATTTCTCTGCACTTTGATATGCGATGTAACAGACTTGTCGTCTGCTCAGTTATTGACAACATGGTCAAAGGCGCGGCAGGACAGGCTGTTCAGAACATGAACATTTACTACGGTTACCCGGAAGACACTGCTTTGTGCGCAGTTCCGCAACAGTTCTGATTTGCGTCCGATTCTTTGACAGCTTTGGTTTTTACGCAGTTCCGCGACAGTTCTGATTTGTGTTCATCACGTGGCTGCTCTGATTTACGCAATACTTTGACGGTTCCGATCGAAAATAGTCTCCGTAACCGTCTTGCAGTGTCGGTTTGTCGTACCGGAACCGATCTGCCTTACCCACATAACCGCCTGACGGCATTGATATGAAGTTTGAATCCGATATTGATACGTCAGTCGCTTCTTGCTTCAAGTATTCTTTTCCCGGAGGTAAAAAATGGACAACATTTCCATTCCAAACGCGCCCGAATCGGTAAATAAACTTTCCAATCTCGAAAAATCATATGTTCTTTCAAGAGCACTACCCTACATACAGAAATATTCCGGAAAAACCGTGGTGGTCAAGTACGGCGGGAACGCAATGATAAACGAACAGCTGAAAGCTGCTGTAATTTCCGATATCGTGCTGCTTTCCTGCATAGGCATAAATATCGTGCTTGTTCACGGCGGCGGTCCTGAAATAAATGAAATGCTTACAAAGACCGGTAAGGTATCAAAATTCGTCAACGGTCTGCGTTACACTGACGAGGAAACAATGGAAATAGTCCAGATGGTGCTCGCCGGAAAGGTAAATAAAGAACTGGTGAATTATATTGAGCAGATAGGAGGAAAAGCCGTGGGACTCTGCGGAGTTGACGGTGAACTCCTTTGCGCCGAAAAACTGACCGCAGAAGACGGGACGGATTACGGGTATGTCGGTGAGGTAACGGGTTGCAACCCGTCAATCGTACTTGCTAACCTGAAAGCCGGTTTCATTCCGGTCATAAGCACCGTTGCTAAGGGTACCGACGGAGCACCGGTATACAACATAAACGCCGATACCGCAGCAGCGGAAATTGCCACGGCGCTCGGGGCGACAAATCTGATTTTACTCACAGACATATCCGGGGTGATGCTTGACCCGAATGATCCTACGACTCTTATCCCGGAGATCAAAATAAATGAAATCGAAAGTCTGATCGAAAAGGGTATCATAAAAGGCGGAATGATCCCGAAAATACGTTGCTGTGCAAAAGCTATACGCAAGGGAGTTCACAGCACCTGTATAATCGACGGAAGAGTACCGCACTCGGTCCTTCTCGAAATGCTGTCCGACGAAGGAGCCGGCACAATGTTCAGTCTTTGATATTCTTTTTAACGGATCCGTGTTTGCATGATAATTAAGACATTCTTTATTTTGAAAAATTTTAAAAAGCAAGATATCGGCAAAGCTTTAAATTTCAAAATGGAGCACCGATTTGAATTTCAAAATCCAGCTATTTTTTGAGGTAATCAAATGAACATATCAGAAATAAAAAAACTTGACGAGGAATATATAGCTTCCACCTACGGAAGACTCCCTCTTGTCCCGGCTTACGGAAAAAACGCCACTCTCACCGACGTATGCGGCAGGAAATATATCGACTTCACCGCCGGAATAGGCGTTAATTCACTTGGTATAGCTCCGGAAGAATGGATCGCCGCGGTTACGGAACAGCTTGGAAAAATACAGCACATATCCAACTATTACTACTCAGCTCCGACAGCGGTGCTGGCTGAAAAAATAGTAAAGTCTTCACAGATGAAAAAAGTTATTTTTTCAAACAGCGGCGGAGAAGCCAATGAAGCAGCGATAAAGACCGCGCGTAAATACAGCTTTGATAAGTACGGGAAAGGAAGAAGCAAAATAATAACTCTTCTCGATTCTTTCCACGGAAGGACCGTGACTACTCTTTCGGCAACCGGACAGGATGTTTTCCACAACTATTTCTTTCCTTTTACCGAAGGCTTTGACTACGTGAAAGCCGGGGACATTGAAGCTCTTGAAAAACTCTGCGACGGTACGGTATGCGCAGTGATGTGCGAGGTAATACAGGGAGAGGGAGGCGTGAATGTCATTGACGCCGGTTTCCTGTCCGAAGTAAAAAAGCTTTGCGACGAAAAAGATATACTTCTTATTTTCGACGAGGTACAGACAGGCATTGCACGTACAGGCACCCTTTACGCTTATCAGAATGTCGGCGTAAAACCCGACATCTTCACTCTTGCCAAAGGACTCGGCGCCGGACTTCCGATTGGCTGCTGCGTGCTGGGAGAAAAATGCGCAGATGTTTTACACCCCGGTGACCACGGTTCGACTTTCGGAGGAAATCCGGTAATATGCGCAGGCGCCTGTGTTGTCATGGATACCGTTACAAAACCGGAATTTCTTAATTCGGTAAAAGAAAAAGGCAACTATATAATTTCTGAAATTTCCTTAATGAACGCACCCGTAGTCAGCGAAATAAGAGGCAGAGGTCTGATGATAGGCGTCAAAGTCAAAGCCTCCCACAAGGAAATCGCAAAAAAATGCCTTGCCGAAGGACTTATGATCCTCACTGCCGGAAAAGATGTGCTCCGTTTCCTTCCGCCTCTGACTATAACCTACGGTGAAATTGACAAAGGCCTTGAAATTCTCAGAAAAGTACTCAGCGAAATACCCGGTTAAGTTAATATTTCAACATCAAACGGCATACACTATTTCAAAAGCGTATGCCGCTTGCTTTACTTTCGGTAAATCCGGAAAAATCACTTCAAATATTCTGACTTTTCCGGGCAAGCCGTTAGCTCACCGGATACCGGACCGGAACGGTAAAGCAGCTTTAATATTGACCGGGCTGTATCACATTTGCAGAAAACACAATAAAAGCATTAACGTCAGAGCGCTGACTCTGTTAACCGTAATCTTACTTTCTGTCGCGGTGTCTCCAAACAGTACTCAGATGCGGGATCATTCGTCCTGCACAAAGTTAAAAACGTTTTATCATTCGGTTTCAGATGACAAAGTCTGTCGGACATCCTTATCATCAGCGCTGACCGGCCTTCTGACGGAATCAGCTGCGGAAATCGGCCTATGTTGAGTTTGCGTTCAGGCACAGCTTTACGGTTGTTTGCGGTATTATACGCTAAGACATGTAAAAGGAGTATTCTATGCGGGAAAAAGCAAAAAAACAGGTTTTTCTGACCGGAGTCATAATTTTGACTGCGGCTAACCTGTTAACAAAAGTCATCGGTCTTGTTTTTAAAATTCCTCTGACTAATATGCTCGGAAACGAGGGTATGGGGTATTTTAATACCGCTTACCAGATCTATACCTGGCTCTATATGCTTTCGACTGCCGGAGTACCTGTCGCGCTTTCCATTCTTGTTTCGGAATTCAATGCTAAGAATAACCGCGCCGCAGCCGGAAAACTGTTTCGGCTCACACTTGTCGTATTTTCTCTGTTCGGACTCGCCGCCTCCGCCGCCATGCTCCTTTTCAGCAGAAAACTCGCTGAATTTATCGCCGCCGACCTGTCCTTTCTCTGTATAATGGCAATTTCCCCAGCCCTGTTATTCGTTTGCATTTCAAGCACGGTGAGGGGATATTTCCAAGGACAGCGCAATATGCTTCCGACAGCAGTGTCGGAAGTTATCGAGGCGCTTCTCAAGCTTTTCGTCGGGATCGCTCTCGGAATGTACGCGCTGAATAAGGGTTACCCGATTTATAAGGTCGCCGCTTTCGCCATATTCGGAGTTTCCGTCGGGGTTATTTTCGGAGCCGTTTTCCTTGCTCTTTCCGCATTATTTTCAGGTTCTCTGCGCAGAGAAAAAAATTTGCCGGACGCCGGGACTGAATTTTCTTCAAAATCCCTGCTTTCTTCCTTTTTCCGTGTAGCGCTTCCCGTCATGCTTTCTTCGTCTTTGCTGAGTATGTCTTCCATGATAGATACGCTTATCGTTATGCGAAGGTTGCAGGATATCGGTTTTGCAAAAGAGGCTGCTGTCGCAGTTTACGGCAACTACACAGCTTACTGCGTTACACTTTTTAACCTTCCTCCGGTACTTATCTATCCTATTGTAAGCGCTCTCATTCCTTCTCTGTGCTCCGCGGTCACCTGCAATAACAGCGAAAGAGTTTCTCTACTGATGAGCAAAAGTCTGAAACTTTCCGCTATCATCTCACTTCCCTGCACAGTAGGACTTGCGGTCATGAGCTTTCCTGTCCTTACGCTTATTTTTGAAAGCAGAGCGAATGCCGAAATGGCGGCTCCCCTACTGTCAGTGCTTGCTCCTTCGGTTTTCCTAATAGGTGTTATGGCGGTTACAAACGCTGTTCTGCAATCTTTCAGAAAACAAAGATATTCGGTTTATTCCATGATTGCGGGAGCCGCTGTAAAAGCGGTTTCTGCTTACCTTCTGCCGGCCGTGAAGATCGGATCGGGTTATCTCGGAATTTACGCTTCTCCTGTCAGTACCTTCCTTTTTTACCTGACGATAACGGTTATGAATTTTTATTTTATAGCACGGTATGTCAACATAAAGCTGTCTGTTTTCAGGATATTTTTGCGTCCCTTACTTGCGGCACTGCTTTGCGGTGCTTCTGCGATCGCCGTCTACGGAATTGCGGTAAAATTCCTTGGAGAAAGCAGAATTATCACCCTTTCTGCCATTCTTGTCGCAGTTGTCGTCTACGGGCTCTTCCTGTTGCTTTTCGGCGGCGTAAACCGTTCAGACACTGCTTTGATCCCGAAGGTTGACAGACTTATAGAAAAAATTCCTCTGCTTCGTTTTCTGGTCTCAAAAAAAGATAACTGATGTTTTTCGGAGGATATCATCTGATTTTACAATCTTGCTGTCCCGACAAACCTCACCTTATTTGCAGATCGGAAAAACGACATAAGGTACGCATAATATACACATGCCGAGCCGCATATGCAAATGAAAAATCACAATTCTGCGGTAAAATCGTTTGAATAAGAATCAGGCGCAAGCCTCGGTTTCTGATAAAAGATAATTATAAATCAATAAAATTTTCATATCCCCGCTTGGCGTCACGGCAGACGCACGGAACTGAAAAAATAAATTTGATAATCATATCCGATCATCTGATGAGCGGAAAAAACTCTCGTCAGTCATTAAAAAGAATATTACTTTTCTGCCATACGAAAAAAGAAAACCGACACAGGCAAGCTCAGACTTTTTGCTTGTGTCGGTTTTTTTGAATTCAGCTCTGTCACTTTTCGGATTTTAACGGAATTGACTGAAAAAATGTCTTTTTTTCTTTTCTATATTACTGCATGTCACCGTTTTCCTGTGTATTACTGCTCGTTCCGCTTTACTGTATATTACTGCTCGTCACCGCTTTCCTGTATTTTACTGCACGTTACCGCTTTCCGGCTTGGTTTCATTGCAATCCAAGGAGCTGTCCTTTTTCTTATTATTGCCTCCGCAATGGCTTTTCTCGTTCCCGCACTCGCAGCAGTACGGGCAGCCGATGCACTTCTGTCCTTTCTTTTTTGCACGGAATATGCAGTACAAGGCAACCCCCACTGAAATTACTATGACAGCCGCGATTATTATATTTTGCATTTTTTCTCCTTACCTTTTTAAGTTTTTCCGGGACTCTGATTTTCCTTACACGGTATAAATTTCCGCCATGTACAGAAACTCAGCATTCATAACTGAGCGCCGTACATAATATAACACGCAAAAAACCGGGTATCAAGTCATGATCGGCAAACAAATGACAATTTATTGCAGCTGCCTGTTTGCCGGTCGGAAAGTGTTGAAGGATAAAATGGTTTCTTAACCGATTTTCTTCTGTCCGATCAGTTCGAACTTATTTAACTTTTAAGGGCTTTTCCGGTTTTTTCCGACATCGCGTACTTTTCACGGAAATGAATATCATTTCTTCTGATCACCGCAAAGATTGCTATCGCCATGAGACAGACCGCAATAAGTCCCGGAATAAAACCACTGCCGAACCGTCCCTCGGTAAACAATGTACCTGACTGATACACCGCAAAAGCAACGCTGTAACCGGTAGCAAGCTGCAAGGCTATTCCACCGAAAAGCCACTTTTTGTCTTTAATTTCTGCGTTCATGGCTCCGATCGCCGCAAAACACGGCGGTGTGAACAAATTGAACATAAGACAAGCCAGAGCAGCGGCCTTCGTTAAGCCGAAAACGGCAGCTACCTCCGAAGCACCGCTTTCAAGGACAAGATCGTCAACATTTATGAAATTTGTGATACCGTAGCAAACCGCAAGAGTTCCCACGACGTTTTCCTTTGCTATAAAACCGGTTATCGCCGCAGCCGCCATCTGCCAGACTCCGAAGCCGAGCGGAATAAGAAGAAACGCAAACGGAGTCGCCACAGAAGCCAGTATCGACTCCGACGCCTGACCTTCCCCGACAGGAGTGAAGCTCCATGTAAAGCTTTGCATGATCTGAACAACAGTGTTACAGACAAGTATGATGGTCCCCGCCTTGATTATATATGCCTTTCCTCTCATCAGCATTGAAAAAAACGCTTGCTTTACCGAAGGTATCTTATACTCCGGCAGTTCTATTATGAAATAAGATTTTCTGTGTTTATAACCGGCAATTCTGTTCACAAGCAATGCTCCGAGGAATATAAGAATTATTCCGGCAAAATACATGAGAGTACCAACCCAGACCGAATCCGCAAAAAATACTCCCGCAAACAACGCTATTACAGGCAGTTTTGCGCCGCAAGGCATAAAAGGTGTAAGCATCGCCGTAGCTCTGCGCTCACGTTCGTTTCTTATAGTTCTGCAAGCCATTATTCCGGGAATTGCACAACCGGTTCCTATAACGAACGGTATGACAGATTTGCCGGAAAGCCCGACCTTTTTGAATATCGGATCCAGCACGACCGTTGCCCTTGCCATGTAACCGCAGTCTTCCAGCAACGCGATGAGAAAATACATCACCATAACAAGCGGAAGAAATCCTATTACAGCTCCCACTCCGCCTATTATTCCGTCAACGAGGACTGCCGAAAGTACAGGACTTGCATTTTCAAACAGCGTTCCGATATAGCCCTTAAACGCTTCTATTCCCATAACAAGATAATCCGCTATAAAAGGCCCTACCCACGCCTGGGATATTCCGAAAACAAGGAACATCACCAGCGCAAATATCGGAAGTCCAAGCCATTTGTTTGTGAGAACGGCGTCTATCTTATCTCCGGTGTTTTTATCTTTGGTCAATATTTTTCTTTTCTCTGTTTCACTTACTATTTTACTTACAAACTCAAATCTTCTGCGGTCAGCTTCCTGCACCTGCCTTTTATCGGTAATATCATTTATGTGTGCCGAAAACGGCGCTTTCTGCGGTTTTCCCACAGCTGCAACAGCCGCATTTACCACGTCTCTCAGTCCTTCCGACGACACCGAAACAGTTTTTATTACCGGACATCCGAGTTTTTCCGAGAGCAGAACGCGGTTTATTTCGGTTTCCTTTTTTTCATTTATATCACTTTTGTTCAGCGCGACGATGACGGGTATGCCGAGTTCAAGCAGCTGTGTTGTGAAAAACAGACTCCTGCTGAGGTTGGTCGCGTCGACTATGTTGACTATAACGTCAGGTTTTTCTCCGGTTATGTAACTGCTTGTTATACTTTCCTCCGACGTAAACGGCGACATTGAATACGCACCGGGCAGATCCACGGCTATCACGTCGGCAAGTCCGCCTGTATAACTTTTCTTTACCGGGTACATCTTCTTTTCCACAGTAACCCCCGCCCAGTTGCCCACCTTTTCACTTCTGCCTGTAAGGGCGTTGAACATGGTGGTTTTTCCGCAGTTGGGATTTCCGGTCAATGCAATTTTCATTTTTGTCTCCTTGTTTATTTAATATTTTTACCTTAATTACAAATTTCTTTCGGGACTGATCGGCATTATCCCGTTTTGTTTTTTGGCATTATCTTATTTTGTTTTTAAGTTTTCTGCGTTTCAGTTTTTTGTTTGGCTTTCAGCTGCATTACCGTTATTCTGCTTCTTTTTCACAGCCAAAGTTAGCATACGCTAACCAATTGTCAAAAAACAACCGGCGTTCAGCATCCCGATTTGATCAGATCTTAATTGCCTCCGCCAGTTCTTTGTCTATATTGTACCTGCTGTCTTTCACTGATATTACATAGCCGCCTTTTTTACGCGATACGACCGTAATGGGCTGACCAGCATAACATCCGAGAGAAAACAGAAAATCGTCAAGCTCTTCATCGCCTGTTTCCACGCTCTTTATGATATATTCCTTTCCTTCAATTGCCTCAATCAATTTCATTTTGCTCAACCTTATATCCGGATATTGAGTTAGCATTTGCTAACTGAGATCAGTATACTCATTTTTTCAGCTTTTGTCAACATTTTTCAGATCAATTTTTTAATTTCGTATTATCGCACAAATAGTTAGCCGGCGCTAACTGATTTTTTATTCAGTCGTTACAATGCACCGAGTCTCAAAGAACGACTAACACCGTACCTAACGGAATTAAACAATCTGTTCAGAAAATTATATTCGGGTACAAAACATCCCTGTTCCACAATCCTTGCCGTGGTTTTACACCGGTTAAGACAACCGTTATAACGGCAAAAATTTTTTCCGTTGCTCTCAGTAGAGTTCAAAATCTCATTTAACCGCGGTATCCGAGGCTTCAAATAATTTTTCGACACCTTACCGGTGTCTGACGGTATTCAGCGGTAAGCTATATCCGGTTTCTTTACACTCTGCCTGTAAAGTCTTCTGCCGGACCGGGAACTCTTATCCCGGTTCGGATTTACAGTCAATTATATTAGCTTTGACTACCGGATATTACTTAAAATACAGAATTTGTACCTGACATGAGAAAAAATCAGATATATTTATTCCTGAATAACACTCATTTTTCCGAAAAATTTGCAAATACTCTTGATTATTGCTCTGTTTTGGTTTATCATAATACCGTAAGCTTATCTGACCGTAGAAATCAACCGTTTTCCGGTTTGGATGAGGTGTTTTATGAAAAGAAAAATTTTAAATAGCGGCTGGCAGGTCACCTGCAACGGCAAAACCGTGCAAACCGTTATCCCGAACGACCTGATGATCTCACAAAAAAGAAAAGCTGACAGTCCGACAGGCGCCCCGTAACTCACGCACTGTGCACATTCTGGGAAAGCCCGGAAGATAACGAAAAAGACTTAATGACAAGAGACGGTCCGCCCGATACCTTCGATTATTTTACTGAAAAAACCGCTCCTATTGCCGAATGTCTCGACATCTGCGGTTACAATTATCTGCTTTACCGGGTGGAAAAGGATTTTGTGACTTTCCCTGAACGGCTTATTGCTTTGACCGAATCTTTCCCGCTTGACGCGGTAAAGGTAAAAAAAGCCATGGATAAATTTCCGCGTCTTATCGGCGAGTTCGTTTGGACCGGACTTGATTATTTCGGAGAGACAGGAATAGGTCATACAGCGGATGGAGACGGCGGCACATCATCCCTGACCGCTTTTCCGGAACATACGGCAAACTGCGGCGACGTGACAATAACCGGAGACAGAACGCCACAGTCGTATTACCGTGAAGCAGCGTGGAAAACCGGCAGCGTTTTTATTGTAACAGAAGCGCCTTCGCAGTACGGAAAAAAATATTCTGTCTCACCCTGGGGATTTTACCGGGTACAAAGAAGCTGGAACTATCGGGAGACCGGAGCCGAAACAAAAATTTTCCTATACTCCACCGCGGAGATATGCGAACTGCGGCTCAACGGCAAGGTACTGGGTAAAAAGAAACCTGACGATAACGGTATAGCTGAATTTAGCGTTAATTACCATCCCGGAAAGCTTGAAGCCACAGCCTACACAAACGGTCAGGTCTCCGGAAATGATGTTATTGAAACAACCGGAAAACCTTTCCGGATAGAAATAGATCCTGACCTTACCGGAATTACCGGAGAAGCAGATGTGATATTCGCCGGAATCACTTTAAAAGATTCAGAAGGAAGGACCGTTCCGGACAGCGACAAAGAAATCACAGTTACCTGTGAAAACGCGAAAATAATCGGAATAGGTAACGGAAACAATGCGAGCGAATACGATTATACAGGTAACACCTGCAAAACATACAAAGGCAGATTACTCTGCGCACTGATCCCGAATAAAAAGTCAGATATTGTTACAATAAAAGCGATATCGGAAGATAATTGTTCAAATATGCTTTCGATAAAGCTAAGATAATTATAGATAAAAAAGCTAAGACAGTTACAGAAAAAATATAGTTTTAGATATGTGAAAAATCGTTCCGATAAAAAATACAACCCGGAACCGAGGTTCTGATTTCGATCATAATCGCAAACCTGCTTACATCACTCATCATTAAAAATATCATTTTGGTGAAGCTATTATAATAATAAACAATTTATTTCTTTTTTAACTCAAAATAAAGCAATTATTGCAAATACAATCTTAGAAAACGATCAAAAAACAATAAGAAAAGAGGACAATAAAATGAACGAAGAAAAAAAGATTTTTGACGGCACGCTGTTTTGTCCGGCTGACCCCGAACTCAAAGCTATAAAGCTGCGAACACACAATCTCTGTACCGAATACAACAAAACCTTTGAAGACGAAACGGAAAAACGTTCCAAACTTATTAACAGCATATTCGGAAAGCTCGGAAAAGGAGTTTTTTTCCAGGGACCTATCTACATACACTATGGCACTCATACAACTATCGGGGACAGCTTTTTCGGTAACTTCAACATCACGATACAGGATGACGCGCCGGTAACTATCGGTGATAACTGCAATTTCGGTCCAAACGTCACGATCGTAACGCCGATGCACCCAATACTTCCCGACGAGCGCAGGGTTATGCTTGACGGTGAAGGAAATAAAAAACGTATGTGTTACGCAAAACCGGTAAAGATAGGAAATGATTGCTGGTTCGGGGCAAACGTAACGGTTTGTCCGGGCGTTACTATCGGTGACAACTGCGTAATCGGAGCCGGAAGCGTCGTTACAAAGGACATACCGTCAAATGTTGTAGCCGTAGGGAATCCCTGTCGGGTACTTCGTGTGATTTCAGAAAAAGACAGCATGGAAAACTTTCCGGAAATTCTCGCTGACAACAAAGTAATAAAATAAAATCGACGAATTCAATCCGTTCCGCAAAATACAGATATAAATTCAATGGTTAATATGAATAAATGCCACAGAATTTTAAATTCCAAAAACCAGCGTAAACCAAGAGCAAAAATAAATATTCCGACCGTTTATTAACCGTCATAAATCATATCGGCTAAAAATACCGAAGACAAAACTGATTAAGCCGTATAATAGCAGCGTAAACCGTCCCGATAACCGTTAAAACAAATCACGCAGACAGATCAACTGATTTGCAAAGCAAAATAACTGAAAAAAAACTAAAAAACTGTTAAACGGATAAAAAGGTAATAATAGCAATAATAATAGTAATTACAATAATGATAATAGCAAAGTATCCCGGGAATCAAAACAGCCCGGGATACTTGTTTTTTATTTAAGGCAACACCGCACAATTCTGACTGCGCAAATCTGCCGTCAGATTTTTCGTCAAACAAACCAAATTGACGCAGGCAATAGTGGATCTATTGACAAGGAGATTTGTGCAGTTTGGCGAAAAAGATGCAAAAAGTTGTGCGGTCAAGGCGCGAGCCGTGAATTGCGCGGTGGTGCCTTAATATTTACTATTATTTATATTTCAGTACCGAAATATTTTAGTTTCCCTGATCTTTCCAAGCTCAGAAAGGTTACTACTTTGCGCATTATCCCATCCTCGGATTAAGCTGTCTGTTTTAGCTGTCATGACATGCCGTCATGAAAAGTGTACTTGAAAGGTTTAACAATAGTGTGGCTGCAAAAACTATTATCCGCCATTCTTAGAAGTTAAAAATCTGCTTCCGCATTATTATTCATGGCATGATAAGCTTATTTACCAACCGGATGTCGTTTGACCTGCTCTGTAATGCCGTCATGAAAAGTATTCGAGGATTATTGAACACCGGATCTTACACTCATCTAACCGCTGACAAATTCCTTTGATACCTACCCATAAAAAGTTATTCAGATTAAGCAACCTTTTTACCGAACCGCTTCACCTAATTAACATTACAGCGAAATCTCATCTATAAGCCTGATCTCCTCGTCACTGAAAGAAGTGTTTTTCAGCATTCCTATGTTGTCGATTATCTGTTCGGGCTTTGACGCTCCTATGAGTACACCGGTTATTCCCTTATGATTGATTATCCACGCAAGCGCCATCTCGGCAAGCGTCTGTCCTCTCTGTTTTGCCAGTTCGTTCAGCTTTCTTATTTTCACCAGCTTTTCTTCCGTTATAGATTTTTCGCTGAGAAATCTTCCGTCGGTCTTTACTCTGCTGTCAGCCGGAATGCCGCCGAGATACCTGTCAGTCAGCAATCCCTGTGCAAGAGGACTGAATATTATCATTCCCTTTTTTTCTTCGATCGCCGCATCAAGTATTCCGTTTTTCTCGATTCCTCTGTTGAATATAGAATAACTGTTCTGGTTGATTATGAACGGACAGTGCAATTCTTTAAGGATGGATGAAGCCTTTTTCATCGTTTCTCCGTCATAGTTTGAAAGTCCGACGTAAAGCGCTTTTCCGCTTCTCACTATATCGGCAAGAGTCAGCATTGTTTCGTAAAGAGGCGTGTCGGGATCCATTCTGTGGTGATAAAATATATCTACATATTCCAGTCCCATTCTTTGAAGGCTCTGGTCAAGGCTCGCCATAAGATATTTTCTGCTTCCGAGATCACCGTAAGGTCCCTCCCACATATAGTAACCGGCTTTCGTGCTGATTACCATCTGGTCACGGTACGGCTTCATATGCTGTGCAAGTATCTTACCGAAATTTCTCTCGGCACTGCCTGCCTCAGGTCCGTAATTATTCGCAAGGTCAAAATGGGTTATACCGTTGTCAAATGCGGTAAAACACATTCTGCACATATTTTCAAAATCTGCACTGTCTCCGAAATTGTGCCACATACCGAGTGAAACCGCCGGCAGTTTCAGTCCGCTTTCACCGCATTTGTTATAAACCATTTCTTTATATCTTCCGCCGTTAGCCGTGTACATAATCCGAACTCCTTTATCCTTTTTTCCAAGTATAACATTTACCTTCCGTTTTGTCAACGGCATTATTCAGATACAAATCATAATCCGTCAGATATAAAAAATATTCCGGCGAACTGTTTTCCTTCACCGGAATAATATAAACTTTTCTTTTCCGCTTCATAAACGGCATCATTTATTCCTTTTCAAGGTGCCTGAACTCTTTACCGTAGCTCACACTGTCAGTAAAATCCTTGAAACGGATTTGTTAATCAGGTTTCAAGCCAGCTTTTAAGACCGGGTACAGGTACTGAAAAGGCCGTAGGTTTATTACCCGAAAAAATCTCGTTGGCGTTCTTTACAAAGTCTCTGTAAATCAGTTTGCGGTCCCTGTGTAAGGTTCCCGGAGTTTCAAGTGAAACCTCGTACATCCATACGCCGCCATAACCTGCTTTTTCAAGCGCTTTCACGATTTCGTCCCATTTCAGGCTTCCCTCTCCCGGTAACCAGTGGCGTTCGTTAAGGAAATCGTAATCCGAAACATGAACTGTGATTATCTTTTCTCCCGTCTTTTTTATAAAATCCGCAGGATCTTCTCCGAGCAGATGATTGGTGTCAAAGCACACCCTCAGTCTTTCGTCCGACCCGACAAGTTCAAGTATCTCTTCGGAATTTCTGCCGAGACAGGTACGCGGCAGGTTTTCGACAGCTATCACAGAGTTATTTTCATACGCAGTCTGTGCAAGTGCGCAAAGGCTTTCCTTGGCGCTTTCAAGGCGTTCCCTGCGACGTTCAGTTATCGGCTCCGCGCTCGGATGAACAACAAACTTGTTAATGCCTATCTCTGACGCGCCGACGATCAGTTCTTGCAGAAATCTCACCGAGTACGTTCGTTTAACAGACTCTAAGGAAGAAATATCTATTTCGCTGAACGGAGAAAAGGGCAGATGATACGACCACAATTCCACACCGTATTCATCGGACAGTCTTTTGACTTCCGGCAAACACACAGTTTTGTGAGCACCCTCCGGCAAGGAAATTTCCATAGCGGATATTCCCGCATTTTTATAGCCGCAAAATATTTGTTTGTCAAGCGGTTTTGCTCCGCAGGTAGAAAGACCGATCCTGTACATTTTATTCAACTTCCTCCGTTAATACCGTTTTTTCCGGTTTTCGGTTGATCTGATCCTGAGTTCTTCCCTCTGTTTTCTGTACTGACAAAAATTTGATTTAACATCAAAACTTCTGTAACCTTGTATATCAGTCCGGCGACCGTCATACAGACCCGGCATTTATCTGCTGTTTTAACGGAATACAGTAGTGTATGTGAATACTGTTTCCATCTGAAAGCAACATTATATCATACGGAACCCGGATTGCCTCCGGCACTTTCAGAAAAGATCGACATTACCTTAAATCCGGAATTAAAACAAAAACTTATACTGCCTCTTCGGTGCTCTTTAACGTGATCACCGGATTACCGTCTCCTGAAACCGTGTCCTTGGTTATCGTTACTTTTTCAACATCGCTTCTCGACGGAACTTCATACATTATATTCAGCATTGTTTCCTCTATTATGGCTCTGAGTCCTCTTGCACCTGTGTTGCGTTCTATTGCCTTTGCGGCGATCTCTTTAAGCGCCTCATCAGTGAATTCGAGTTTGATGTCATCCAGCTTCATTAACTTCTGATACTGCTTGATTATAGAGTTTTTAGGCTCTTTAAGTATCCTCACAAGCGCATTTTCATCGAGGTTTTCCAGTCCTACTATGATCGGAAGCCTGCCGACAAGCTCCGGTATCAGTCCGAACTTTATGACGTCATGCGGCGTTACGTCTTTGTACGGGGACTCTGACATTTTTTCCGCCTTTGTTGTCACCTTACCTCCAAAACCGATCGTTGAGCCGCCTTTTCTCTGTTCTACTATTTCTGATATATTATCGAACGCACCTCCGCATATAAACAGAATATTTTCCGTGTTTATGCGTATGAATTCCTGGTTCGGGTGCTTTCTTCCGCCCTGCGGCGGTACGTTTGCTATCGTTCCCTCAAGAATTTTCAGAAGTGCCTGCTGTACTCCCTCGCCGGATACGTCCCGAGTTATCGATCTGTTTTCGGAACGTCTTGATATCTTATCTATCTCGTCAATGTATATAATTCCCATTTCCGCCAGATTAACATCGAAATCCGCCGCCTGGATAAGTCTGAGAAGTATATTTTCAACATCCTCTCCAACGTACCCTGCTTCGGTAAGTGTAGTCGCATCTGCTATCGCAAACGGTACTTTCAGAGTTTTTGCAAGCGTCTGCGCCAGGTAGGTCTTTCCGACTCCGGTCGGTCCGAGAAGCAACACGTTGCTCTTCTGAATCTCAACGTCGTCGTCTTTCTTTCCGGATTTTGCGTTCTTTGTACCTCTTCCGCCCTGCAAAATTCTTTTGTAATGGTTATAAACCGCGACTGACAGCGTTTTTTTCGCGTCATCCTGTCCTATAACATAATCATCGAGAATCTTCTTTATTTCCCTGGGCTTCGGAAGTGTCTCGTAACTCAGTCCGGCATAATCCCTGTTCTTTTCTGCCTCGCTTATTATTTCGTTGCATACCTGTACACAATTGTTGCAAATATACAGTCCGGTAGGTGAAGGTATAAGAAACTCCACGCTTTTTTCATTTCTGCCGCAGAACATACAGTGTCTTATCGGACCTTTTCCGCTGCTGTTTGCCATTTTCGCCTCCGTTTTTCGTTATAAAGGACCGCCTTTTCCGGCGGTCCTCTACCGTTTGTTTTTCCGCTTTGCGGTATCTTCCTGCTATGCGCTTATAACTCAGGCTCTCTTTTCGAGCACCTTGTCGATCAGTCCGTATTCGAGTGCCTGCTGCGCTGTAAGGAAATTATCTCTGTCGGTGTCCGCTTCCACAACAGAAAGCGGCTTGCCGGTATTCTCCGCAAGTATGCGGTTAAGCTTTTCCTTGGTTCTGAGTATGTGCTCCGAATGTATTTTTATGTCCGACGCCTGTCCCTGAAATCCTCCGAGCGGCTGGTGTATCATTATCTCACTGTTGGGAAGCGCAAGTCTCTTTCCTTTGGTTCCCGCCGAAAGCAGAAACGCACCCATGCTCGCCGCCATTCCGACGCAGATTGTCGAAACATCACATTTGATATAATTCATTGTGTCATAGATCGCAAGTCCCGCTGAAACCGAGCCGCCGGGGCTGTTTATATAGAACGATATATCCTTGTCGGCGTCCTGAGATTCCAGAAACAGAAGCTGTGCGACTACAAGCGATGCCGTAACGTCGTTAACTTCGTCAGAAAGGAAGACTATCCTGTCCGTCAGAAGTCGTGAATATATATCGTAGGCTCTTTCACCGTGGTTTGTCTGCTGTATTACTGTTGGTACCAGTGCCATCTTTTCCTCAGTCCTTTCCATTTCCTGCTTTTACTGATTATATTCATCCAAACGCTGATTTATTCACAGAGTAAGGATTATTCCGGTTTTTCTTCGGTTGCTGTATTTTCGGCTTGTGCGGCTGCAACATCCTTTTCGGTTATAACGGCGTTGTCCTTTATCAGTCTGAGCGCCGCCTGTACGTTAAGGTCGTTTGCCACGTCCTCTTTTGCCACCGCTTCCTTTACCTTATCGAGTTCCATTGAGTACATATCAGCCATACGCTGATATTCCTTCTCGATCTCCTCATCGCTCGCCGTGATATTCTCGGCTTTGACGACCGCTTCGAGCGCGAGGCGTACCTTCACCGAACGCTCCGCTCTCGGTCTGAAATTTTCTCTGAGCTGATCAAGATTCTGACCTGTATACTTGAAGTATGTATTCAGATCAAGTCCGTTCGAACGGAGTTGCATGTCATACTCTCTTACTTCGTTTTCGGTTTCATTTACATACATGGATTCCGGAATATCAGCTTCCATATTCTCGACAAGCGCGTCAAGAAGCTTGTTTTCCGTTATCTGATCCATGGCTTTCCTGTTTCTTTCTTCGAGCTTTGCCCTTACATCAGCTTTATACGCATCGAACGTATCAAAGGACATATCTTTGGCAAACTCGTCGTCAAGCTCCGGAAGCTCTTCTTTTGTCAGAGAATGAAGCTTACACTTGAAGACCGCAGCTTTTCCGGCAAGCTCGGCTGCGTGGTATTCTTGCGGGAAGGTCACGTTGACGTCGAACTCTTCTCCGATATTCTTTCCGACTACCTGCTCCTCAAATCCCGGAATAAACTGTCCGGAACCGAGTTTCAGCTTATGCTTTTCGCCTTTTCCGCCTTCAAACGCAACTCCGTCTGCATATCCGTCATAGTCTATTTCCGCTATATCGTCCATTTCAGCCGCTCTGTCGGTCACTTCGATTTCTCTTGCCGCTCTTCTCTGTGCATTTCTGATCTCGTTATCAACAGCTTCATCAGTTATCTCAGTCTTTTCTATCTCCGCTTTCAGCCCTTTATACTCTTTGAGTGTAACCTCCGGCTTTACGTCAAATGTTGCTTTAAGCACGACCTTTCCGTTACCGTCCATTGAGATAACATCAAACTCAGGACGCGAAACCGGCTTCAGCTCCGATTCTTTTATCGCTTCCTCATAAGCGTCAGGAAGAAGATTGTTAAGCGCCTCATCGGCGAATATTCCTTTGCCGTAAAGCTTTTCGATTATGGCAAGCGGTGCTTTTCCTCTGCGGAATCCGGGCACGTTCATTTTTACTACTTCTTTTTTGTAGACGTTTTTGATCTCGGCGTCAAGAGCTTCCTTTGCAATCCCGAACTCGATCGATGCTCTGCTTTTTTCAAGTTTTTCTGCTTTTATAAGACCCATTTTTTTACTTCATCGCTTCTTTGTCTGTCCTTGCGCGCGATGACGCTCCTTTCATTGTACATTATATAAATATTCAATTTATTATTTTACACATCCCGCACTCAAAAGTCAACATCTTTTCGGAAAATTAATATTTATTTAACTATTCGCCGCACACTTTCATATTTCAACAGGTATCGGAGTAAAATCAAGGTAATCAGACGATATTATCCTCATTTTTATTCCCTTGTACTCAGTGACTGACGGTATATTGTACTTGCCGTGGATATGACCGTAATATATTTCGCTTATTCCATACCTCAGGAGTACGTTTACGAATTTTTCTCCGACAAAATCCCCGAACACCGGCGGAAAATGAAAAAAAACCTTTTTTTCAAGTTCAGGATAATTTTCCTGCGCATGCATAAGGCTTCTTTCCAGTCGCGCCTCTTCTCTTGACATTATCTTTTCATAATCGGTATTTTCCGGCGCGGTCTTTCTGTCAGTGTACCATCCCCGGCAACCGCATACCGCTTTGTTTTCCGCCATCACGCTGTTGTTATACTGGATTTTTATCGAACCGAGACCGTTTTCCCTGAGAAAATCCTCGGTTTTCTTTACCGTTCCCCACCAGAAATCGTGATTGCCTTTCATGATTATTTTTGTTCCGGGCAGGCTGTCAAGCAACCTGAGATCCGCCTCTGCTTCCTGAAAAGTCATCGCCCAGGATATGTCGCCTGCCACCACTACCGTATCGGCTTCGCTCACTGCCGCTCTCCAATTTGAGCACAGTTTTTCAGTCCAGTTATTCCATTTAGGTCCGAAAACCGTCATCGGTTTCCCCGAACTCTGAGAAAGATGCGTGTCTGCTATCGCATACAATGCCATATTTTTCCCTTTCGATTCACGTATATTTTACCTTGCCCGGCTAAAAATAATTCCGGAAATTCATAACGGAGGCAAATATGCAGATAAATAACCCTACACAGAAAATAAGCGGCGTTCTCTGCAACGCCATCAACTGTGCCTACAACGACGGTCACGGTTGCTGTCAGGCAAAGCAGATAGAGATAGGTCCGATGCAGGCGACAAGCAGTAACGAAACCGTTTGTGCCACTTTCAGACCTGACCCGGAATCCGCAGAAAGCAAAATATTCTGATCCGGATTTAAAAAAAGCTGCCGCCAAACGGCAGTTTTTTTTGTTTGCGTAAAAAACCGGGATTATTATACTTGCATTACTTTTCCATTTCTTTTCCGGACAAGTGCGGTGCAGATAATGAGCCGGTTTTTTTGCGCATTCCGGAGTTTTCGGCAAAAAACTTTTGACCGTTTGCAGAGCGCCCGAAAATCACCTCTGCTACACTGACAGATCAGGCGGATTATCCGTTTGAATCCCACTGCTT
>CALWJW010000004.1 GCA_944381095.1 uncultured Clostridia bacterium | reverse complement strand
ATGGTGGGAACAACAGGGCTCGAACCTGTGACCCCTTGCTTGTAAGGCAAGTGCTCTCCCAGCTGAGCTATGCTCCCTTGTCATTCCACTCTTGCGACGTTCAACATTATATCATATCACCATGTCTTTGTCAATACTTTTCGGCAAAAATTTTATATTTTCTTTTTGTAAACGTCAACCGCTGATTTTCGCACTTTTGATCTTTTAATCATTCGGCGTTCAGTCTTTTAACCGCAAAATACCACTTCTCTGAATTCCCGGTTATTTTCCCTTTGTTCAGATCCGAAAATTCAGCTACGACATCAAGCTTGTTTTCTCTGAGATGCCGGTATAGTTCCTCACGTGTCCAGAGCTTTTCACGCTGATATTCTTTCCTTCGCCTGTACACTTCGCCTTCCCTTATGAAAAGTGTCAGCTCAAAGTCACATATACCGCTTTTTTCATGAAACACATTCTTCCAGCCGAGACTGACGTCCGCTTCCTCGACAAAAAAATCACGCTTTGCGAATATCTCCCTAAACCGGTATTCGCTGTTGACGTCAAAAATAAATATTCCTTCGGGATTAAGATAGTTTCTGACACGGGAAAAGCATTCGTCAAGTCCGCTGCTTTCGGTTATATAATTTATCCCGTCAAGACTGCAAACTATTGCGTCTACCGTACCGTAAAGCTCAAAACGCCTCATATCCTGCCTTAAAAACAGTATGTCCGCACCGTTTTTCCTTGCGTTTTCCGCCGCTGCCGCAAGCATATTTTCCGATATGTCAAGACCTATCATATCATACCCTGCCTTTGACAGCTCTACCGTAAGCTCCGCTGTACCGCAACCCATGTCAAGCACAAGTTCTTCCTTACCGGTCCCGTATTCGGACATTATTTGCTTTACAAATTCCGCATACTGTCTGTAATCTGCACCGTTGAGTCTGTCGTAATATTCTGCAAGGACTGCAAACTGCCTTCCGTTTATCATTCTATTCTCCTGCCGTCATTCTGACACTGTTTTTTCGGTTTCCGTGACAATAACAGGCGTGCCGATCTCTACACTCTCACCGTCGGAAAAAAGCACTGCAATCACTTTTCCGTTCTCGTAGGCTCTTTCTTCAAGCTCTGCGCCGTCCCAGCTGTAACTGAACAGTATGTCTCCTTTTCTGTAATAATCACCTGTTTTCATAAAGATATGTAGAAGGAGAGCTTTTCCGCTTCCCTCAGTCCAATGCGGCACTCTGACTGTTTCCGTCATTTTTAAGCCCTCCTTGTCTTAACCCGGAATATTCCGAACTGTCGCCGTCAGGCGGTAATAACCTCTATTCCGCTCAGGCCCGGCTTGCCCTTTATTGAAATAAGCGCTGTTCCGCTTCTCGAAGAAATGATCTTTTCGGCTATAACGTCCTCAATTTCGGTCTGTATATATCTGCGCATATTGCGTGCGCCGTATTTTTCCGAGAAAGAATTTTCCGCAATCGCCTTCGGCGCATTTGCGTCGTACGAAACTTTATAGCCTTTCCCTCTCAGTGCGTCGCAGGTTTCGTCAAGCATTATAACCGCTATCTTTGCAAAATCCTGTTTGTCGAGACTTCTGAAAGTTACAATTTCGTCTACTCTGTTCAGAAACTCCGGCCGTAAAAATTCCGACAGCTTCTGTTCGGTTTTTTCCTCCTCGCGTTTTCCGGCATTCTCTCCGAAACCTATTGCAGAACCGCCGTACTGTGAACCTGCGTTGGTGGTCATAACTATGACGGTATTCTCAAAGTTGACTGTCCTTCCCTGTGCGTCGGTTATTCTGCCGTCGTCGAGTATTTGGAGCAGTATATTCATTACATCCGGGTGTGCCTTCTCTATTTCATCAAAAAGTACTACCGAATAAGGTTTTCTTCTTATCTTTTCCGTCAGCTGTCCGGCGTCGTCGTAACCGACATAACCGGGAGGCGACCCTATCAGCCTTGAAACCGCATGCTTTTCCATAAATTCGGACATATCAAGACGTACGAGCGACTCCGGTGCGTCAAATAAAAGATTTGCCAGCCTTTTTACAAGCTCAGTCTTTCCAACTCCCGTCGGACCGGCAAAAATGAAGGATGACGGCTTTCTTTTTGCGCTCACGCCTACCCTGCTTCGCTTTATCGCTCTCGCAACCGCTGAGATCGCCTTATCCTGTCCGACTATATACTTTTTCAGCGTTTCTTCGAGCCGTGCGAGCTTGTCAAACTCCTTTTCGGTTATACTGCTTGCGGGTATTCCGGTCCAGACCTCTATGACGTTTGCCAGACGGTCCTCCGTAAGTGTAAGTCCGTTCTGAATTTCCGTAAGTCTTGCCGCTTCCTTCTCCTGCGCCATGATTTCGGTACGCAGCTCAGCGAGACGTTTATAGGCGTCGTTTTCTTCTCCTTCCGGAACTTCGCTTATCTTTTCACTGAGACTTTTTTCTTCGCCGCGCAGTTTTTCAAGGTTTTCACTTACCTCGTCAAGTCTGTCCAAATCCTTACAGTTCATCGCAAGGTTTGAGCACGCCTCATCAAGCAGATCGATCGCCTTGTCAGGCAGAAATCTGTCCGTTATATATCTTTCGGAGAGTTCAACGGTTTTCCGTATTATGCTGTCGGGAATGTTTATTCTATGATATTCTTCATAGTAATTTTTTATTCCTTTCAGTATTTCTATGGTATCGCTTACCGATGACTCTTCCACTATAATCGGCTGAAAACGTCTTTCGAGCGCAGAGTCCTTTTCAATATATTTCCGGTACTCTGTCAAAGTAGTCGCACCTATGAGCTGAATCTCTCCCCTTGAAAGTGCAGGTTTAAGTATATTGGCGGCGTTCATTGAGCCTTCGGCGTCACCCGCTCCGACGATACTGTGCACCTCATCTATTACAAGTATTATGTTGCCCAATGCCTTTACTTCGTTTATAAGAGCTTTCATTCTGCCCTCAAACTGACCTCTGAACTGCGTTCCGGCAACAAGCGCCGTCATATCGACAAGGAGCACTTCTTTGTTTTTAAGTTTATACGGGACATTTCCTGCAACGATCCTCTGTGCCAGCGCTTCGGCTATTGCCGTTTTTCCGGTCCCGGGTTCTCCTATAAGGCACGGATTATTCTTCTGTCTGCGCAGAAGTATCTGCATAAGGCGCCCGAGCTCCTTTTCCCTGCCGATCACTCTGTCGAGCTTTCCCTCTTTTGCTTTGTCCGTGAGATTTATACAGAACTGGTTTACAGACTTTCTTCCGTTATCGGTGTCCTGTGTCTTTTTCTGCTGATCGGATTTTTTCTTCTGCTTCGGATCGCCCGTCTGACCGTTGCCGCCGAAAAAGAGTGAGCTGAGTTTATCAAAATCTATCATCGGGGCTTTACCCTGATTTTCGGGATCGTCACTTTCAATCAGGCTCTGCATATTTTCGTTGAAATTCTGAAGCATTTCGCCTGCGTTTTCCACATTCGGGGGAAGCTTTATTCCGAGCTCTCTGGCACATTTAAGACAAAGCCCCTCGTTTTTCACTCCGCTTGCGTCCTGCCTCATTATATAAACCATTGCCGGGTTAACGTGACATCTTGAACATAATTCCATTTGATTCAACCTTTCGATATTTACCGGTTATTCTGTCTTCGCTTTTTGATATATCCTTTATTTTCAGCGATCTCCACGATTTTGCCGAGTCTGTGGTTGACCCCCGATTTTGTCAGGCGTCCGCCGTGCAATTCGGTAATCACATCAAGCGGTTCTATCGGATTTTCCATTCTTATAACAGCGGTCTCATACAGTCCCGCCGGCAATTTTTCAAGCTGCCCGTGCTCTTTCAAAGCTTTTACCGCCATAAGCTGTCTTTCTGCCGCGACCACTGTTTTCTGAATATTCTGCGTATCGCAGTTTTTCTGTCTGTTTGCTTCGGCTCTTGTCTCATTCATTATGCCGTTGTTTATAAGCTCAAACGAAAGCGCCGCCGCTCCTATATAAGCAAGAAAATCGGATATGGTTTCTCTTTTTTTGCAGTACAACAGCTTTTCTTTGCGCCTTACCGCCGTTTTTAATTCTATTCCGACCTTTGAAAGATTTTCCGTAACCATTGTTTTGGCAGCATCCCCCGGCATCGGAATTTCAAGATGCAAGCCTCCGGCTCCGCTGCTTGCCCTGCCGCATACAAGGAATGCGCCTCTGAGCAGCATTGAAAAGCAGCTTGGGCAGACTCTGCCGCTGGAAACCGGAAATTTTTCCCCGTTTTCCTCAGCCGGCAGATAACCGCACTGTCTTTCGTCCTCGATAAGCATTCTGGAACGTTTGCTTAAAAGCTTTGATTTGTACTCTTCCACGGCATCGGTAAGCTCATTTTTTCTTTTTTTCCCGAAAACCTCAGTGCCGGTTATGAATGATGTTCTGCAACATATCGGTTTCACACTGTGAGAAAGCAGATACAGCTTTATTTTCTTACCGAAATTTTCATCTGTCATTATGCCTTCCCCCTTCCGGCGCAAATCACTGAATTTTATTGTTTTATTTTTTTCCGGCGTATTTTGCCGCGGTCAGAGTGTTTGACAGGAGCATGGCAATCGTCATCGGTCCTACTCCTCCGGGAACCGGAGTGATAGCACCCGCCACCTTTTCGACGCCTTCAAAATCGACGTCACCGCACAATTTCCCGTTTTCATCCCTGTCCATTCCGACGTCGATAACCACCGCTCCGGGTTTTATGTAGTCGGCGGTTATGAATTTTGCCTTTCCGATAGCGACGACCAGTATATCTGCCTGTCGGCACTCCTCTTTCAGATTTACTGTTTTTGAATGACAGACGGTTACCGTTGCGCTTTCATTGAGCATCAGCATAGCCTGCGGTTTGCCGACTATATTTGATCTTCCGACTACAACGCATTTTTTACCCGCTACGCTTATCTTTTTCTCCCTCAGCATACGCATTACTCCGGCAGGTGTGCAAGGTAGGAAATAATAATCACCGGTCATTATCCTTCCGGTATTTACCGGATGAAAAGCGTCCACATCTTTTGTCGGCGTTATCAGATTTATTACTTCTTTTTCGCTTATATGCTTCGGTAAAGGGAGCTGCACGAGTATGCCGTCGATTTCCCTGTCGGTGTTGAGTTGTTTTATAAGCTCCGACAGCTCTTCAAATCGGGTGGATTCCGGCAGTCTGTAAACTCTTGAAAGAAAACCTACCTGTTCACAACCCTTTGCCTTGTTGTTGACGTAAACCTTTGACGCCGGATCCTCTCCGACGATTATCACAGCAAGTCCCGGTTTTTCCTTCATTTTTTCAGTTTCCGCTTTTATTTCAGCTTTGACTTTTTCACTTATCTCTTTTCCGCTGATTATTTCTGCCATTATAGTCTTCCTTTCGGATTTTTTATTTACATTACAAACAATTTTTCGGTCAAAACCCGCTGATCGGGATTTTCACGGGCGCTATTTTACTTTTAAGTAAAACCCGCTTTCCCGTTCCGGAATTCTCCGCACATCTCTTTATGACAGGATATGCCGGATGTTTTTTATACTCCCGGCTGAATACACAAATTTTGTACCCGATTGTTTCGCCGGTTTTTTCATGCTCGGATTTTATATCTGAATTCTTATCGGATGGTTACTCAGTCTTTTAGTCATTTGTTATTCTCTGAATTGTCCTTTTGCTCAGGCTTTCCGCCGTCGTTTTTTTCCGCTGATGAATTTTCGTCATCACAACCGCTTCCCGTACTCGCCGACGTATCTGCAACAGCTTTGTCCATAGCGGTTGTCATACCGTCAGCGGCTTCATCAGTCTCACTCGCCGTCGCAACGTTTGCGGTTTTGTAAGAAGCGCTTTCGTATCTCTTTCCTTTACCGGTAACCAAAATATAGATCATAACGGACGTAGCGGCAAGGAATGAAAGCAGCCCCACTACCTGAGAGATCCTGAACGGTCCGACATAAAGGCTGTCAGTTCTCAGCCCTTCTATAAACATACGCCCGAAACCGTACCAGGCAAGATAACCCAGCACTATCTGACCGTCAAATTTTCTTTTACGGTAAAACACGTTCAGAAGAATAAATCCGGCAAGATTCCAAAGCGACTCGTAAAGAAAAGTCGGATGTACCATTCCGATATAATGCTCTGTTCCGCTGGCATATACGTGGGTAAGCTGCATTCTCAGAAATGAAGCCGTTTCCGTTCCGAACGCCTCTCCGTTACAGAAATTCCCCCATCTTCCTATCAGCTGTCCCAGCATTACCGCCGGCGCAAGCATGTCAAAGAAGCACTGAAATCTGATTTTTTTATATCTGCATACAAGCAGTGCCGTTATTCCTCCGACGATTATTCCTCCGTATATTGCCAGACCGCCTTCCCAAATGGCAAATATTTCGGTAAACGAATAATCTCTGTCAGCGGTTATAACGTAATAAAGCCTTGCCCCTATCACTCCGGCAATCACAACAAAAAGTGCAAAATCTATTATGTCATCAGCCGTCATTCCCTTATACTCTCTTACCCTGTACATTATATACAGTATTGCAAGCAGCATACCGGTAGCTATAATTATTCCGTACCACGCCACCGGATGACCGAACACCGTGAACGCCACTCTGTCTATTGTGAATTCTCCGATTCCCAGCCCCGGGAACGCAATTTTGCTTGAAGTATATCCCATCTTCAATCCTTCTCCGCTTCGATGTAGCCTTTCGGACAGACCACGCTCAATGCCGTACTTTCTTTTTTGAATATTTGTTTTGCCAATTGATTCACGTCATCCGCTGTGACCGCCGAGTACCTTTCAGCAAGTCCGATAAAGTCGTTACCGTCAATGAAACCGTCGAATACCGCCTCTGCGACAGAAATAGAAGAATCATATTTTCTCAGTGTTTCGGCATACTCGGTTTTTTTGGCTCTTTCGAATGCTTCAACGTCAACTCCGTCAATTCTGATCTTTTCGATATGTTTCAGAAATCCTTCATACACCTTCTTCGGACTGTCGCTGTCAAATTCGATTATCATTGTTTTGGCATTTCTTACGCAGTCACAACCGATATCGTAATGATTGACCATGCGTTTTTCGTAAAGACTGCTGTAAAATTCTTCGCTCTCACCGAAAACAGCGTTGCAAAGTATGTCTAAAACCTCATTCTTGACATTAAGCGGTATCTTTAATCCTATTGCGCCGATTGGTTTTGAAATATCCATCTCGTCTGAAATAAATCCGGACGCAGCTTCGAGGTCATCCGCCGGGTATTCCGGCAATACGGTACCGACAGATCTGTTGCCTATCACTCTGTCTACAATTTCCATTACCGAGTCTTCATCCAGATTGCCGCAAACGCAAAGCGCCATATTGCTCATTCTGTAAAACGCATTATAGCATTTGTAGAGCAATTCCGGCGTTATCTTTCCTATTGACTCCACCGTCCCCGCTACAGGTATCGCTATCGGCAAATTACCGTAAAGCGCCTTCAAAAGGTTATAATACCTGCGATAAGAGGTCCTGTCCTCGCACATCTTTATTTCCTGACGTATTATGCCTTTTTCTTTTTCAACGTTTTTTTCGGTAAAATGCGGTGTTGTCACCATTCGGAGAAGCACTTCAAGCGATTCGTAAAAGTTTTCGGTACAGCTGAAAATGTACGCTGTCCGGTCAAAAGATGTGTAGGCGTTGGCATCCGCACCGTATTTTCCGAACTTTTCAAAGCCGTCGCTTCCGTCCTCTGACTCAAACATCTTATGTTCAAGAAAGTGAGCAATACCGTGCGGCACTTCGGTCCGTTCACCGTCGACGGTAAAAGTGTTTTCTATTGAGCCGTATCTTGTACCGAACACTGCATAAGACATTCCGAAGTCTTTTTTTGAAATATATACCGTGAGTCCGCTTTCATGGGTTATTTTAATCATTTCCTCGCCTATCAAGGGACTGCTGATTATCTGTTTTTGTCTCATTCTGTATTACTGCCGCCTTTCCGGTTTCATTCCTTCACGTTACCGACAAGTATATAACTTATCTCCTGTTTGACCGCCGACGCAACCACGGCAACCTGCTCTGCCGTTACTTCACAAACTCCGCTTACGTAATTGTCAATATCCGTATCAAGACCGCACAGCTTTGAACTCAGATACCATGAGGAATAGGCGTAGACATTGTCGTTGATACTCTTATACATATTTACCAGACCTTTTTTGGCGGCTTCGAGTTCACCGCTGCTTATATTTTCTGCGTCGGCCAGTAGTTTAAGCTGACGGGCTATCTCATCTGCCGCCAAGTCGCGGTTTTCGGCGTCAAGTCCGCTTCTGACTGTCAGCTCTCCCGTACTTTCGCTGTACGTTGCCGAGCAGTAATAACAAAGACTCAGTCTTTCCCTGACATTTGTAAACAGTCTGCTCGTAGGCGAGCCGCCGAATATTTCGCAGAATACCGATCTTGCGTATCTGGACGCTCCGCTTTTATCTATCCTGTATCCGAGCAGCATACGGCTTTGCTTTGCGTCTGTTTTCTCACGCACTTCTTTCAGTTTTTCTGCTGCCGCAATTTCCGGAACAGCGTTGATATAATTTGTCTTACAACCGCTCCTCAGCCCACTCAGAAATTTTATAAATTCAAGACATTTTTCCTCTTTGAACGCTGTGTAATTCCCGGCAAACACTACATCAGCCGGCGCAGTTTTTTTCATTTCACCGAGATATCCGTTGAGATCGGCAGAAGTCACCTCCGTGATACTGTCCTCAGTGCCTCCCGAGTTCAGTGCCATCGACATACCCTCGTGCCATATTTCCGAAAAACGTCGTAATGCAAAGGAGTCCTTATTGTTTTTCTGGGCTCTCAGTTCATCGAGCAGATTACTTTTTTCGCTTTGAATATACTCTTCTTTCCAGTTTCCGTTCTCGTCGGTAAGAGGGAATTCAAGCATCTCCTTGATCATAGAAATGACACCGGAAAGTACCGAAGTTCTGTCGCCGTCAGGTATAAACCTGTCGTCGACAAAATTACAGCTCAGCCTGAAACACATGGCGTCCGGAAGAGCAATGTGCGCAACCGATACCGAAGCATCGTAAAGTCCGGCGAGAACTCTGTTTATTCCGAGATTTGTGCTGTGTTTTTCAGTACCTCTTAAAAACATTTTGGACAGCAAATTGCCGACAGCGATATTTTTTTCCGTTTTCGGCATCAGAAAATTGACTACCAGTATATCGTTTTTGAATTTATCGGTACGGAGGACCGAAAACTCAATTCCGTCTCCGCAGTTCATTTTTTCTACTTTCATGACCGCACCTTTTCACACTTAATTGATTTCAGTATATCATATTTTCTTGAGTAATTTCAAGTCATTTTGGAAATTTTTTAATAACTTTGAAACGGCATTTTTTCGGCAAAAATATTTTTTTTCGGTAATTTTCGGTTTCCGTTACCATAGATTCTTTAACTTCGATATCTTCTTCGCTTATTCCGGTAGAAAGAAGCTTGTCAAGCGCATTATGACTCAGCAGTATTTCCAAACACTCACCTGATTTACCTTCTGACCTGCTGCGTCCGAATATTCTGTCAGCGGCTTTACCCGCCGGATTGCCGTCTTTTTTATTGCGTACAATGACTGTCCCCTCAGTTAACTCGTTTTCCATCTTTTCCAACCCATGCTTTTCGATTATGTCTCTTTTCTGCGGAGCTTCGTTTCCCAATAAAGCTGAGTAGTATATTTTGTCTGCTTCGGAAAGTACTTCGTAGTTTACCTTACCGTAAACGGGAAAAAACTCCTCTTTTCTACCGCCTGCAAACCGCCAAAGACTTTTGAGTGCCCCCAGACTTCCGTCCACACAACAGTACGCCGGTTGTTTTCCCTCAATATAATATCTTCTTTGCCTCACCGCGCAAAAAAGATCCCCGCCGAATCTTTTTCCGTAATATCTGACAAACCTTTTTACTTTATCTTCTGTCCCGCTGTCGCCTGAACTCCTGTAACAGATCCAGTCCGGCAAATCTATTATCCCGCAGTAGATATATTCATTGCAGCCGCTCTGTTCGCATAATCCGCACAGTCGCGCAAAGACTTCCGATGTATTTTTCCCTTTTCCGTAAACACACACTATGGTTTTTTTCATCTCAGCTCAGCCTCCGGTTATTTTTTATATCTTACCCTTCCTTAACCGTTTCAATTCCGTACTGTATTCTGTCCTCACGGTCGTAAAAAAACAAATGCTTACTGCCGTTTATTTTAGCCCGAAAAAACTCCGCATAGACATTTTGTTTTTTTCAATCTGAAATTCTCGTTTGACTTTGTTATCTTGTCAGACAACGAAGCCGGCATAAGAGCGCCGCAAAAAAACTTAACCGGCGTAAAAAAGCGCCGCAAAAAACCGAAACCGGTCTTTGCGGCGCTTATTTGAGTTGAATAGGTAAAAAATTAATGCTTTGCTGAATAGAACCTTACGGTTAACCAACAAGTCCGGAGCGCTCAATTCCCTCAACAAGGAACCTCTGACAGAACAGATAGACCACCAGTATCGGAACTATTATCATAAGTCCGATAGTATTCTGGATCGCTGCCTCAAACAGTGACTGTCCGGCGTACTGCGTATCCAGCGACCTCGGAACCTGTCCGACAAGGTGCGGAAGTAGGTACATCTTCGTTTTACTGAAAAACAGTCCGGTGTAAAACTCATCAGTCCACTGCCAAGAGAAGGCAAACAGGAAGACTGTTATCATCATAGGTACCGAAAGCGGTATTACTATGAGGAAGAATGTTTTCATTATTCCGTAGCCGTCGATGTATGCGGACTCTTCAAGCTCATCGGGAACTCCTTTGAAGAACTGACGCATCATGAAAATGTAGAGTCCGTTCTTGAACGCCAGTCCGCCAAGTGACAGTATTGCAAGCGGCCACAGCGTATTGGTAAGGTCGAGCGAAGTTCCGTTGACAAACATTCCTGTTTCAGCTTCCGGTATTATGTCCAGCCACGGGAACACCCCGCCTCCCAGCAACTTAGTCAACCACAGAACATCAAAGTACTTAAACTTCATGTAAAGTGAAAGCTTTATGGTTGAGTGAGGAACTATCATTGTCAGCAGCACAAATGCGAAAAGCAATTTCGAACCGCGGAATTTGAATTTTGCAAATCCGTATCCGATTATACAGCAGATAAACATTTGCAGCAAAGCCGAGACAAGCGACAGGAGCGCAGTATTAAACAGTGCCTTGAAGTAGCTCAGGTCTACTATAATGGCCTTGTAGGTGTCAAGAGTCGGGTACTTGGGTATCAGTTTTACGGTAACGTCAACGAAGTCCTCCGCGCTCATAAACGATGAAGTTATCTTCGAAAAGAAGGGATACAGTATTACGTATGACACTCCCATAAGGAGCAGAAACCTGAAAAATCTCCACACAAGCATCCCGGCGTACGAGATATTCAGATATTTCAGACGGAGTCTCTCTTTCAGGGACGTTCTTTCAAAATCCACTACTATTTTGTTTTTGCTCTCTTTTAATACTTTTGGAGCATTTGCCTGATTATCCATATATTATCGTCCCCCTTTCTCAGTTATCGCGTCTCTGATAGAATACGTACGCCTGCATTACGGCAACGACCACCATTACTATCAGAATTATTATTCCGAAATACATCCATGCCATTGCCGCAGAAAGTGTGTTTCCGTCTGCTTCGCTGTATTTATTGTTAATGTACGCCATAACCTGATTTGATTCAGACGTAAATGAGTCTATAACCGTATAAACCGCACTTACAAGTATCATCGGGCTTATCATGGGAAGCGTTATTTTCCAGAATGTTTCCCAGGTAGTTGCTCCGTCTATTGAACAAGATTCATATATTGAAGGCGATATCGATTGCAGCGCTGCCAGCAGTATCAGCATCTGTACGCCGCAGCGGTCAATTATACCGGATATACGGTTGACAGCTCCGACAACAAAATCAGCAAGTTCGGTTCCTATCTTCATGTTTTCGAAAAGCTGTGTTATTTTTTCCGCATTCATCTGAAAACCGCCGCTTTCAAGCGCACCGGTATTTATCGACTGTCCCTGGTCGGCTATGTAGTCATTGTAAGACGAGGTTGCCGCCGCTATTGATTCCATTATTCCGGTTGCACATATGACCGGTATAAAGAATATCGTTCTGAATACGGCACGACCAAGCACTTTCTGATTGAGTATAACCGCTATAAACAGGGAGAATATCACTATTGCCGGGATGTCGACTATCAGACTCTGTATTCCGCCCATAAGAGTTTTTACGTAAGATGTATCAACGAAAAGCGCTTCCTGATAATTTTCAAGTCCGATAAAAGTTATCTTGAAAGCCCCATCCTGAAACGTCATTGAAGAAAGTGAATATCTGAAGGAATCGATTATGACAGGGAAATATATTAGTATAAGTCCGAGTATAAACGGAAGCACGAACAGATATCCGCCCCTTGCCTTTCTCTTATCAAGAGAGGCCGCCCTGCGGCGTTTTGGTGCTTTTGTACTCATTTCTGTTTACCTCCCTTTGTCAAGCTGTTGCCCTTGAATCGTAAAAATCCTTGGGCTGAATCGTCAATGTCTGTCCTTCTACCACAACATCCACAACGAAGTTGTTGTAATTCAGAACAAACCAATGTCCGTTGTCGTACTCAACGTAGACTACACTTCCGTCACTTATATCTCTGTCGATCTCGTTCTCTTCAATTTCGATGTAGTCATTAAGATCAAGTGCGTCTCTGTTTGCCTTGATGGTGTCTCTCTGAGCAACGAGATTGTCTCTGTTGGATACTCCGTAAGCTGAAAGCATAGCAGTTCTGTCATTGATAATTACGTTGTACTGATCTTTGAGTGCGGTATAAGTCTGAACGTTGGCTTCGTCAGCCTGCTCTGTGTAGTAACGGATTATTTCGTCAAGCACCGCACCGTTGCCCAAAGCAACTATTGCTGCCTTTTCTTCATCGGTGAGCCAGGTTATCACGGAGCTGTTGTCATATACACCTGCCTCTTTAAGCTTTTCGTCATATTCAGCCATAAGCCTGTCATGAAGTTCAACAAGACTTGCATACTTCTGATAGTCGGCATCGTATATCGAGTAATCCGAATTATATGCCGCCGTCGCATCGGTAGTGATATTCTGTCTTTCCTGATCTGTGAACTGTCTTATACAGTCAAGATAGGCGTGATCATTTATCAGCGATGTCTGTACATCTTTAAGTGCGTTGTTGAGTTGGTCATAGAGTCCGAGAGAAACGAGATTTCCGTTTCCATCATACTTGGAAATCAGAGTCTCTTTCCAGATCTCATACGAAATCGCGTAATATTTTGAGAGAGTCGGATCTTCTTTCAGTATCTCAACGTTCTGATACGAGAACTGCATGAAGAGCGTAGCTCCGTTTTCTATTATTTTGAGAATTTCGTAGTTTATATCTCCGGCTGAGTTTGTCGGTTTTCCGGCGAACACCAGATAACCGTGATACACCATTCCGAAGAACGGCACAGCCTCACTTGTGTTGAGATAACGGCTTGAGTCGAGCGGAGCATTGAGCACCACTGAAGCGTACGGTATTGAGTACGCATTTCCGGAATCTACCATTATCTTTCCGTAGCTGCCGTTTACCGTAAACTGTTTCAGCATTTCGGTTGTGAAGTTCTTTGCATCCTCTCTGTTGTACGGATCATCATCATCAAAGTCGGAATTCAGATCCGAACCCATTGTACTTAGTGATATATTAGTCGTTCTGCCTTCAAGCAATTTTGTGAACGACTTATTGAATTTTTCAAAGAAGCTGCCGTAAACACAGGGAGAGATACAGATCTTTCCACTGGTCACAAATGTCTGGAGTACAGCGTCGTACTCTCTTCTTGTTATATAACGGTTATCTATCGTCTTTACTGCGTCTCTTCTGTATGAGAATCCGTCGAACATTGCCGTATCCATCATATACGCAAAGTCGAACTCCGGATAAACTCCCACACCTTCCGTTACCGCATAATCAAGAAAATCCCTGAAACCGCTGTTCTTTCCGACAACACTTTCGTACTTGATGCCGGTCGGCACGGTCGGTACCATACCTCCGTTTGTGAAACCGGTAAGTTTGAAATTCAGGTTGCTGATATTGCCCGCCTTCAATTCGGTTATCATAGTTTTGAGATTTTCGAAAGATGTCAAAGCCTTTTTCACCGTTATCGGTATACTGAGTATAGTCTCGTCCGTTTCGGTTACTCCGAATACTTCCATGTAAAGCGGTATATTTTCCTGAACATTCTCTGCCGTAAGTCTTGTTATGCTTCCGGTTTTTTCAAGATAGTCCCTGTAAGCCTTTGCCATTCCGACATAGGAAGTTTCGTAGTAAGTCCTGTCAGGATTTCTTCCTTCGGTATTTTCAGGATCGGTCAGCATTATGTAATTGATTCTGAATGAGCCTGTATATTTTCTGTCTGAAACAACCGTATACTTTGTGTTAGAACCGATTGAAATTGCTTCCGCAAGGTTATATGAGTCCTTAGGTCTCGGGTTAAACGAACAGTAAACCGAGTTGAAATAGTGGTCCTGATTTCCTCCGTGAGATGACGTTATATTGGTAAGTGCGTCTCCTTCGGTAACCACTGCGAAATACCCCGTTGAGTAGAGCTTCTGCTCTTTGGGCACTTCCAGAGTAACGTTGCCGCTTCCATCTTTTACCTGGTAGTAGTAATCACCCCACCTCGGATCGTTCTGTTTTTCGTTTGAAACCACAACTCCGAACACCGGCATCCTGAATACTTCCTGATTTGCGTTACTTATTTCCTGATACGCATAATCCTGACCGTAAACCTTTCCGGTAAGCTCGAAGGTTTTACTTACATCCTCAAACCTTATCAGTGTTCCGGAACCGTCCGGCACGAACGTGTAACCGTAATAATCGTTTGAACCGGCTCCCATGTATTGAAGTATGTCGATATTGGAAAGCTGATAGTTTGTTTCGTCGAAGGTAAGTCCGTTTGCCGGGAATCTTACTTCAACACCTGAGTCTGTAAGATAGTATTCCAGCGCCATTTTGAAGTTTGCCGGCGCCTTGTCCTTCGACTCATATCCTGTCTCCCTGTGGTCTTTGTCCATTTCCTCAAATGTGTATTCCGGACAGTAAGTTTTTATAAATCCTTCGACCACCTTGATTTCTCTCGGCTTTGCGTCTTCGGCGAATATATATATCGGAAATTCTTTTGTTATTGGGTAATCGGCGTACAACTGGTCAAGGGCAGTTCCGCTCAGATTTGCCGGATCTTTGAGGATATACCAAGCAGTAACTCTAAGAAAGATGTTATTGTTTCTTCCGTTAGGCAAGTTTTCCTCAAGCTGACCGATTATCATTTCGTTGTATCTGTCAACGCTTATTCTTCTCGGTACCAGAGTTCTCGACTCTTCCTCACCTATTGAATACTCTACACGTACACCGCCTTTGAGTTTCTTTATGTCGATCTGCTGCAACAGTGCGGCGTCAACGAAAGAATTATAGCTCTTTACAACGTCGTTATCGGTATAGGATATTGATACCTGGCTGAGCAGTTTTCTTTTGGCTATGAGCGATATCGTTCTCGTTCCGGATTCAGCGGAAGTAGGTATCTCAGCTATATCATACGGATTTGTGAAAAGTATATCTCCCGTTGTCATATCTTTCACTGCCACTTCCCCGGTTATCGAATCAATGTAGAGCTGAAAATCGCCCTTTGTATATTGAAGTGTCATTGCCTCAAGTCTTTTTTCCTGAGTTGTAAAGTCAGGATTTTCCAGATCGTCGACCGTTGCGTCATAAAAGGGGTTCATATAGTAGTCACTGTAAATATCCTCAAACGCTCTTTCTTCCTCCTCTTCTTCTTCATCGGCAGCGAAGACCGGCAGAAGCGACAGAGAAGCGAGCAGTGTAACTATTGTCATAAATGCAAGGAAGCCCGACAGTGATTTTGTTATAAATTTTCTTGCGCTGTTATTCATTGCCTTTTTCCTCCTTACATTCGATATGTGATTTCTGTTATGATATTGCTTACCAATCCGATCATATCTGAAACCAGCGTGGCAAACAAAATCACCAGAAACATTATAAAAGCCATTCCGAGGATCGTTCCTGCCGTTGTAAGAATGTTTTTCATGAACGAATAGTCATGAGTTATCATTATTCCGAAGAACAGCAGAAGTCCTACCCACACAAACGCAAACGACGTCAGAAGTGTTATTATACCCGATTCCGAAGATGCAAGTATGTGTGTAAGAAGTGTCGCCGGAATTATCAGGAACGGCAACGGAGCGAGTGAATATCCGGTTGCGATTATTATGTCTTTAAAACTTCCCTCTCCGTCGAACAGTGTTGTAAGACACCAGTTTGCAGTGGCAAACAGAACCACAGGGACCAGTATCGACATTATCTGTATGGTAAGACTCGAATAGGTGCCTCTCGGATTGTACATGTACGATCTTCCGACATTCTGATACGTGAACACCAGAATTGCCAGCGCCATATAGAACAACGCACCTCTGAGAGAACCGCGCTTTTCATGTTTTAAGTCCCAGTAACCGTCAAACGGATGGAACATAAGATGGAATGCAAACATCAGTTCCTGACCGAAGGTTCTCTTTCCGGACGTAACAGCTGTTTTTGCGTTTACCTTTGCCGCCTGTTTGAAGAAGAAATACAGTCCGGCAAACACCGCCACGACAACTATCGGCACCACCCAGATGTATTTTGATACCCAGTCCTTTCTGAACATCTTAAAGGCCTGTGAATAACCGTCGGTATTGTAAGCAAATGAGTACTGCTCCATAGCTGCGTTGTAATCGCCGCTGCGGTAAAGCGACTTGGCTTTTCCTATGTACGCTACGTCAAAGTTGATATTTCTTTGAAGTATGTTGTCATAGTCCTGGATCGCCAGATCATATTCCTGATCGTTATCGTGTTTCAGAGCCGTGATCAGAAGATCACCGTACTCTGTCCTTGTGTATGTGGTGATGGAGCATGTTCTTTTATCCAGGATCACCATATTGTCTTCGCCGTTGAAACTCTGGTAAGCTATCGCCTCTATATCCTCGAGGTTTCCGAGCTGTTTTCCTTTATCTCCGAAAGCGAACAGCAGATTTCCGTTTTTATCGTAGGTAAAAACTCTCTGACGTTTTTCATCGATTATCGACCAGGTTCCTTCCGGACCTATTGCCACGTCGATTATTCTCGAAGCTCCTGACGGCTCATTATTTCTCGAAACGTTTGATACAAGGACCTCTCCGGACGGCGGATAAAATCCTGTTCTGTTCAGGATGTCTTCTCCGTTTGTATTGAGTTTCTTTACCGGCGCATATTCAGCACTTGTGGACTTATCGTCAATTGCCTCCTGCTGTTTTCCGGCGTCAAGTGAGGATGTGGTGACATAAATGAATCCGGATTCATCCATCACTATGTTATTGTACTCTGTTGAAACGTATTTTGTTGACTGTGCTCTCTGCTCGGCAGTCTGGAACAGTCTGAAAAACAGTGTAAGAGCATCGACCGAAACCTTCTGAGCTCCGATAAAGCCCTGGAAATTTCCGGACAGATCAAGTGAGATAATTCCCATGTAAGTGGTTGACGAAACCACGTAAATATGGTTATCGTCAGAAGCCACGGCGACCGGCTTGTACTGCATATCCGCACTGAATATATCCGCCTGCGGTTCAGGGATAATACGGTAAAATTCCGGGTGACTTCTTCCGTCATCCACAAGATTGAATACCACTATCCGCTTGTTGTCGGTATCGGCAACGTAAAGCCTTTTATCGGTTACGCAAACACCGCCGGGATTATTGAAAGTATTGACTGCTCCCGACTCACTCTTGAATTCCGTTATCTGATACATACACTGGAAGTACGGGTCAAGAACTATTATCCGGTAAATCTTCTGCGAAGTGGGGTTACCGCTTTCATCAAGTATCGGCGCCGAATCCACAACGTAAATATTTCCGTAAGAATCGACTGTGAGGTCACGCGGGTCAGAAAGATTGTATCCTGTTTTTTCGTATATTCTTGTGTTGACGGAATCATAAAGCTTTTGCGGTTCATACGCATTTGGTGAAGCAAGCTGAGTTCCGTCTATCGAGTACGTATAAGTTGAATATGCTGTCGCGAAAGCCGGAAGAACGGTCATCATCAGCGTCATTACGCACATCAGAAATCCAACTATGAACTTTATTCCTGATTTTCTCATTTTCGTTCCTCCTTCCTCAGTCTTTCATTCCCGCAGATCCCATTGTTTCAACTATCTTACTCTGAGATATAATGAACACGATCATAGGTACGCTCATCATCAAGACAGTCGCAGCCGCTCCGGCTCCCTGAGTGCCGGAAGCTGAAATTATCGAGTTTATTGCATTATCGAATGTTTTCAGGTTTTCACTGTAAACGTAGCTGGAAGCCCCGGCATTCCACACCTGCTGGAAGACCGTTATCATAAGAGTCAGCCATGCCGGTTTTACCAGAGGCATTACCAGTGTAAGGTAAATCCTGAATTCCGACGCTCCTTCTATTCGTGCCGCCTCTATCATTGAATCGTGAATCGACGCGTCAATGAAGTTCTTCATCAGGTAAAGTCCAAGTGTGGACGCCCAGATCGGCACTATCGATATCGTATATGTATTCAGCCAGCCGAGCGCAACGAATATAATGAAGTGGGCTATTCCGGTTACAGTCGACGAGATCATCAGCGAGTAAACTATCATCTGGAAGATTACGTTTGCTCCCGGGAAATGCACTTTGGATATCGCGTAAGCAGCCATTGAACCGATTATAAGACATCCGACTGTCGCTCCGAGTGATATAAACACCGTGTTGAATATATACCTTGAAATCGGTACCCATGTCGAAGTCATAGAAGCGAACAGGTCAATGAAGTTCTGCATCGTCGGTTTTATTACGTAGAAGTTAGGAGGCGTCAGAAACATTTCTCCTATCGGTTTAAACGCCGTGATGATAAGGTAATAGACCGGCAAAAACATAAACAAACCGAATATACCTAATAAAATTGTTATCGAGAGGTCGCCGCCGACGCTTCGGTTCAGCACGACCGCGTGCTTTCTTGTTCTCAGTCTCTTCATATCATCTACCTACCTTCGACAGAGCATTCTTAATAAACAAGTTCGCGCCGAACATAAGTACAAAGAGTACTATCGATATGCACGATGCATAACCCACTTCGAAACGTGCGTTCATGTAGTCAGCCATATGGTGTTGCAGCGTCCACGCCACGTAGTCGGTAGACGGGTTTCCGCAGAGGTTATTGACTATTCCGCCGAAGCCGAATGCGCCGGTTATTGAAAGAACCGCACCGAACATAAGTATCGACTTCATCGACGGAAGAGTTATATACCACAGCTCCTGCCAGCGGTTCCTTACACCGTCAACAGCTCCTGCCTCGTAAAGACTCCTGTCGACACCTTGAAGACCCGCTATAAACGAAAGGAAAGCAGTTCCGAGTGATGTCCAAATTGATACGATTATACAGATCGGCACTATGTATTTTGTATCCTGCAGGAAAACTATCGGTTTGGTTATCAGTCCGAACTTCATCAACGCTCCGTTTGCAAGTCCGTAAATATCTCCCTGGAAGATCAGCTTCCATACGAGATATGCGGAACCGGAAATCGAGGGTCCGTAAAATATTATCGTAACCAGTGATCTCACTCTCGGTGAAAGCTCATTTATAAACCAAGCGAGGAGGAATGAGAGTATATAAGATATCGGTCCTGTTGTAAGGGCGAATATCAGTGTATTCTGGAATGCTGTAAGAAACAGGTCGTCTTCAAGGAACAGCCTTATGTAGTTGTCCATTGCGCAGAACTCCGGCATTTCCAGCATATTGAAGTTGGTAAAGCTCAGGAAAAACGACACAACGACCGGTATTATCGTAAATGCCGCGAACATGATAAGAAACGGTGCCACCATTACATAGCCCGGCCATGTTTTTTTCATCTGACGCCTTGTGTATTCCCATCTTGATATGCTTTTCTGACTCGGATCGTTCGGCTGCTCTGCCTGCCCGTCCTTTACAGCAACTGCGTTATCAGACATATGCTTTCTCCTATTCTATCAAACTTTTTCGCTTTGAACTTATCGCCCGGCTTCCGGATCCGGCCTGAGCCGGGCTTTACATTCATTTTTATTCAGTCTCACTCGTATTCCTGTCATAGTAATCTATGAACGGGAGGTGGTACTCTTCACGCTTACGCGAAAGTTCCTTATCTATATCGACAACGTAATTAAGGAACTGATCAACCGCATTGGCGTTATTGTTGTAAACCGCAAGGAACGCGAAGTTTATGTACCTGCTGATGTTATAGTCGCCGGGATTAAAAGGTATTCCTTTCAGATACGGTATCTGCTCTTTCATCGCTTCAAGTTCGTCTGCCGTCCATGCCTGCGCGAGGAGCGCGTTGAGGTTGGCGGTATTATATTTTACCGTTGTATTAGCCGAAGCGGCAAGCTGCTGTCTTGCCAGTCTCTTCTGAGCGTCAAATCCGGAGTACCATTTTATGTATTCCCATACGTGCTGAGGATTTTCACTTCCTCTCGGAATAACTATTCCCTCAACATTCAGTATCGACGAGCGGTCGACTTCACCCGTCTCTTCGTTCTCCCAACCTATGAGTGATTCCATGGTCCACAGTCCGCGGAGCTCGTAATAACCCATGAATGTATTGTATGTTGTCCAGTTCGCGACCACTATCGGTATTTCTCCCGTACGGAAACGGGTAAGGTCATAGTTTATCGGAAGCGAATAGTCATTGAACAGTGCGCAAAGCGTATCAAATGCTTTAAGTGCTGTCGTGCTCTGGTTGAAGCTCTGATAATCATTTGCATACATTGTCTCACCCATCTGATACAAAATCATCTGGTATCCGGCGAGAGATGTCTGCATTCCCATAGTCATATGGTCTCTTGTCATTGAAGGTATAACTTCGTAAAGCTCCTGCCATGTTCTCGGGGGCTTGACGTTGTCCATCGCGGCAAACACGTCCACACGGTAGAAAGCCATTTCAAAGTTCATGGTAGTCGGTATAAGGTAAGTCTTGTTGTCAAGCGATACCGCTTCCAGAGCGGCGTTTGAGAACTCTACCTCGATCGTTCCGGTTTTGTCCATGAAAATGCCTTTTTCCTCATTGTAGTAAGGCACTATGAACTCTCCCTGCTCATCTACCGGACAGAGCGCCCTGAATCCGCTGAACACTTCGTCACCTACGTTTTTGCCTTCGGGGATATTTCCCTCAGCGGCATCTTCTTCGGTGTATACTCGACTCAGCTCTTCAACGGCGTGTCGCAGTCCCCACGACACTGCGGTTCCGGAAGCCATGTTTGCAACGTCCGGTCCGACTCCGGCAAGAACCGATTCCTGAAGTCCCTGTGCCACGTACCTGATGTTAACGGCAATATTGCTTACGGGAGTAAATCCTGCGTCTATCATAGTACGAAGTATGAGCGCGTCTTCACGGCTGACCGTATTCCACATAAGTATTGTGCCTTCGTACTCGCTCTCATCCTTATCGGTTTTGAATCCTATTACGTTATAGTCTTTGAAGAAGCTTGCAAAGAACGATTTTGCTTCATGTCCCGCCGCATAGAAGAAGCCGGCTTTTGCGTCAGGCACCTCGGTGTTCGGCGACTGGATAAGGAGATAGTCAAGTTTCAGCGGCTGCGAAAGCGAAGTGTACAGCCAGTTACTCAGCGCTGTTATGTAGTTTTTGAATGACAGGAAGTTCGGAGCGATCTGATACTCATCGGTCGCCATCTTTGAAACGAGCTGTCTTATAGTGTCGATGGTCGAAATGTGCTGTCCTGTCGCGCCGGTCACTTCAACAAGCGAGTTGTATATTCTGTCAAGCTCAACCGCGCAGTTTGCAAGATCGCTTATCGTATCCGGTATAAGCGATATAAAGTCATAGTCACGTCCGGTGTCAGGGTTTGTTCCGGTTATTTGAAGTATGCTCTGGTAAGCGTTGCTGAGTGTTGAGATTATATTCGCAACGTCATAGATGTACTCGTTCATGTCACCGAGCACGACCTCGATCTCTACGGTGTTCCAACCCTGTTTAAAATAAAATAGGTAATCTTGTTCCCCGTTGCCCAGAAGCTCGTTCTGGAAAGAGGTGTCGTAGTTGAATCTCAGGAAGCTGGCCTCACGGAACTGGATCTCTCCGTTTATCCTTATTCTTCTGGAAGTAAACATACCCGCCATGGTGTTCTGACGGAACCTGGTCATAATGTTGTACAGACCTTCCTCTTGTACATATACCCGGTACGTCATGTACTGACCGACCACGCTCGAAACAGATATATTGTATAGAAGGTCAGACGGATGAGAAGGAGAGTTTATCGAGGAAGTACGGTCAGTGTTGGGGAAGAGCACCTGATCGGACACTTTGATCGGGCTTTCCGCCTCGATTTTGTAGACTGCGTCTCCCTCGTAAACTTTAAGTCCGCTTTCAAGCCATCTCGCAAGTCTGTACTCATAAGTGACCTCCGGCTTGTAACCGTAGACTCTTATCTGCGAGATGATGAGGGGTTCTCTCGTCGCTTCAAAAGTCAAGTAGTGATCTCCCTCTGTCAGGTAAAACTGGAAGGGATCCACTGTGTAACCAAGCCAGTCACGCAGGAAGTATGTACGCGCGTCAAAGGACTCCAAACGGTCAGGTCTGATGTCGTTGTCCTGAATATCCTTATCCCAGACATAGTTGTTTGCTCCGCCGTTAGTCGCTATCGCCCACGCCGTGTACGCCTCATTGTATGCCTCGTCCGAATCATAGCTTTCGCGTCTCGGCTCGTCGATCCTGTAAAGCTTGGTCACTCCGTCCGTTCCGACGTACTCCCATGACCTGGGTATGTACAGGTAACGGCATTCGTTGAACGGAAGCGAACCGTCGATATAGAACATCCTTTCTATGGTCGTTTTTGTACTCACCGTCTCTTCCGTGCCGTCCCCATTGATATCGTAGGTTTCGACCGGGAAGTATTTGAGGTCTATCGAGTACATTCCCGTTTCTTTCACGGAGATCTTGAAAGTCACTTTACCCGTTGACGGCGTGTAGACACCCGTGTAGGTAGTTCCGTTTTCGTCCGTGTAAGTGAAATCATCCTTGTACTGCGCCGTCGTCCAGTCCTCGCCGGTCTGCTCGTTTTTTTCTCCCGGCTTTACCAGCACGTCGACTGCGTTGGCAAGTATTTCACTTGAATCACTTGCCGCCGTTTTGTCACTGTGAGTGCCCAGGTACTCATTGTACGTTTTTCCCTCTATAAGCTCAAGGATCTCGTCCAGAGTTCTTCCTCCGTACGTATCCTCCTCGTCCGTCTGGACGGAAGCTCCGTTATCAGCGTATGTCGCTGTTGCGAACGGAACCATTCCCATAAGGGTAGCAATCACAAGAAGCACGGCGACAATTCTGTGTTTCTGCCATTGTTTCATTTAGGGTTCCTCCTACCAAGATTGTTGGTTTATCTGTGCTTGATCGGCACGGTTTGCTCCTCTGAGCCGGTGTGCCTGTACCGCTCCCCGAAGGGACACATTCCGGCAGGATTTGTGGCTTTCCCGCAGTGCGTCCGGACGAAAGGTTTTGTTTTTAAAGAGTATATCATAATAATATAGAAAAGTCAAGAAGATTTTACTTTCGCGAAGGCTACGAAACCGCTGTTTTTTGTCGCTTTTTTCTTTACCTGAGCAGATTCCACGCTTATGGTGTTTTTCAACTAAACCGTTTTATATTTTTGCAACTTTTTGCAATATTTTACGGAAATATAGTTAAAATGTTGCATTTTTGTTTGTACCATCGTCTTCATCTGCCAATGGAATTTGTGTTTAGCTGTTACTATATAACAGACGGGTTTTGTTTAATATGCACAAGCATGTGCATAAATTTTCTACAAGTGTACAACATGCACAAATACGATGTTATGGGGATCCTTTACACAAATCCGTCACAAAACTCTCATTCAACGATTAGATGATAAGGGATTTTTTTACATTTTTCCGATATCCCGGAATTAAGCTCAGACGTAAAAAAAGCGGTCTGCTGATGCAGACGGCTTTTTATCAGTTATTCAATGTAAAAGCAGATTTCAAAGGTGCCCGGGATCGTGCAAACCTCGGTCTCGTCCCGAAATTTCAAAGGGCTGTACTTATTTCGGCAACACCGGAGCTGAGCTTTAAGACACCCCGGCGAAAAATTCCATCCGGGACTGTTCACCAGTCTATACTGACTGTAAGACCGCTTGCGGCCGACTTATAAACCGCTTCGATAATTTTTACCGCTTTTTTCGCCTCAGCCGGCATTATCTGCGGATCCCTGTCCTCAATGACTGCGTTTATCATATCCTCAACCTGAGTTATATGCCCGTACTTGCTGCCCGGCTCGTATGCTGCGGCGATCCGGTTTCCTCTTCCGTAGCGGTCAAGCATATCCTCTTCGTCACGCTCGTCCTCGCCTTTTATCTTCCAGAGTTTCAGTTTGTCCCCGTCTATTTCGACAGAACCGTCGGTACCGTAAACCTGGATATCGGTTGAAAGTCCGGGATAACAGCAGGTAGTCGAAAGAAATGTTGCCGTTGCACCGTTTTCAAAGGTGAACACGGATGCAGTCAGATCCTCTGATTCGATATTATGATTGTTTACCGACGTCACAGACCGGACGCTCACCGGTTTCCCCATAAGCCACTGCATTATGTCAAGTGTATGTACCGCCTGATTTATAAGGGAACCTCCCCCGTCCATACTCCAAGTGCCGTGCCAGCTGTGGTCGCCCTCAAAGTAGCTCTGTTCTCTGAGCCACTTCACTGCGAAGGTGCCGAGGAAAATCTTGCCGAGCTTTCCGCTGTCAATGGCTTCTTTAAGCGGTTTCATTACGGCATTATTCCTGTTCTGATAAATGCCTCCGACCTTCTTTCCGGTCCTCAGCCGCGCCGCTTCTATTCTGTCGATCGCCTCACAGCTTATGTCCATCGGTTTTTCTATAAGTACGTGTTTTCCGGCTTCCATTGCCGCCACTGCATAATCAGCATGCATGCCGCTCGGCAAACAGACGCTGATGATATCGACTCTGTCATCCTTCAGAAGCTCTTTAAAATCGGTATATCCGGTGATCTGCGGATTCTTATCCGTTATACTTTTCACCTTTTCCTCTTTTATGTCGCATACTGCGACCAGCCTGCATTTTTCGCACTTCAACGCGCTTTCTACATGACTCTTTCCGACTCCGAGTCCGAGTACCGCGTAACCAATTTTGTTGTCTTCTGTCATAACTCTGCCCCTTTTCCGCTTAAAAAATATGACTGCACTGCCGTAACTTAAAGTTTCTGCTGTTCGTCAAGAGTCATGCCGAACGCCGGCAGAAAATGTCTGATAAAGTATTCCGACTCCTCACAGCCGGACTCGTCTATCTTCTTTTTTATGGTTTCTTTTGCGCTTCTGAACTCGCTGTTGCCGTACTTTTCCTCTTCGAGGCACTTGATGTAAGCGCAAAGTCTGTCCGCCGCTTTCAGGATTCTTTCACTTTCCCGGTCTGTCTCCATAGCGGCGAAAATACTTCCGTAATCCGGTTTCAGAATATCCGGAAGTTTATCCAGAAGCCCCTGCGTGCTCTGTCTTTCTATTTCACCGAACTGACGTCTTATCGTCTCATTTGCATACTTGACCGGGGTAGGCATATCACCCGTAAAAACCTCCGGCACGTCGTGAAAAAGCGCCATGACGGTTATCTTCCCGACATCGTAATTTTTGCCGAAAACACGGTTTCCCACTGTCGCAAGAGCATGAGCAATAATGGCGCACTCCGAAGAATGCTGTGCCAGATTTTCAGGCATTGCATTTCTCATCAGCCCCCACCGTGTAATATATTTCTGCCGTAGCACCAGCGCAAAAAAAGCGCTTGTACCGTTTTTTTCCGAATTCAAATCCAGACCTCCGCATATTTCCGCGACTTCGCGGTGTAATTAAATCGCAAAGAAGTGACAGTCAGATTCCCGGCTCACGGTCAGAAACCGGAGCCGGCAGTTCCGCCGTCCGCACAACGGCTTCATAAGCTTGCAAATTTTTCCCTTATCTCTTTTGCTTTTCCGCAGCTGAACGCCCCCTCGGTGCACTTTCCGGACACGCATCCCGGACCGGCTCCGGAAAACAGCAACGGCGCGACTCCTTTGCAGAGCCTGAGCATTTCCGTTGCCAGCTCTCTTATTTCCCACTGAGCTCTCTGACAGCAGCGAAGTCTGAAAAAGTTACGCAAAGATCTTACATTCATAGTCAGTATCATTCTTGTGTCGCAGGCATTCGGAAGAACAAATCTGGCATCTTCGTTTGCCGCTTTTTCGGCAACCTTCATCGCTTCGCTTTCGGGTAAACCTTCTTTTATCAGCTTACGGGCATGATTCTTCATAAGAATCTCTTTCAGAGCCTTGTAATGCGCCGCATCCTCGCGCATAGCGGCTTCAAATTCTTCAAGCGCCTCGGGATCATCGCCGATCGCAGGAGGGATTATGTAATCGAACCCGCTTTTGTCGACATATCTCTGGCTCTGGACAGAAAACGACGCTATTCTGTGTCTGGTGATCTGTGCCAGCAGTGCCCTTGAAACACCTTCTATCCCGAATGTGAATGAGGCGTGTTCTACCGGGCTCTCATGTCCGAGATCGGAGAGCATGGCAAGAAAATTTTCCACTTTTTCGGGCGTCAGTTTATTCATAAGAGTCTCTATGTCGCTTTTGGCGTAACAGAGCTTGGCGGCGGCAGCCACCAGTTTATCCGCATCGGGTGTATATGCTAACAGTTCTACCTTCATAACAGATCCCTTCCGTTTACTTCCTTACTTGTCCGCGTTCCATTCTATCATTTTTTTGTCCCTGTGTCAACAGATTTTGTAAAATAACCGAAAGTCGACTGTCTGACCGATGAAAATATGAAAGACAAACCGGAAAGTTATCCTGCATGCCGGTTTTTCATGTCAGAAGGAAATAATTCCGTCTGACTGCGGCGACGGTTTACTGTCGTCGCCGCCATGTTCCTGTCCGGCGCAGGCATTCCCGCCGTAAACATCTTAGCTCCACAGGAATCAGATCAGCCCCGTCACTCAGCTCAGACAGCAGAAACAAACGGGAAATCATACTCTTCTCAGCCTGTCCTACAAAAAACAGAGTCAGCGGAAACCGGAAAAAATATTTTCCGGTCGACATTTCCGGACGTATTAACCGTTTTGCATGATACGGGTTACACGGTTTCAGGTATTTTTCTGACCGTAATAGGCATTTTTGCCGTGTTTTCTGAAAAAATGTCTGTCAAGAAGATGCCTGCTCATAGTCTCCCTGTTTCCGAGAAATTCCGTGTAGAATGCCATTTTCGCCACCTGCTCCAAAACTACGGCGTGCGTTAACGCTTCATTTGAGTTTTTTCCCCATACAAACGGTCCGTGCGAGCAGACAAGCACACCCGGAACCGCTGATTCGTCCTTCTCTGCAAAAGTTTCGACTATCACCTTTCCGGTATTTTTTTCGTAATCCGACTCCGTCTCGGCGCCAGTCATTTCCCTCGTGCAAGGTATTGCTCCGTAAAAATAATCGCCGTGAGTTGTGCCGTACGCCGGTATTTCACGCCTTGCCTGAGCAAACGCCGTCGCAAATTCCGAATGGGTATGTATAACGCTGCATGCCGAACGGAAATTTCTGTAAATTTCCAGATGCGTCTCGGTATCCGACGACGGCCGGTAGTTTCCTTCGACAACACTTCCGTCGATACTCATGACCGGGATCTTATCCGGGGTAAGCTCGTCGTAGCCGACTCCGGACGGTTTTATCGCCACGACGCCCGCCTCACGGTCATATACCGACAAATTACCGAATGTAAGCGTTATAAGTCCGGTTTTTGCAAGCATCAGATTTTTTTCGCATACTTCTTCTTTAAGTTTTTCAAACATCTCATCACACTCCATAGTTTTTTTCTTGCCGGTAAGGTTTTTCCGCCGTGCTGACGGGAAACTTTACGGTGTCATCCGGCTTTACAGCGTCACCGGACATTGCAGCATTCAGGGCTTAACGGCAACACCGGGTTTTACGGCGCCGCAGACTCCGGGGTCTCCGGGCATTACGGAATCACGGACTCCGGTAACACCGGAATTTACGGTATAACAGGAGCCGTGTCCGCGGACCCGGTATCAGTTTTTCAGGCGGTAATAAATGTCATTCCACCTGAGTTCTTTTTTCAGCTCGTCTATGTCTGTATTTTCACCTATGCGTATTATCTCGGTGCCGGTCATTTCGGCAAAATCCGACATTATTCCGGCGTTGACGGCAAAACTGAGAACAGTATGATGTGCGCCTCCGGCAAGTATCCACGCTTTTGCCGCCGTCCGGAGATCCGGGAGAGGCTTCCACATTACCGAGGCGACCGGTAGGTTCGGCATTTTGCGGATAGGCGCCTGACATATCACGTCCTGTGTTATCATCCTCATCCTGCCTCCAATATCTATCAGGGAAACACACACGGCTTCTCCCTCGCTGCCGTCGAAAATAAGCCTTGCGGGAGGCTCCTTTCCTCCGATACCGAGGGGGCAAACCTTGATTTCGGGTTTCGTCGCCGCGATAGACGGACAGACTTCAAGCATATGGGCGCCGAGAACCATAGCGCCGCTTTCCGGCATATGGTAAGTATAGTCCTCCATAAATGCCGTTCCGCCTTTTCTTCCCACAGACATCGACTTGACTATTCCGGTCAGCGCCGCGGTTTTCCAGTCACCCTCACCGGCAAAGCCGTAGCCGTCTGCCATAAGCAGCTGACAGGCAAGTCCGGGAAGCTGACGCAGTCCGTACAGATCCTCAAAATCTGTTGTGAACGCCCCGAAATTTCCGCGTTCAAGAAAACGGCGTAGAGCTATCTCTGTTTTAAGCTGGTATTTTACGCTTTCGATGTTGTCGGTCGCCAGAGTGTACACTGACGTGACCTCATCGAACCGCCGGTCGACATCCGCATCGGTCACGCCTTCCATTTCTTTGCACAAATCGCCGAGCGGATAATAGCTTACGTCCCATCCGTAAGCTATCTGCGCCTGGACCTTGTCACCCTCGGTGACCGCAACATATCTCATGTTATCGCCGAATCTCGCGACTTTCATTTTCCTTGAAGCCCGGTAACCTGCCGCCGCTGCCATAAACCCGGCAAGCTCCTGCTGCACCTCTTTGTCCTGCCAGTAACCCACGACAACTTTTCGCGGCATACGGAGCCTTGCTCCTATGTAACCGTGTTCTCGGTCTCCGTGTGCAGACTGATACAGATTCATGAAATCCATATCTATCGTGTCAAACGGTATTTCCCTGCCGAACTGTGTGTGGAAATGGCAGTAGGGCTTTTGCAGTTTCATAAGTCCGTCTATCCACATTTTTGACGGCGAAAAGGTATGCATGAAGGTTATTACTCCGCCGCATTCGGTGTCGTTATTTGCCCTTGTCATCACATCGGTGATTTCCGCAGGAGTGGTTACAACTCCTGCCGGTACTATCGGATATTGCATTATCCCGCTCTGATTCATTTTTTCGGTCATTATCTTCACGTTTTCCGCAACTTTATCAAGTGTTTCCTTGCCGTAAAGATGCTGACTTCCGGTTACAAGCCAGAATTTCATTGTTTTTCCCCCTCTTTCTTTTCTTTGTAGTTGATGTGCGATAAATTTCATACTTTGCAATGCTCGGTATTTCCTGTCCCGGCATCCGCAGCGCAGTGTGTAATACGCCGGACATTGTCAAAGCGATTTTTGAGCTTACTTTGACGGGATCGGCTTCATCACATATTTTGTCGTTTTAAATCTGACCGGCGTCGGTCAGGCTGTCAAAAAACAGGACACCCTCGGTCTTATTGCAGTTACAAAATCGAATAACCGGCTTTGCTTACGGTTACAAAATCAGAATAACCTCGGTCCTGCTTGCGGTAACAAAATCGAACACCCTCGGTCTTGCTTACGGTTACAAAATCAAAATTACCTCAGTATCGCTTATTTTACAAAATCGAATGACCGGTCTCGCTTACGGTTACAAAATCAAAATAACCTCGGTCTTGCTTACGGTTACAAAATCAAAATTACCTCGGTCTTGCTTACGGTTACAAAATCAGAATAACCTCGGTCCTGCTTGCGGTTACAAAATCAAAATTACCTCAGTATCGCTTATTTTACAAAATCGAATAACCGGTCTCGATTATGTCAAAAGGCGGCTGTAAAACCGGACAGCAAGGTCATTTCTGCTGTTGCAGGAGCGGTTAATCCTGCGCCTGAATGACTCTTTCCGCTCTTAGAAGCAATTCGTATTTTTCCGCGTATCTGTCAAACCCCTCGGCACAGGTCTCGTCCGGCTCGGTCACACTGACCGGAACATTACGAAAGACCTTTCCGTCGAGAAAGTCCGAAAGCCCGGTGTCTTTTTCGGCCATAAACGCGGCAAGCAGAGCCATACCGTACGCCCCGCCCTCTGAGGCAGTTTCAGTTACGGCAACGCTCGTGCGAAGCGCCGACGCCAGTATTTTCTGTCCGACACCCTTCTCTCTGAAATAACCCCCGTGTCCCAGAAGCCTTGTGACGTTTATCTTTTCCTTCTCCTTCAACAGCTGCATTCCGATCCTGAGGGTAGCAACGGCGGAATAGAGCAGAGATCTAATAAAATCTCTTACGTCAGGCTGTATTTCCGGATTTCCGGCAAATATAGGAACTCCTCTCGTTATTCCGGTTATGTGCTCTCCCGAATGGTAACCGACCGAGCACAGCCCGGAGCAGTCCGGTTTTCCCTCGTCTGCAAGCCTGAAAAGCAGACTGAATATTCCGCCGAGATCTGTTTTAATTCCCGCGGCTTTCGCAAATGAAAGAAAAATACCTGCGTAGGCGTTGATATCCGTCGTACAGTTGTTGCAGTGCACCATTGCGCAGGGTTTTCCGTCCGGCGTTGAAACTATATCTATCTCGCGGAGCAGATTTTTCATTTTCTCTTTCAGCACTATCATGGCAAAGACCGAAGTTCCCGCTGATACGTTTCCGGTTTCCGGTCTGACGCTGTTTGTCGCCACCATTCCGGTTCCGGCGTCGCCCTCCGGAGGACAAAACGGTATGCCGGCTTCAAGATCCCCTTCACTGTCAAGCAGGACGGAGCCTTCATGACTGAGATATCCGGCAGGCTGACCTGCCAAAGCCACTATCGGAAGGATGTCTTCAAGTCGGTACGGAAGGTTTTCTTTTTCAAGTATACGGTTAAATTTTTCCGTCATTGTTTTGTCATAATCACTTTCGCCGACCGGAAACATACCGCTTGCATCACCTATACCGAGTATGTTTTTTCCGGTTAATCTGCTGTGTATGTAACCCGAAAGTGTGTAAATGTGTTTTATCCGGCGGATATGTTCCTCTTTCAGCCTTATCGCTCTGTAAAGGTGGGCTATGCTCCAACGCTGTGGGATATTTACCCCGAAAAGTAAGGTAAGCTCATCCGCTTCGGCGCCCGTTACGGTATTTCTCCATGTCCTGAACGGCACAAGCAGGTTGCCGTCATCATCTGTCGCAATGTAGCCGTGCATCATTCCCGAGACGCCTATTCCCGCAAGCTTGCGTATCGTTTCACCGGTTTTTTCCTTTACCGACTTTTTCAGCGCAAGATAACATTCTTTGAGCCCCGAAAAGATATCGCTTATGTCGTAAGTCCAGTAGCCGTTTTCAAATTTGTTTTCCCTGACTGCCGACGCAGTCGCGATAACACGGTAACTGCTGTCTGTCAGCACCGCTTTTATTCTGGTGGAACCCGCTTCTATTCCCAGGAATGTTCTGCCGCCCGCTATTTCACTTGCCGTTTCGTTCATTTGTTCTCCTTTCTTTTCCGCTTTGTATCTTATTTTTTATTTCAACTTCGGTCCGGTTTGGTTTTCAGACCTGTTTCATTTGTACGTAAACCGGTCTTTATAACGCTTATACCTGCTGCCGCCGGTTGACCGTCGCAAATATCAGCTGTGCTGATTTCATTATAAATATTCCGGAGGATTTTTCAAGAAATATTTTGTCAGTGTATGGACATTTTTTATCATATATGCTAAAATACAGTAGAATACTGTCACGGAGTCGGAACAATGTTATCAAACTATGAAAAAAGATTTTTTGAAAACGGCGAAAGCGTATGGTTCTGCCGCTATACCGGACTTAAAAATCTGCTGCACTGGCATTTTGAAACCGAGATCATACTCATAGAGAGCGGTAACGCAACCGTCGTCCTTGACAGTCGCTGCTACAACGGCTCGGAAGGGGACGTTTTTTTCTGTCCGGGGGGCTGTCTCCACTATATCTCATCGGAAAAAGACTGCCGTATCCGTATAATAATATGCGATACCTCCGTTTGCGCCGACGCGCTCGCGGAAAGGATCGCCGAGGCTGATGTGGTACGTGACGATGGGAGGTACCGCGCAATTATTGAAGAGATCGGTACGATTCTCGTTGAAAAACCGCAGCTCTACCGGTATCTGGCACGCAACCGTGCCGAAGCTCTGATTCTTGACATTCTCGGCAGAATTCCCGCGTCCGGCGATTTCGCCAAAGGATCTCAGCTTACCGTTTACCGTGAACTTATCTCAAAAATTCACGCCGGGTTCAGAACAATAACATTTTCAGAGGCAGCCTCGGAAATAGGGTACAGCCAGGCACAGTTTGCGAGGATATTCAGGAAGATATCCGGCATGACTTTCTGTGACTATCTGAACCGTATCAGAATAAGTAATGCCATTGCAATGCTCCGTAACCGTCAGAAAAAATTTTCCTGTACGGAAGTTGCGGCAGAATGCGGCTTCGGCACGGTCCGGAATTTCAACAGGGTGTTTCTGAAATATACCGGGTATTCACCAAGACAGCTCCCTGCGGATTACACACTTTCCGGAAGCATTGTCGCACCATCCCGCGACGATTTTAAACCGACTGCTTTTTTTGACAGTGAGTGAGTCTGCCGAAAAACTCCGTATTTTTGTGTCAATTCTGCCTATTGAAATCCCGTATGAAAAATGATAGAATAACTACCGTACATATCTTGATCTTTAACCGAAGGGAGTTTCAAAATGCTGAAAAATATACCATCAATACTTTCCCCGGAACTGCTGAAAATTCTCATGGAAATGGAGCACAGCGATGAAATAGTGATTGCCGACGGCAATTTTCCCAGCCACGCACACGCCCGTAATGTCGTGCGTCTTGACGGTCACGGCATTCCCGAAATTCTTGACACCGTGCTTTCTCTTATGCCTCTTGACCGGTATGTGGAAAATCCGGCAGTACTTATGAAAGTTTCCGACGGCGACCCGTACAAGCCGGAAATCTGGGACAGTTACAGAAAAATCGCTTTGAAATACGAAAAAGACGGTCTGAGAGAAACCGCCGTCGACCGTTTTGAATTCTATGAAAGAGCAAAAAATGCCTACGCTTTGATAACGACCGGCGAAACCGCCTTGTATGCCAACATCATTCTTAAAAAAGGCGTTGTCATAAATTAACGCATTCATCCGAAAGCAGCCGTGACCGGATAAAAGGTCACGGCTGCTTTCGTTTAACTGACGCAGTCAACCGGAAATGCAAGTCAAAAACAGAGCGGACGCCCGGTGGTGAGTACAAATCTGAAATCACATAGAAATTCAGCTTTGTGTGCGTCTGATCACCATAAATACGCAGACGGTGAGATAAGTTTATAATACCTGTATCCATTCATATCCGCAGGATCGTCTACCGTCACGCTTTTTCCCGGCTCAATCCAGTTTGCGCTCATCGATGCCGACAAATTCATCGGAAGGTTGACACCATTCTGATCAAAAACAACACTCATACCGAAGAATACACTGAAATTCTGAACGTATCCTATTTTGTCAATATCCATTTCGATAGAAAAATCCTCGATACTGATTTGCTTTAATCCGACCGTTCCCACCGAAGCGTCTATCACAGCGGAAATAATTTCGCCGAAAAGCTCAGCAGCTACCTCATTCGACACATTGACAGATAGCTTTTCACCGTCTGTTTTTTCAGTTATCTGATAGTCAACGATCGCATCAAATTCCAGATCGTCTTCGCTCACAATATCAAACCCGGAAATAAGATCATAGTCGAGCGCATCGAGATATTTGATCTTGTATGTAGCGTCCGGTTCTTTAAAATAAGCATATCCGTCAGTAACAAACATCTGCGATTTTACGACGACGTCTTCAACTGTGACAGAAGTTTCCTGATAAGCTCTGCATTTTTTTACCGAAGAGTTTTCAACTTTCACTGTTGAAACCATCGGAATGGAAATTTTCTCTCCTTCCACTTCCATTTGAATATCGTAATCTGCCTGAACCTGAAAACTTTCAAGACTGTTTGTCTTGATAATAGCTCTGTAAAACTTCCGTACGTCATTTTTCAGCCATTTTCCTGCCTCAGACTGCTGATACTCAGTGTATAAGGACATATCTTCCGGAATTTCAGCACTTATCTCAGACCCGGGGTCTATCAGTTTCAGATCAGAGTAAACCTTGTACACCCCTTCACCGTCATCGCTGTCGCTCTCCGAGGCGTTCTGGAGGGTAAAATTCACCGAGAACGAAACAACGTAACCTTCTTCATTTATATGAATTTTGGTCTTGAAATCACCGGCTGTAAGTCCGAGTACATCTCTTTCCGTGACAACCAACAGTTCATTTACAAAATCGCCGTAGAACTCGGATTCACTTTCCGGGGCTACGTTGAATTCGAGAGTCTTGACCGGCGACGACTCTAAAATCTCGTACTCAGTAATCCGGTCAGCGTCGAATTTACCCAGCAAATTCCACATCTCGGTCGCACCCAGAATGCCGCATTCCACAGCATCATCGTACTCGACCTTTGCCGAATGTTCGCCGGATCTTAGGTAGGCAAATCCGTCTTCTAACACAGCTTCGGTGCGTACGGAATCCCCACCGATATAGATATTGGAATCAATGAAAGTTTTGTTTCCCCCGGACAATTTATTTTCAGAACGTATCAGGCACTCAACCGGAATGGAAACTTTTTCACCGTTTTCTGTGCCGTAAATCTTGTAATCAATTGTCGCATAATACCCGGAAAGCTTACTTGTATTCTTTACCGCTTTACTGAATTCCCTTAATTCACCGTTAAAGCCACATGAAGTAAACGCAAACATACCCGTCAAAAGACAAAAAACAAGCAGAACCGAAACCGCTTTTTTCATAATCATTTCCTTTCAGATGTTATTTTACGGGTGATTCAGACAGTTGATTCGCTTTACGATTCCAGTATAACACATTGAAAACCATTTGTCAACAAAAACAGAAATATTTGCCGCTTTGAATGATTTTTGTGAATAATGCCATAAAGCTATCAGACGATTTGTAAAGTCACACATCAATGACATATCCCATAGCTGCAACGACTAATCCGAATAAAATACCTCTTAAAAAATATAAATCCGGTTTTCTGGCGCAACTCCGGCAGTAAAACTGTATAGAAAAGCAAAAAAACAAAGATTTCTGCGGTAGCCGTACACCGATAGTAAGCCAAAAACTGCAACAACATATCGAAGTGAGCACTGTTGTTGAAAAAACTCCTGTTTTGAAGCGCAACGCCGACAGTATTAAAAAGCAAGTGCGCGTATAATGCCAGCCGGAGAAACATCGGTTAAGTAATATACCGCTTACAAAGTTATAAATCATAAATAACGACGAAAAAGTCCGATAGCAAATCAGAACCGGACTTAACATCAGATAAAAAATTTCCTGCTGTCATAAAGCGACAGCAGGAAATTGTCTGTATTCACTTTTCGGTATTCACAGGGCAGGCGTTGCCGTCCGACCGGTTGGATTTATCTGAAATACTCTACCGCAGAGCGGAACATTCCGATATCGTAATTTCCGGGAACGTTAAGGTAAAGACCGCTTCCCGTTCTTTCCGAGTGACCCATTTTACCGAATACTCTTCCGTCGGGTGAGGTTATGCCTTCTATCGCAAACATTGAATTATTCGGATTAAAGTGAACGTCCGTTGTCGCGTTTCCGTCAAAATCAACGTACTGCGTGGCTATCTGACCGTTTTCCGCCAGCTTTCCGACAAGCTCCTCAGACGCAAGGAACCGTCCCTCTCCGTGTGATATCGGCACGCTGTATATCTCACCCACAGCAGTGTTTTTCAGCCACGGGGATTTGTTTGAAGCTATTCTTGTCCGCACTATTCTCGACTGATGCCGTCCGATGGTATTGTATGTAAGAGTCGGACAATTTTCATCCGTGTCGATTATTTTGCCGTACGGAACAAGTCCCAGCTTAATAAGCGCCTGGAATCCGTTGCAGATTCCGCACATAAGCCCGCCCCTGACGTCAAGCAGCTCTGTCACCTGCTCCTTTACCGCCGCGGATCTGAAAAACGCAGTTATGAATTTTCCGGAACCGTCCGGCTCGTCTCCTCCGGAGAAACCGCCGGGAATGAATACCATCTGAGCGTTTTTCAGCTCGGCGGAAAACTCCTCAATGCTTCTTTCAATGGCACTGCCGCTCAGGTTACGCAGCACTTTGATAACGGCTTCCGCCCCTGCGTCCTCCATTGCCTTTGCCGAATCGTATTCGCAGTTGGTACCCGGAAAAACAGGTATCAGAACTCTCGGCCTTGAATGTTTTACCGCCGGAGACGGGTAATCGGTTGCCGTCCATGAAAAGTTTTCGGTCTTGCCGGTCTGCTCAATATTGCAGTTGAACACGCTTTCAAGCTTATCCTCGTATACCCCGAGAAGTTCTTTAAGCGTTACGCTTTCGTCTCCGTATGTTATTTTACCGTCATCGGCGGTTTCTCCGATACAAATTCCCGCGTCGATATCCCCGTCCGTCTCCAATATAAATGAGCCGTATGAATAACCGAACAGCGTTTCCGGGTCAAGTTCGTCGGCAATTCTCGCTCCTTTCATATTTCCGAAACACATTTTCATCAGAGCTTCCGCAACTCCGCCGTAGCCCGGCGTGTAAGCCGCCAAAACCTTTCCGCTCCTCATAAGGTCGGTAACCTTTCCGAACACCGCTTTCTGCGAGGCGACCTCCGGCAAGCCGTTTCCGTCGTATTCCGGTTTTATCAGCCAAAGCTTACTGCCAACTCTTTTTATGTCCCCGCCCACTACGTTGCGGATCTTGTCAGTTGTCACCGCAAAGGAGATCAGCGTAGGAGGGACATCAAGCTTTTCAAAGCTGCCGCTCATCGAATCCTTTCCTCCGATAGCGGCAACCTCAAAGTCAAGCTGGGCTTTGAACGCACCCAGAAGTGCGGAAAGGGGTTTACCCCAGCGTCTGCCGTCCTTTCCGGGTTTCTCAAAATACTCCTGGAAAGTGAGATATACATCTTTGAAATCAGCACCGCTTGCTATCAGTTTTGACAGCGATTCTACTACCGCAAGGTATGCTCCGTGATACGGGCTTTTTTCCGAAATATATGGGTTAAAGCCGTATGACATCAGCGAAACGTCATCGGTGTGACCTTTTTCCACCGAGATCTTCTGGACCATAGCCTGAACCGGCGTAAGCTGATACTTGCCTCCGAACGGCATCATCGCAGTTCCCGCACCTATCGTCGAATCAAAACGCTCCGAAAGTCCGCGTTTTGAGCAGACATTCAGGTCATTGGCAAGCTTTTTCATGTTATCCGCAAAACTTCCCTCCGGGAGTTTCTTTGCATACTTTTCCGGAGCGACGGGAGTGATATCTATATGCTTTTCGGCTCCGTTTGAGGAAAGGAAGCTTCTGGAAAGATCCACTATTTTCTTGCCGTTCCAGTACATTACAAGTCTCGGTTCACTCTTGATTTCAGCCACGACAGTAGCTTCGAGGTTTTCTCTTTCGGCTATTTCAAGAAACGCCTGCACGTCCTTTTTTTCAACCACGCAAGCCATTCTCTCCTGCGATTCACTTATGGCAAGTTCTGTTCCGTCAAGTCCGTCGTACTTCTTCTTTACGGCATTGAGGTTTATCTCCATACCGTCGGCAAGCTCACCTATGGCTACCGAGACACCCCCGGCACCGAAATCGTTGCATCTCTTTATCATTCTGCACGCAGTCGGGTTTCTGAACAGCCTTTGAAGCTTTCTTTCCTCCGGCGCGTTTCCTTTCTGGACTTCCGCTCCGCAGCTTTCCAGCGACGAAACGTTGTGAGATTTTGAACTTCCGGTCGCTCCTCCGCACCCGTCTCTTCCGGTTCTGCCGCCGAGAAGTATGACAAGATCTCCGTCCTGCGGCACTTCTCTTCTGACGTTTGACGCGGGAGTCGCCGCAATCACCGCCCCTACTTCAAGGCGCTTTGCGGCATAACCCTCATGATAGATTTCATCGACTATTCCCGTTGCAAGTCCTATCTGGTTACCGTATGAGGAATATCCCGCCGCGGCAGTTGTGACTATTGTGCGCTGAGGCAGTTTTCCCTCGATCGTCTCTGAAACCGGTTTAAGCGGATCCGCCGCACCGGTAACACGCATTGCGCCGTATACGTAAGCTCTGCCCGAAAGCGGATCGCGTATAGCGCCGCCTATACAGGTGGCTGCACCTCCGAACGGCTCTATCTCGGTCGGGTGGTTGTGAGTTTCGTTTTTGAACAGTAGCAGCCACGGCTCAGGTTTACCGTCAACGGTAACCGTTATTTTCACCGTACAGGCATTTATTTCCTCCGACTCGTCAAGCGCATCCAGCTTGCCCGTTTTTTTGAGGTATTTTGCAGCGAGAGTTGCTATATCCATCAGGTTTACCGGCTTTGTTCTGCCGAGTTTTTCCCTGACAGCCATATATTCTCCGTATGCTTCTTTCAGCAGCCCGTCCTCAAACTCCACACTGTCCACCGTAGTCAGGAATGTCGTATGTCGGCAGTGGTCAGACCAGTATGTATCTATCATCTTGATCTCGGTTATGGTAGGATCGCGTTTTTCTTCCCTGAAATACTGCTGGCAGAAGTAAAGATCGTCTTCATCCATCGCCAGACCGTTTTCCGCTATAAACCTGTCAAGTCCGTCTCTTCCGAGTTCTATGAACCCGTCAAGCACTTTTACGCTCGTCGGTATATCGTATTTCGTTTCAAGTGTATCTTTTGTGTCAAGCGAAGCCTCTCTCGCTTCGACCGGGTTTATTACATATTTTTTTATCGCTTTTACGTCCTTTTCGCTCAGGTCTCCGTAAAGCATATATACTTTTGCCGTTCTGACCAAAGGTTTTTCGCCGCGGGAAATTATCTGCACGCACTGTGCCGCCGAGTCCGCCCTCTGATCGAACTGCCCTGGCAGATATTCGACTGCAAACACCTCGGCTCCATTGGAGTCAAGCTCGGTCGTGACGGTATCAAGCTGAGGCTCGGAAAACACCGTTTTAACGGCGTAATCAAAAATCTCCCTGTCGATATTTTCCACGTCGTACCTGTTGAGCATTCTGACTTTTTCAAGTCCTTTTATGCACAGCAGATTAAGAATATCATTTTTAAGCTTGTCCGCCTCGGCGGTCAGGCCTTTCTTTTTTTCAACGTATATACGGTATACCATATTATCCTCCATGCCTTTGCGGCAATATGCAAAAGTAATTAACCTTGATCTGTCCTGAACTATCCTTGTGGCGACATCCGTTCGCCTCACAGCCGGCTGCACCCGTAATTTCCGGAATTTCCGCAAAAAATACTGCCATGCAGCAGGATTTCACTGCATCTTCCGTCAGCTCCCGTCCTGCTGTTCGCACTGCTGACTCTTTTGTTTTCTTTAATCGAAGCCCGTCCTGCTGTTCGCACTGCTGACTCTTTTGTTTTCTTAACCTTAGAAGTCGGTTTACTGTTCACACTGTTGGCACCCTTGCTTTCTTCGACCTTTGAAGTCGGTTTACTGTTCGCACTGTTGACTCTTTTGTTTTCCTTAACCTTTAAATCCGTCTTTCAGATACACTGCCAACTCAGATGTTATCTCAGCACCTTTAACTCAGCGTGCCTACATTCATAATGTTGACTGACGTGTTTACGCTGATACCGTTACTTAGGTTTTACAGTCGATGCTGTCAACTCACCCGGAATTCCGACTGCGGGTTGCGTCAATACGGGGTTGCGGGTTACGATACCACGTGGCTGATATTTGATTACAGCGGTGCGGTTTATTGGCTGCCGGTCTGAAAAATTGTGTCACGCAGTGGCGCGGGCTACGTACCGCGCTGTCGATATTTATATCACGCAGGGTGACGGATTTGGGTTGCAAAATCAGATAACCGCCTGCTGCGGGTAATGTTCTGCTTGGGTCATTTATCCTTTCCGATAGCCATAAGAGCTCTTTTGCCGATATCTTTTCTGTAATACATATTTTCAAAATTAACTTTTTTTACGGCGTCATACGCCTTTTTCACTGCCTCCGGAAGGCTTTCTGCCGTCGCGGTCACACCCAGCACTCTTCCGCCGGAAGTCAGAAGCTTTCCGTTTTCCTTTTTCGCTCCCGCCACATAAACGTTTTCCGTCACGTCATCGGCTATGTCAATAGGATAACCTGTCTGATATGCGGAAGGATATCCCTTTGACGCCGCAACAACGCAACAAGCGTACCCGTCTGAAAACTCCACCTGTGTACCGGAAAGTCTTTCCTCTGTCACCGAACGCATGATCTCAAAGAGATCGCTTTTCAGAAGCGGCAGGACCACCTGCGTTTCCGGATCCCCGAAGCGGCAGTTGTATTCGATGACTTTCGGACCGTCGGGCGTTATCATCAGACCGAAATAAAGACAACCCTTGAACGGTCTTCCTTCCTTGCGCATCGCCTCCACGGTCGGCATGAATATGGTTTTCATGCAAATCTCCGCTATTTCAGGCGTGTAATAAGGGTTGGGAGCAACCGTTCCCATTCCACCGGTGTTGAGTCCGGTATCACCGTCCCCGGCGCGTTTGTGGTCCATTGATGAAACCATCGGGACAAGTGCTTTTCCGTCGGTAAACGTCAGAACACTTACCTCCGGTCCGGTAAGAAACTCCTCTATAACTATACTCTTACCGCTGTCGCCGAATACTCTGTCCTCCATTATGGTCTTTATGGCATCGCACGCCTCTTCTCTCGTCTGTGCGATTATCACGCCCTTACCGAGAGCCAGACCGTCCGCTTTTATTACCGTCGGTACCGGGCAGGTACGGACATATTCCAGCGCCTCGGCGGCGTCGGAAAATACGCTGTACTCCGCTGTCGGGATACCGTATTTTTTCATAAGATTTTTGGAAAACACCTTGCTGCCTTCGATTATTGCGGCGTTTTTATCAGGTCCGAAACACGGGATCCCGGCGGCGGTGAGCGCATCGACCGCACCCAGAACCAACGGATCATCAGGAGCTACCACTGCGTAGTCGATTTTGTTTTGGGTCGCAAACTTCACCATGCCGTCTATGTCTTTGGCTCCGACCGGGACACACACAGCGTCTGCGGCAATCCCGCCGTTACCCGGCAACGCAAATATTTCTGTCACAGCGGCGCTTTCTTTCAGCTTTTTTATTATTGCGTGTTCGCGTCCGCCGCCCCCGACAACCATTACCTTCATCTTACTTTTTTCCTTTCTTTGCTTTTGCTATCCGTGCCGATATCTTCTCGCACGCACGCGGAAGTATTATCCATTCGCATTTCTTCATAACTTTTTGCTGAAGGCTTTCGGGCGTCTCTCCCGGTGACACTCTAACCGACTTCTGATCTATTATTTTCCCGCCGTCAGGTATCTCGTTGACGTAATGCACCGTCGCACCCGTAACCTTTACTCCGTATTCAAGCGCCGCCTTATGTACGTTAAGTCCGTAGTAACCTTTTCCGCAGAACGAAGGAATCAGCGACGGATGTACGTTTATAATCCTGTCTCGATATCGGTTTATAAAACCGGGACTCAGAATGGACATAAATCCTGCGAGCACAATCAGCTCCGCCCCGTACTTTTCGGTATTTTCCAGAATTTTTTCTTCAAATTCGGTACGGTCACGGCATTCTTTAAGAGAAACCACCGCACAGGGTATGCCTGCTTTTCCGGCTCTTTCGATGGCGTATGCAGTCGGACTGCTTGAAATAACCCCGACTATTTCTCCGCTTTTCAGCTTGCCGCTCTTTTCCGAATCTATTATAGCCTGCAAATTCGTTCCGCCGCCGGATACGAAAACGACTATTCTTGTTTTTTCACTCATTTTATTCTCCCGAATTTCAGAGCAGGCGTGTCTTCCGGTTGCCTTTCCCGGGGATGACTTCAACCGCTCTGTGAATTACCGCAGTTTTTGCTGTCACTCAGCAGATGACTATTCCTTCATTGCCTTTGACTGTCTGACCGATTATATACGCCTTTTCGCCGCAACCGGAAAGCACTTCAAGTGCTTTGTCTGCGTCCTCTGCGGCAACCGTTACGCTCATGCCTACGCCCATATTATACGTATTGTACATATCTCTTTCGGGAATACCGCCGGTTGTTGCCAGTATATCAAATATCGGAAGTACTTTCACGGCCTTCTTCTCTATCTTTGCGCTGAAGCCTTCGGGTATACTGCGCGGGATGTTTTCGTAAAAGCCTCCGCCGGTTATATGTGAAACCGCCTTGACCTTTACTTTATCCATAAGAGTCAGCATCGGTCTTACATAGATTCTTGTCGGCGTCAGCAGATTTTCGGCTATGCTCTGACCGCCCAGCTCATCGCACGGTCTGAATATTTCCTTATTGTTTTCAACGTCGAAAACCTTACGGACAAGCGAAAAACCGTTTGAATGCACTCCGCTTGACGGCAGAGCGATTATCACATCGCCTTCTTTTATTGTTTTGTTGTCGAGAATTTTTTCTTTGTCGACCACCCCTACCGAAAATCCGGCAAGATCGTATTCGTTTTCCGGATAGAATCCGGGCATTTCAGCGGTCTCTCCGCCGATCAGCGCGGCTCCCGACTGCACGCAGCCCTCTGCGACTCCTTTAACTATCTCCGCTATCTTTTCAGGATAGTTTTTACCGCAGGCTATGTAATCAAGGAAAAACTGAGGCTTTGCGCCGCAGCAGATTATATCGTTTACGCACATGGCAACACAGTCGATACCCACTGTGTCATGCTTGTCAAGCAGAAAAGCAAGCTTCAGCTTGGTTCCGACTCCGTCGGTTCCTGCGACCAGCACCGGGCGTTTTATGTTTGTGAGATCAAGCTCGTAAAGCCCCCCGAAGCCTCCGATATCCGAAACAACTCCCGATGTCATTGTTTTGGCGATATGAGCTTTCATAAGGTCGACTGCTTTGTAACCGGCAGTTATATCAACTCCTGCCTTTGCGTAACTTTCCGACTGTGAATTTTTCATTTTCTTTATCCTTTCATCTCCGGATATACTTACCGATGGACGTTAATTGTGTTTATTTATCAGATTCAAGCAATAAAATGCTACTTTATTTACTGACGTGAGATTCCGTAATTTTAAAAATTCAAATGCAGCTATAACGGTTATCCGCTTATCTTCCGGAACCGGCTCCGTCTCCGTTAAAAACTCCGGCTCGTTAAAAAAGTTATGTTTGTGTTTCCGACATCACACGTTGAAAGTCTTTTCTATCTCCGCATTCTTTTCAAGAACGGCGTTTGCCCCTTTCGCTCTTGCCTCTTCAAGCTTGCGTACAAGCTCCGGTTCTCCCAAAGCAATTATCTGTATGGCAAGCAGCGCAGCATTCCCGGCTCCATCTATTGCCACCGTCGCTACCGGTATACCGGTCGGCATCTGAACTGTCGCGAGAAGCGCGTCCATTCCGTCGAGTGCCTTACTCTTTACGGGTATTCCTATGACCGGCAGCACGGTATTTGCCGCGATAGCTCCGGCAAGATGCGCCGCCATCCCGGCTGCGCAAATTATGACTCCGAATCCGTTATTTGCAGCATTTTTTGCAAACTCTGCACTCTGAACCGGTGTTCTGTGCGCAGAATATACATGAACCTCAAAAGGTACTCCGTATTCTTTTAACGTATTTATCGCCTTTTCAACTACCGGAAGATCACTTGCACTTCCCATTACAATTCCGACTTTTTTCATAAACTAATCCTTTCAAAACCGCTGAGTAACTATTTTTAATTTTAAAGATCACAGATACCGGCAACGTTACGGAATATCCGATTTTTCCGGCATTTTACATTCATGCTGATTTCTGTTCTGCTCTGAAAAATTACAAAAACGCACGTTATCTTACCTTATTATTATATCATAATATGTCGGTTACTGTCAAGTACGGTATCTCAAATTATAAACAAAAGGCGAAGCTTTCAGTCCTTTATTTTCCGTATTTTATACGCAGTCAAAAATACTTTTGTTCCTTTTTATGACAGTTTTCTGACTTACTTTTCGGTTTTCCGCAGTGTCGGGTATCAGTTTTCTTCCGCCGCTTTTGTTTCGCAGTAAATGCAACGGTACAGTCTCTTTTCGGCGTCGCACAGCCTGAAAACATGAGGTATTCCGTTTTCCGTTGAGGTTATACACCTCGGATTTTTGCATTTTACCACATCTTTCAGGATCTCCGGCAATTGAAGATGCTTTTTTTCCACCAGTTTTCCTTCCTCGATAACATTCACCGTGATGTCCGGATCTACATAACCGATTATATCAAGGTCCACTTCCATTTTTGTATCTATCTTTATAATGTCTTTTTTGCCCATTTTTTTGCTCTGAGCATTTTTTATGATTGCCACAGGACATTCCAGTCTGTCAAGTTCAAGTAGTGAGTAAAGCTTCATTGCCTGTCCGGCCTTTATGTGATCAATAACTATTCCGTTTTTAATTGAATCTATATTCATTTTTTGCCCGCCTTTCCTTACTCAATTCCCAGCATTTTCAGAATAAGCGCCATACGTATATACTTACCGTTCCGCACCTGTTCAAAATAGCAGGCTCTCGGATCGTCATCTATCGATACGTGTATTTCATTTACCCTCGGAAGCGGGTGAAGTATTATCATATCGCTTTTTGCGGTTTTAAGTTTTTCGGGAGTAAGTATATAACTGTCCTTCAGGCGGAGATAATCCTCCTCGTTGAAAAACCGCTCTCTCTGTACTCTTGTCATATACAGCACATCAAGACTTTCCATCACGCTTTCCAGGTCTTTTGTTTCGGTAAATTCAAGCTTGTTCTTTACCAGCACCCCGTCCTTTATATACGACGGGAGCTTAAGTTCATTCGGTGAAATAAGCACAAATCTGACGCCGCTGTATCTTGAAAGTGCAGATATCAGTGAGTGCACAGTTCTTCCGAATTTGAGGTCACCGCAAAAGCCGACGGTAAGGTTACCGAGTCTGCCTTTCTCTTTCTGTATGGTAAAGAGATCAGTCAGCGTCTGGGTAGGGTGATTATGACCTCCGTCACCGGCATTTATCACCGGTGCTTCGGATTTGTATGACGCGACAAGCGGCGCACCCTCTTTCGGGTGTCTCATTACAATTATATCAGAATAAATGCTCGCTGTTCTTACGGTATCCGAAACGCTTTCACCTTTTGAAACAGAACTGCTCTGTGCGTCTGAAAATCCGAGGACTTTACCGCCGAGGTCATACATTGCCGCCTCAAAGCTGAGCCGTGTACGCGTAGACGGTTCAAAAAACAGCGTAGCCATTTTCTTGTAGCGGCATTTTTCCCGGTAATTTTCCGGATTTGCCATAATATCACTTGCTTTTGCAATCAGCTCGTTTATTTCCGGAACGCTCAGATCCAGAATATCAATAAGTTTGTTCATTTTATCACCTTTCTTTCAGGATTCAGCTTTCGTCTTCACTTTACAGACCGAATGTAAGTGCCTGATTTTAAACTTTGACTAAACTATCGAAACTAAAACAAAAAATAAATTCCGGCTCATTAACGGAGTTCTTACCTGAGTCGTAATTAGTACTTGTCCGGATTACTTCGCTGTATTTGACTCAGCGAAAGTCAAAACAAGTTGTTGTCCGGATTACTTCGCTGTATTTGACTCAGCGAAAGTCAAAACAAGTTGTTGTCCGGATTACTTCGCTGTATTTAACTCAGCGAAAGTCAAAACAAGTTCTTATTACATCTTGTCTGTGCTATCATCTTAGCCGAAATCAGTTCCGGAAATTATATCAGCATTTCCGCCCAACTGCCGTCAGACGGGTTATCTCTGAATTTAAGCAGAGCGTCTTTGCTTTTATGACTTATGTAACCGGTTTCGGCAGCAACTTCGACCACTGTATCGAAGTCGGTAAGACTTACATTTCTGACATTTGCCTCTCTTAGCCTGTCCAATCCCTTTTGCATTCCATAAGTGAATATACTGACTATTCCGAGAACATCTGCACCCGCATCACGCAAGGCATTGACAACTTCAATAACGCTTCCTCCGGTAGATATCAGGTCCTCGACAACCACTGTTTTCTGACCGGGCAGAAGCTGTCCTTCGATCTGATTGCCTCTGCCGTGGTCCTTTGAACCGGAGCGCACATAACCCATAGGGAGCCCGAGCAAATGTCCGGTTATCGCAGCGTGAGCAATTCCGGCAGTCGATGTTCCCATCAGCACCTCCACCTGCGGGTATTCTCTTTTAACAGTCTCCGCAAGCGCATTTTCTATATTGTTTCTGACTGCCGGCGCTGTAAGTGTCAATCTGTTGTCGCAGTAAACGGGACTTTTTATGCCGCTTGCCCACGTGAACGGCTGTTCCGGTCTCAGAAAAACCGCTTTGATGGAAAGAAGGTCGGAAGCTGTCTGTTTTTTTATATCCATTTTATAATCTCCTTTTGAATTTATTCAGGCTCTTTTCAGACAAAAGCCACAACATTATTTTATATTTGATTAAACTGCACTCGCACCCCGGTTTACGGGATAAAAGACATTTTTGTTTTTCTTTTCTGATTTAAAACTGCCGTGATAAAGAGCTTTTATTATCGTTAAACATCTTTGACTTGATTTTTTTGCATTCTTGACATTAAATTACACCGTGACATTTTTTGATAACGCAAAATCAATTTTTTCTCTGTTATTCCCTTTGGACTGCCAAACACAGTGATCAGCTGTTATTTCTTACCAGAAAATCAGCTTTGGCTTTTTAACCTTAAACTGACCGGCAAGTAATTATGTATGATCGAAAAATCAATTTTTTTTGATTTTATTCCTGATTTATTTTTACACGGAACCCCGAGCCAAAACAGTCGGAGCTCAGTCGCAAAACTCGGCTACGCACCTTTTATACGCCGCAACCGGGTCGGGAGCCGCGGTTATCGGTCTGCCGACTACTATATAATCCGACCCGAGCAGCTTTGCCTTTTCCGGAGTAGTTACCCTCACCTGGTCTCCTTTGTCTCCGTCGGCAAACCTTATACCGGGCGTCACTGTCAGAAACTTCTTTCCGCATACCTCATGAACCTTCCCGGCTTCAAGAGGCGAACAGACAACACCGTCAAGTCCGGAGTTTTTGGCATTTTCTGCATAGTGCATTACCGCACTGTCCAGCTTTTCGGGTATAAGCAGCTCCTTCTGCATAACTTCTTCACTCATTGAAGTGAGTAGTGTAACCGCAATGAGCAGCGGCCTTTTTCCGTCTTCTCCCATCAGTCCCTCGATTGCCGCTTTCATCATATCGGACGACCCGAGAGCGTGAAGATTTGTCATATCGACGCCGAGTCCTCTTAAAGACGCCATTGCCTTTTTTACTGTATTCGGAATGTCCATAAGTTTCAGATCGAGAAATATCCGGAAGCCCTCGCGTTTCAGCTCTCTGACTATCTCCGGTCCCTGCGCGTAAAACAGCTCCATTCCGATTTTCAGATAAGGATTTAAACCTCTGAATCCCGAAATAAAATCCATAAGTTCTTGTTTTTCCTTGAAATCGCACGCTATGATCACGTCTTTTCCCATCAGTGTGCCCTCCCCGTTATATCGCTGAGTTTTGTTATACAGTATTTTTTCATAACCCTCGGCAGATCTGCTATTATTTCCGGGCAGGCATACGGATTTACAAGATTTTCCGCTCCTACCTGTACTGCCGTAGCCCCTGCCATCATCATTTCTATTACATCCTCCGCAGTCGCTATGCCTCCCATTCCGATTATCGGTATCTTTACCGCTTCGTAAACCTGATAGACCATACGGATCGCTACCGGCTTTATTGCTCTTCCGGAAAATCCCCCCATTTTGTTGGCGATAACCGGTTTTCCGGTTTTCAAGTCTATCCTCATCCCCAAAAGAGTGTTTATAAGGCTTATGCCGTCTGCGCCCGCCGCTTCGCAAGCTTTTGCAATAGATACTATATCTGTTACATTCGGACTTAGTTTGATGAACACAGGCTTTGACGTCACCGCCTTTACCGCTTTTGTAACCTCAGCCGCACTGCTTTCGCTCACTCCGAAGCTCATTCCGCCGTCATGTACGTTCGGACAGCTTATGTTTATCTCTAACCAGCCTATGCTGTCTTCACGGTCAAAAAGACTGCTGCAATAGGCATATTCATCAATTGAAAAACCGCTTATATTCGCTATTGCTTTTTTGCGGAAAACATTCCTTAACCTCGGAAGCTCGGTTTTTATCACTTCCTCAACGCCCGGATTCTGAAGCCCTACGCTGTTTATCATTCCTTCACGGCACTCTGCTATCCTCGGCGTGGGATTACCGAACCGTGCATCCTTTGTGGTGCCTTTCAGCGCTATACTGCCGAGTACATTTATATCGTATATTTCCGACATTTCATAACCGAAACCGAACGTTCCGCTTGCCGGTATCACCGGGTTGTCAAGCTCAGTCCCGCAAAGAGTTACCCTTAAATCAGCCGCTTTCATTTCTTTCACCTCACCAGATTATCTCTTCCTTTACAAGCACAGGGCCGTCCTTGCAGATCCTTTTGTTGCCGTACTTTGTCTTGCATGAGCAACCCATGCAGGCACCGAATCCGCACCCCATCCTCTCTTCAAACGAATACTGTCCGGAAGTTACCGTTTTTTCATAAACAGCTTTTAACATCGGCAAAGGACCGCAGCAGTATGTATATGTGTACTCAAAATCAAGCGCATCGGTTACAAATCCCTTTATTCCGAAGCTGCCGTCAGCTGTCGTCACTATTACCTTATCGCAGATCTTTTCAAATTCCGCTTGGGCGAAAATTTCACTTTTACGGTTAAAGCCGAGTATCGCCGTTACCTGCTTTCCCTCCGCTTTCAGTTCTTTGGCAAGCAGGTACATCGGAGGTATGCCGACTCCACCGCCTATCACCACCGGGTTTGATCCGGAAACAGAGGTGTCAAACCCGTTTCCGAGCCCGGTCAGAACATTCAGCTCTTTGCCGGCAGTCATTTCCGACATTTTTTCGGTTCCTTCTCCCACTACTTTATAAATAACCGTTACTTTGCCGTTTTCCTTATCATACACGGAAATGGGACGGCGCAGAAAAAGTCCGTCGATTTTTATATTTATGAACTGACCGCTCTTTTTTATTTCCGAAACATCTCCGTCAAGCGTCATTTTGTACACATTTTCGGTAAGCGGCTTATTTTCGCTGATTTTTAAGTTAACCTCTTTCACTTTTTCACCCTTCGTTTCCGCTGAATATTTTTATTTCAGCTGTTCAATTCGCTGCACGCATATCATAAACCGTTTTTCCGTCGCATACAGTCAGCAAACATTTTCCGTTCACTTTCCAGCCCTCAAACGGCGTTGATTTTCCCATTGAATAAAATTTTTCCGGTTTTATCTCATACTCTGATGACAGGTCGTAAACACAGAAATTTCCCGTTTCCAACCCGTTTTTTATTTTGAATCTTTTTGCAGGCGCCACGCTCATGAGAGTCACAAGTTTTTCAAGGGTTATTATTTTATTTTTCACCAGCCCCGAATACAAGACGGGAAATGCTGTTTCAAGCCCGGGTATCCCCATTGCGCTCCGGTAAAGCCCTTTGCTTTTTTCATCAGCTGAGTGCGGTGCGTGGTCGGTCGCTATCATATCAACAGTACCGTCTGACAGTCCTTCCAGCAGAGCATCCCTGTCTCTCTCACTTCGTAACGGCGGATTCATCTTGAAGCGTCCGTCATCCCGGAGATCACTGTCGCTGAGAAGCAGATAATGCGGCGCCGTTTCACAGGTCACATCAAGCCCTGCCGCCTTGGCACGGCGTATCAGTTTTACCGTTTCATATGTCGAAATATGACAAACGTGGTATGAGCATCCGGTTTCAGCCACAAGTTTAAGGTCCCTTTCGACCTGTCTCCACTCCGACTCGCTGCTTATTGCGGGAAGTTTATGTTCATGCGCATATTTACAGTCGTTTATGCATCCGCCTTTTTCTATCAGAGTCAGATCTTCGGCGTGTGCGGCGATTATCTTACCGAGCTTTGCAGCTCGTTTCATCGCCTCTCTCATCACTTCATCATCAGCCACACCGCTGCCGTCGTCGGTAAACGCCACCACTTTATCGGAAATCGCTTCCATATCCGAAACGGCTTTACCTTTTCTGCCGACCGTTATAGTTCCGTATGGAAAAACTTTGATCTGTGCATCTCTTTGAATAATTTTAGTCTGTATTTCAAGATTTGCCGCACAGTCGGGTGGCGGTGTCAAATTCGGCATACTGCAAAGCGCAGTATAACCTGCGCTCGCCGCAGCGTACGTTCCGCTTTTTATCGTTTCCTTATAAGAAAAACCCGGTTCTCTCAGATGAACATGTACATCTGTAAAACCGGGAAAAACATATACTGACGACGTCTCAGCGGAGTGAGCATTCCCTGAAAAACCTTTCACAGCCGCTCTTCCGTCGATTAAGTCAATATCAGCAAATTCAAACACTTCGTCCCTGAATATTCTGCAACTACCGATACCTGTTTTATTTGTATTTTTCATAACTGCTTCCTTTCGGCATTCCGGCTCTGAAATTATTTAGGAACACGCATCCATATCCGATTAAGTATACCATTTTCCTGACGTTTTGTCAATAAGCTGGCAACCGGGTTTCAGGCAACTTTATAAATTTACAATTTTGTCAAGAACTATCACACCGACTTAAAAATCAATGATTTGTTTGCAGCTTGCGGATAAATAAATTCAAAAACAGTCATTCGATTTGGACTGCACACTCAAATTCAGTTAATTTGGGCGGCGCTTAACAATATTCATGGCGTAAATACTTGTTTGTTTTTATTTTATATTATTGCTTATTTACTGTTTTGCGCAAAAGGAAATTCAGACAAAGTCATTCTAATCCTGGCTTTAAAATCAATTTCAGTTACAGTGTGCAATGCTTTGCAATATTTCATGGCGTAAATACTTGTTTGTTTTTATTTTATATTATTGCTTATTTACTGTTTTGCGCAAAAGGAAATTCAGGCAAAGTCATTCTAATCCTAACTTTAAAATCAATTTCAGTTACAGTGGGCAATGCTTTGCAATATTTCACGGCGTAAATACTTGTTTGTTTTTATTTTAT
>CALWJW010000003.1 GCA_944381095.1 uncultured Clostridia bacterium | reverse complement strand
AAGGGCTGTAAACGAAATGATTGACAAGTTCAAGCCCGACCTTTTGTACTCTGACAGCGAACTTCCGTTCGGAGGAGAGTTTTACGGAGTTGGGTTGGAAGCCGTTGCGCGCCTGTACAATACATCAGTTGAGAAATACGGAGAAAACCGTGCGGTATATACGCAGAAAAACCGCGACGCAAAAATATACAAGGTAGGAGTTCTTGACATAGAAAAAAGTCAGTTGCCGGGCATACAGGAAAATCCGTGGCAGACTGACACTTGTATCGGAAACTGGTTTTACGATGTCAGACAGGATTACAAAAAACCCGGACACATAATTGAAATGCTGATAGATATCGTTTCCAAAAACGGAACTATGCTTCTCAACATTCTTCAGAAACCTGACGGAAGTATAGACGAGTGGGCGATCTACACACTTGAAGAAATAGCAAAATGGAATAAAGTCGCGTCTGAAGGAATATACGGCACACGCCCGTTCCGTGTGTTCGGAGAGGGAGACAGCCGGGTGCTTATTGACGGCTTCAAGGAAAACGCAGTTGAGTGGAACAGCTCGGATTACAGATTCACGACAAAAGGAAATAACCTTTACGCTTTCATGATGAGAGCGCCGGAAAGCAGAGTGGCAGTGATAAAATCACTTACCGAAAACGAACAAGTAAAGGATGTGCAGCTTCTCGGCGGAGATAGACTTCCGTTCCGGCAAAGCTTCGGAGTTCTTACTGTCAGACTTCCGGAAAAATTGCCGACAGAATACACAAACTGCCTGAAAATCACCTTTTGAAAAACGAAACGGCAACGCATCTCCGATCAATTCCACATACGCAGTTTAAATATGTGTGAGCCGATCTGTTATCAAACAAAAAAATTTTGTTCAGACAATTACGTTAAACAATGAAAAGCAAAAACCGGTAAAAAAATTACCGGTTTTTCTGTATTTAAGTTTAGGAAAAACAAACGTTTATTTTGAGCCGATGACAAAAGGAACGCAAACGTTTTTCATTCTGCCTTCGCCTTTAAGTATCATGATTGCTGTGTTTGAACTTTTGCGTATATTTTCCGCGGTCATAACTATGTCAAACTCGCATAATCTGCCCGGGAACAAGGTGTATTCCGGGTTTATAAGCACGTTTTCGGGATAAACTGCACAGAATCCATCCGGAAGCCGCATATCGACGGAAACCCAGACCGGCTCATGATTTGCTTTTAGGGTAACGTGTATTTTCATACTTTCACCGTCTGTCAACACCGGTTCTTTTTCATATTCGGCTGTACCGCTGAAAAATACATCGGAAAAGCGAACTGAGCAGGGTGCAAGAGACATAATTTTCTTGCCGTCGACACCTTTTTTAAGTCTGTTTTCATCCCAATGGCTTTCGGAATTACCAAAGGAAATGTCAACGCCGTTTGCAAGGAATACAGCCGGCATCATTTTCATGACTCTTTCCGTAAGTTCGGAACAGGTTTTGGGTAAAAGACATACAAAATTGCCGTTGACGCATATCGTCATAATCCGGTCCCCTATGTATTCTTTCCAGTCCTCGGGAATACCGGATGCACCGTAGATAATGCCGAGAACTGCACCGACAGTCGCACCCGTGCAGTCTGTATCATCTCCGCAGTTGACTGCATAAATAATAGATTTTTTAAAATCTCCGCCACCGTAAAGTAAACCGAGAGTAACGTAGCCGAGATTTGCCGGAGCTTGGAAGAATCCTATATCGGCACTCTGGTCGACCAGCATATTTCTTGCCTGCCGGTAGTCGATGCCCTTTTCGTAACATTCTACTGCAAGTTTCACAGCCTTCGCGACTCTGCTGTTCTCAGGTATCGCTTCAAGTCCCCGACTTATGATGTTCATTACGTCGTTGCATACGAATGCCTCCGATTCAAGAGTGGCAGTGAAGAGCTCTGCGACGGTTCCTTCTGACATTCCGTGGTCTACACTTGCGTCTTCAAAAGCATATCTTCTTGCTATTCCCGGATATCCGGGAGCAAGGCAAGCCCAGATCTCCGAACGAATCCAGGCGCCGTTTGAGTTTTTCCACATACGGTTTCCGATTTCTCCTGAGATCGGGGGTACAAATCCGCGTCGCATATTGGCTTTTGAAAGACCGTATTCATTCCAGGACGGAGTGATCATCGACAGCCAGTATTCGCCGAGTACCTCACTGTTAAGACTCCAAGGTCCCACTTCTTCCAGAGCTCTGAGCCAGACGAGTTGCAGATCGAGGTCGTCATTTGGCAGTGGTTCGCCTTTTTTGCTTGCGAATCCGGAAATGTCCTGCATTTCTGTCTTGCCTTCGTAGGGTGTTCCGATAGTGCCGCCGATATTTTTGCCTAGCCAACAACCGTAGATCTTATCTTTGATTTCTTTAAAATTAAGAACAGTCATTTTTGTTTCCTCCTAAACTAACGAATTACGCTTATATTTTAAGATTTACGGCACCGATAATCTACGCTTTTTCAAACAAACTTGACTTTTTCGCTGATTTTAAGTATAATGTAGCTGAAAACAAGACAAACGTTTCTGTTTTTAAATTCAGTCTTTAAACGGGATAAATGACTTTAAAAAGCTGTAAGAAGGATTTTCTGACCGGGGTAAATTTCTTAATCAGCATCGGTTACTGTTTTGTATCACAGAAAATGTTCATTACGTATCAGCAATATCATATCGTGCAGTAAATAATGAAAAATAAACTAAGCCAAAAATTTGGTTTAAAAGTAAACTGAAAGTTAAGGCACCACCGCGCAATTCACGGCTCGCGCCTTGACCGCACAACTTTTTGCATCTTTTTCGCCAAACTGCACAAATCTCCTTGTCAATAGATCCACTATTGCCTGCGTCAATTTGGTTTGTTTGACGAAAAATCTGACGGCAGATTTGCGCAGTCAGAATTGTGCGGTGTTGCCTTAAATCAGCCAAAGTTGACGCCATTGAATTTTTCAGGCGATATATCGCTAAGTCAAACATGGCAGAAAAACAGTTAGCAGAGGTTTTGTATGGAATATATTTTAAACAAAGACCATTTGCCGGTTTTTTATCTTAAAAATCTCGGACTTTCCGGGGAAAGCTCCGCATCAATAGGACTGAATTATATACTGCCGCCCGGAAAAATAAAGGCTTTGCATTATCACGAAGGAGCTGAAATAGGAATATGTGTTTCAGGCAGTGGAGTAACGTATATAGGTGACAGGATCTACCGATACAGAAAGGGAGATATACAGTATATTTCGCCATATGTGGCACATCTTTCCGCTTCTGATGAAAATTGCGGTGAAAGCGTGTGGGTCTGGATATCGTTTTCACCGGTCAGAATGATGATGGTACAGAATCTGAATATAGCGTTTTCTTTGAATATTTCAGAAGTGAGCGGGTACAGCGGAATTTTCAGCAGAGGAGAAAATTATTATCTTGCAATGCTTATAGAACGGTTTAAATACTTGCTGAGCAAAAAGGAAGCGTACGATGAAGTAGAAGTCGCTCTTCTGGTAGGGCTGATCGTAAAGGAAACGGGACGTTTCGAGGACAAGGGACCGAGAAGTCTGAGTCAGAGCGGCGGACGCAGTGTAACTGAAAAAGCTATCCTTTATATAAGTGAAAATTTCAGTGACAGCGAATCGCTTGCAGAAAGAAAAATTGCCGATCAATGCGAAGTCAGTTGTTCTCATCTACGCAGTCTTTTCAAAAAAGAGACCGGTATGAGTGTCAGGGATTTCATAATAAATACGAAGCTGGCTGCTGCGGCGCATTCGCTGAGAAGGACAAATCTACCTGTGCTTCGTGTTTCTCTTGATTCCGGATTTGGCCAGATATCTTGTTTTAACCGGCTTTTCAGAAGAGTATACGGAGTTACGCCGACTGAGTACAGAAAAATCTCAAAGTGCTGATTACGGGAGAATATTTAACTACAATGAACATGTGTCAGAATATGATTATGAAAGACAAAAATAGTTACTTTAAATTACAATATCTTAAATCAGCCTTGCAATTATCAGACTTATTTTTTACAATTATCTCCGCGAAAAGAATATAATAGCAATTTATATCTGTTATTAAGCTGGGTTAAACAATTATATGGTGATGAAGCGACGAATGGTATACTGATTATTTTGCGCAATGTTTTCTGAAATCGGAAGGAGTCAATCCGGTGATTTTTTTGAAAACACCTGAAAAATAGGCGCTGCTGCAAAAACCGAGCAAAGCGGCGATTTCCGTAGCTGATTTTTCTGTTCGGGTCAAAAGCCACATAGCATCGTTTATTCTGAGATTTTTTATGTAATCGGCAAGACTGTATCCGGTTATTTTTTTGAATTTATGACTGATTGAAGAAGCGCTCATTTTAAAGTGCTCGGAAATGGTTGCAACAGTCAGATCAGATGTATGAAATTCATTTACATACTGGATTACAGAAGACATTCCGGTGTTTGAGTATGGCAGATCAGAAAGGTTGTTTTCGTAGAAAACTTCGCACATCAGAACCAACGGTCTGATTACCGCGTCAATCTGTTGCTTGTCAGGTGGGAGGTCAAGAAGCTCTGACTGAGAATGTATGTCTCCGTTTCCCGCAGCAAACCTTGCGGCAAACGAATTTCTTTTGATAACTGATGTCTGATCATTGCTTTTGAATTCGCTGACGGATATAAAACCAAAAACCTCATTTCTGCAATTAAGGGGGTAAACAAATTCACTGACACCTGCGTAGCAGGTCCCGAAAAATTCTCCTTTTGAGCAGGCATCGATAACTTTTTTCTGTCTGCGAATACATTCGTTCCATCCGGAGCAAACCGTTTTAACGAAGCGACAGTACGGGTGCATGTGAAAATTATACCGTGTAAGTGAGGAAAATTTTGAAATGGCGCCGTGAAGACTTACGTACAGGTGTCGTTCTTTTATCAGAAATTCAAGGTATGAAGAAATATCGCTTTCTGAAATTACCATATCAGGCAGCTCCTTTGCATATTTTTTGCGGAATTGCACGAAAACATAAAATAATGGTAAAAAAACTGTTGTATTTTGTTCTGATATCCATTATAATCAGGTTCAGGTGAGAAGTCAAGTCGAAAGGGGTGAGAATATTGTTCTATACGGAAAAAGAGAGAAAAACAGATATAAAAGGAACTTATGATGTCATAGTTGTCGGATCAGGTCCGTCAGGAATAGCGGCAGCATTAAAGGCGTCTGAATGCGGCTGCTCAACACTTCTGATCGAACAGAGCGGAAGCGTAGGGGGAATATCGACAAGCGGCATGATGAGTCACTTTACAGGAAGTGTAAAGAGTCTGATGTACGAAAGAATACTGAAAAATGCCGAAGAAAAAAACGTGTTTAAAGGTTACGCAAGCAGGGTTACAATCGATCCTGAAATGCTGAAAAATACTTACTATGAAATGTTGGAGAAAGCAGGAACGCAACTTTTGCTCTATACATTCGTATGCGATGTGATGATGGACGGCAATAGGGTTACAGGAGTTATTACCGAAAGCAAAAGCGGGAGAAACGCATATGCCGCAAAAGCAGTAATTGATTGCAGCGGAGACGGCGACGTAGGTTTTTACGCCGGTGCGGAATATTTCAAAGGCAGGGAAGAAGACGGTAAAATGCAACCTGCGACACTGATGTTTAAAGTGGGTGGCGTGGATACCGAAAGGGCGGTCTTTCCCGGCTCATTTGAAACGGAAGTGGAAACTGCCAAAGGAGAGTTGCAGGCTTTGGCACGCAAGCATCTCCCATATCCCGCGGGGCATGTATTGTTATACAGATCAACTATACCAGGTACCGTTACATGTAATATGACCAATTGCGTTGATATTGACGGAACGAAAGCGGAAGATCTTACAAAGGCAGAAACGGTTTGCAGAAGTCAGATGCAGCCGATAGTGGAATTTTTGAGAGAATATGCCCCGGGTTATGAAAATTGTTATATTACCGGTGCGGGCTCGCTGATAGGCATAAGGGAAACGAGACACTTCAAGGGAGTTAAAAGCATAACAGAAAATGACATATACGAAGCAAGGTTTTTCAGTGACTGGGTCGTAAGGGACGCATATTTTAATTTTGATGTCCATAATCTGACAGGCTCGGGATTGGATGAAACAGGTTCACAGAAAAATTTCCGGCAAAAAAAAGGATATACTATACCGTACGGCTGTCTGGTGCCGGAAAAGACGGACGGACTATTGTTGTCCGGAAGAAATATTTCGGGTACCCATATGGCTCATTCAAATTTCAGGGCGATGCCTATTTGTGTAGCAATAGGTGAAGCCGGTGGAGCTGCGGCAGCCCTTGCTGTGAAGCACAGCATTGAGCCGAGAGAAGTAAAAGTTTCGGAAATTCAAGAACTTCTTGTGTAGAGAAAAGTGCCGTATGACAGTTTTTCGTAAAAGTCAGAAAAAATGTAAAAAAGATTTTCCGTAAATATGATTTTGTGTGGAAAATCTGATCGGAAATAAAAAAACGCAGCCGGTAAACAAGGCTGCGTTTTTCAATATACTGCGGAAAAACAATCTTACGACCGTCGTACGTTTTTCCCGGAAAAGCAAAATGTGATATCATGCCGTAAAATTCTTTGTCCGGCTTGATACCATATATAGCAAGCATTCAACGCGGAAACGGTTTTCAAGGGGGATGCGGATTTTGGTATATGAAGAATAAAACTCCCCGATTAAGTTTCGTCTGATCAGAATGAAAAAATTTTAAAGATTATACAAACCGGTCGGAATTGTTTAAAGCGAAAATTTTAACCAAATGTCCGCCTTATTTTTCAATAACGGACTTTGCGGAAAAAATTTCACGGTATTTTTCGGGAGAAAATTTGAATTTCCGGTTGTAAGTGAGCAGACCGTTCTGTTCCTGCTCTACGTCGTAAAGCTGAGTATAACAATAGCCGAAAATGTGCGGATTTGACAGAAAAACGTCGGTAAGGCCTTTGAGTCGTTCAAAAAATTCAGCTTCCGAAGCAACGTCTTTGCCGTATCCCCACGCAGTATCGCTTTTGTCGCAGACCCATTTTATACCGCCGTATTCGCTGACAAAAACCGGAAGCTTCCCGTCATATTTCTGACGACCCGGGTGAGTCCGGTAAATCTGATCACGTATCACACCGGAGTCAATACCGGCATAATTTTCTCTTAATTCAGCGGGATCCTGCTCATAATCATGGACATCATGAGCATCGCTGCGAAATACAGGAAAAGAGCCGCTGTCGGCAATGACAGGACGGGTCTTATCGGCGAGTTTTGTCACAGAATAAACAAGATCGATAAACTCATTGCTCTGCCGTCTGCCGTCTATGTCCCAGGTCTCATTGAACGGACACCAACCTATAACGCTCGGGTGAGAAAAATCACGCTCGATTTCCTCAATCCACTCAGGCAGAAAATTATAAACGTTGATAGGTCTTGTATGGTCGAGACCCCAGTTTCCGGTTTCAGCCCATACCATATATCCGAGTCTGTCGGCGTGATAAAGGAATCTCGGCTCAAAAACCTTTTGGTGGAGTCTTGCGCCGTTGAAACCGCACCGCATTGAGGCTTCAATATCGAAAATAAGGGCAGCATCATCAGGAGCGGTGTATATTCCGTCGGGGTAGAACCCCTGATCGAGAACAAATCTGCCGAAAACGGTTTTTCCGTTGATTTGAAGTCCTTTTCCTGTGAGAGCGACCTCTCTGAGTCCGAAATATCCTTCAAGGCAGTCTGCTACGTTGTCTTTTGTCAAAGTGAATTTTAGTGTATATAAATGTCCGTCACCCGGATTCCACAAATGTTTTTCACTCAGACAGAGTGTAAGTGTTGTCTGACAGGAATTTATTTTGCAGCAAGCGCTGCCGACCGCCGTTCCGTTGTATTCAGCGACAATATTAAGTTCGGCTCCCGCCGATTCCGGAGATACTGCTGTAATCAGAGTTACAGAAGACTGGCTGACGTTGGGATAAGCCTTATAGCTGACAATGTGGTGCTTGGGTACAGCTTCAAGCCAGACGGTCTGCCATATGCCGGTTGTTCTGGTATAGTAACAGCCCTGTGAGTTTAAAACCCGTGACTGTTTCCCGCTCACCTGACATTCGTTTCTGAGGTCATCTTCGGCGTAAACTGTTATGTAGTTATTGTCAGGTAAAATAAAATCGGTTATGTCAAATTCAAAGGGAGTGTATCCTCCGGAATGACGTCCGACCGATTTGCCGTTAATAAAGACCTCGGTACGGTAGTCGCAAGCGTCTATATGCAAGAGTATGTTTTTACCTTTCATACTTTGCGGGATATCAAAATTACGTCTGTACCAGACGGCGTTAATGAAGTCAGTTTCCCCAACGCCGGAAAGAACGCTTTCGGGACAGAAGGGAACAAGAATTTTACCTGACAGAGAATCTCTTGCCGGATAATTTTTATAGATTCCGGTTTTTGCGTTATCAATTTCAAAATCCCAGATTCCGTTGAGGCAAAGCCAGTCAGAACGTTTTTTATCCGGACGCGGATGCTCGTTTCTCGGTATAGCAGTTTCCATAAAATTACCTCTTTTCGGTTGGTTGTTGCCACGCTTTTTGAAAGAAAAGCGTGCGGTAAAAAAATAAACTTTTCGGGGATGGAAAAAACTGAAATTCCAATAAGCTTTGAATTTTGAAATACTGCTTTATCCCGCGAAATCAGAATTGTCGGCAGAACCGTTTCGGAAAGGTGATATCCTCAGAACAGTGAAAAACATGGAAGAAGCGCGCAAAGCTAAGCTGAAACGGATAGTCAGCAGAACCTTTTCGGAAAAGCAGTATCCGGGAGTGTAATTTAAAAGATAAACATGAGTCAAGCTAAAATGATTTAGTAAATCCCTCCGGAAACGGCGGTGTCTGAAGGGACTACCGTGATCACAAATCGAAAAGACAAAATTTCGCGATCAGGAAAATTATTTATTTGCAGATTTTTTCTTTGCGTACAGTCTCTGGAAAAACTTTACGATCTCAACAATCGGTATTACCGTGAAAGCCAGACCGAGAGCGGTAAAGTATTCGGCGGTATTTATATGCTTAAATTCGAACAGAGTGGGGAAAGGAGGAATATAAATAACCGCAGTGGTCAACAGCAATGCCAGCGCGCCGGCTCCCCAGAGCCATTTATTCTGTTCACCCATTGTGAAAATTGAATTTCGTCTTGAACGCATATTGAACGACTGGAATATTTCGGCCATCGAAAGGGTAAGAAAAGCCATGGTGATGCCGTCGGCGCTTTCCGTGAATTCAAATTTACCGGCTTCCATCCAGTGTCCTATCAGGTAGGCGGCAAGCGTTACGACAGCAACGATAAAACCTTGATAAAATATATCGAAAGCGACTCCGCCGGCGAAAATTCCTTCTTTTGAGTTACGCGGCGGTTTTTTCATTGCGTCCTTCTCGTTTTCTTCCATACCGAGAGCAAGAGCGGGCAGACTGTCGGTGATAAGATTTATCCATAGAATGTGAGCGGGTTTGAGTATGGTAAATCCCATCATTGTCGCAAAGAATATGGCAACGACTTCGCTGAGATTTGAGGACAGCAGGAACTGTATGGCTTTACGGATGTTTGAGTATATTTTTCTGCCTTCCTCAACTGCGGAAACTATTGTCGCAAAGTTGTCGTCACCAAGTATCATGTCGGCTACGTTTTTAGTAACGTCAGTTCCGGTGATGCCCATACCGACTCCTATGTCGGCGCTTTTTATACTCGGGGCGTCGTTAACTCCGTCTCCGGTCATAGCGACAATTTTCCCGAGGGATTTCCATGCTTTTACTATCCTTACCTTGTGTTCAGGCTGTACTCTGGCATATACCGAATATTTTTCTATATTTTTTGAGAGATCTTCATCGCTCATACGGTTGAGGTCTGCACCGGTAATGGCTTCCGAAGCGTCGGAAATTATTCCGAGTTCATAAGCAATTGCCACAGCGGTATCCTTATGGTCACCGGTGATCATTACGGCACGTATTCCTGCCTCATGGCACTGCTTTATTGCGTCCTTTACTTCGGGACGAACAGGGTCGATCATTCCCATTATTCCTACGAAGACAAGGTCATGTTCAAGTGATTCCGGAGAGTATTCGGAAGGTTCTGTCTTGTAGTCGCGGTAGGCGCATGCAAGTACGCGCAAAGCCTTGTCAGCCATTTTTTTATTGGTTTCCAGAACAAAGTCGATATCTGTTCCGGTCAGAGGCCGAACGCCGGTTTCCGAGAGATAATATTTGCACTTTTTCAGTATTTCATCAGGTGCGCCTTTGGTGAACTGTCTGAATCCGAAATCGGTTTTGTGTACGGTAGACATCATTTTTCTCATGGAATCAAACGGTGCTTCGCCGACTCTCGGGTATTTTTCTTTAAGCGCGAATTTCGGAAGATCATTTGCATAGGCAAACTGTACCAGTGCAGCTTCAGTCGGTTCTCCGACAACATTTCCGTCGCTATCCACTTCGGCGTCGGTACAGAGCGCCATACCTATCGAAATGAGATTTTTGTCTGCGGAGCTGTAATCAACGACTGTCATTTTGTTCTGAGTCAGGGTGCCTGTTTTGTCAGAACAGATTATCTGAGTACATCCCAGAGTTTCGACTGCCGTCAGTTTTCTTATGACGGCATTTCTTTTCGACATTTTTGTGACGCCTATCGAGAGAACAATAGTCACGACGGCGGCAAGACCTTCCGGAATAGCAGCTACCGCAAGTGATATTGCGAGCATAAAGGTGCTGAGGAGAACGTCAGGATTGATCTCACCTGCTTTCAGCACGCCGACAGCGAAGATAAATACGCAGATACCGAGAACCAGGTAAGTGAGTATTTTGCTGAGCTGACCGAGTTTGATCTGCAAGGGAGTGGCTTCGTCAGCCGCCTGCGAAAGAGCGGAGGCGATTTTTCCCATTTCAGTGTCCATCCCGCAGGCGCAGATAACGGCGATTCCGCGTCCGTAAACGACGGTGCTGCCCATATAAACCATATTTTTTCTGTCGCCGAGCGACACTTCGTCGGCGTCTGAAAACAGTTTGTCTTCTTTTGTAACCGGTACCGACTCGCCTGTAAGTGCGGCTTCTTCAACTTTCATTGATGCGCATTCAATTATTCTCGCGTCAGCGGGCACTGCATCCCCTGCTTCGAGGATAATCACGTCGCCGACCACAAGGTCCTCACTCTTGATGTGTGTTATCACACCGTTTCTGAGAACTTTACTTTGAGCCGCCGTCATTTCACTCAGCGCAGCTATGGCTTCTTCTGCCTTACTCTCTTGGATAACACCGAGTACGGCATTGAGAACCACAACAAAGAGGATGATGAAAACATCAGCGGGAGATTCTTTTGCGATGATTGATGTAATTAAAGAGACAGCCGCGGCGGCGATAAGAACAATTATCATGGGATCGGCAAGCTGTTCAAGAAATTTGCGGAATATAGATTTTTTCTTGCCTTCTACCAGTTTGTTTTTCCCGTTGGCTGCAAGCCGTGCTTCTGCTTCTTCGGAAGTAAGTCCGTTTTTTGAAGACTTTACCGAATCGAACACGGCCTCTTTTTCCATTGCGTAAAACTTCATTATCTGCGTACCTTTCTGAATTATTTTCCTGTAAAGTGAAATTATGACATCAAAGTCCCTTTGATTTTAGCATATTATTTCCCGTTTGTCAATCAATAAACCGATATTTTACACCGTATACAAAAACAAATTGAGATGAAATGTCTGTCAAAGGAAAGCTGCTTACCCTATGGAAAGTCTGAGTATTCAGATAAAATCCGGAATAAAACTTTCTGCGGCGCTGTCTCCGCCCTGAGTGTAGACATATTTGAATTTTAATTTCTGTGCGGCAGATACCACTCTGAGGTAAGCCGCGGCGGGCAGTTTTACGTTAAGCTCCGGGAAAGGAGTAGTGTTTACCGGAGTGAATTGACTCATCAGTGAAAGAATTACCCCGTCCCGACCGAAAAGCCGGAAAATTTCCGAGATAATTTTAACTGAGTCGTAGTCACATCCCGGGAGGACAAGGTGACGGACAATTGTCCCTTTTTTCAGAAAACCCTTTTCGTCGAAAACAGGTTTACCGGTCTGTTTTTGCATAGCCGCGATCGCTTTTTCGCATTTTTCCCGATAATCCGGAGCATGGGAGTACAGTGAAGACAGACGGGAAGAGAAGTACTTGTAATCAGGAAGATAGATATCGATCAGACCGTCGAGCATATCCAGAGTTTCAATACTTTCATATCCGCCGGAATTATAGACGACCGGGATATTAAGACCGTTTTGTCTGGCGCAAACAAGTGCGGTTATTATTCCGGGAACAAAATGAGTCGGAGTGACAAGATTTATATTGTGAACACCGCTTTCTTGAAGTCTCAGCATTTCGGAAGCTAATACTTCGGGCGAAACAGTTCTGCCGAGCGGTGTTGTACGTGAACTTATCCGGCTGTTCTGGCAGTAAACACAACCGAGAGAGCAGTGAGTAAAAAAAACTGTGCCCGAGCCTTTTACCGGATTTTCAAGTCCCTGACCGGACAGACATGGCTCTTCCCATTCGTGTTTCTGAATATTTGTAACACAAATACCGGAAGATGCGCCGCATCTTCCGGTTTCTCCTTTCAGACGATTGACTCCGCACTGAAACGGACAAAGCCGACAATTACTGTACAGAAACTCCTGATTACATCTTGCTGAGTGTTTTTCAGTATTCGGTCCGTGGTTGTGGATGCGCTCTGAACCGGCAGTTTGCACAGATGATACAGCAACGCCGTCAGAACTGTCGGGAACGCGCCCGACAGAATCTTTGTTTATCATTGTATCAGTCCTTTGTAAGCCAGAAAGATATGTTGAGTGCGGCAAGTCCGACTGTAACGGCGGCAAAAACAGACCTTGTCACAATCTTATGGCGTCTGATTTTCGCAAGAAGACCGGCAAAATCAGGAGAAGAGTCCGGTATATCCTGCTGTGTGTTTTCAGCTTTGCGGCTGTTTTTTATGGAATTCAGGTAGTCACGGCAGGCTTTGCAGGTGATAAGGTGCACTTCGATACAGTCCGAAGCCGAACGGCTGCATGAGTTATCGGCAAAAAGCGGGAGCAAGTCCCGAACTATTTCGCATTTATCTTTAAAAATATCCTTCACTTTCAAGTTTCTCCTTGATTTGGTTTTTTGCTCTGAAAAAAAGCACTTTTGCGGAGTTTTCGGAAATATTCATAATTTCCGCGATTCTGGAAAACGGCAGCTCTGCTATGCTCCTCAGCCAGACAATCTCTCTGTAACGGGGTTTAAGTGAAGCAATGGCTTTTCTGACTTTGAGACAAACCTCGTCCCTTTCTACGTTGAACATCGGGTCGGAATCAGGTTCATTACTGACCATTTCGCTCAGTACCGAGTAATCGACCGGAATTCCTTTGTTTTTTCTCAGGTAATGGAACCAGAGATTTTTTCCGATGGCACATAGCCATGTTGTGACAGAACAGGAAGAATCATATTTGTGATAACACCGGAAAGCTTCATAAAAAGTTTCCTGAGTCAGTTCTTCCGCAAGAGAGTGGTTTTTTCCGCAGGTAAAGTAAAGAAATTTATAGACATCTTTGTAATGACTGCGGTATACTTCCTCAAATTCTCCCATGCCGCCTCCTTTCCCGGTCTGAAATCCGTTCCGTTTTCAGGAACATTATAGCACAGAACGAAAATATTTTCAAGCAGTATTTTCAATCTTGCCTACCACAGCGGCATCAATTTCCCGACGGCTTGCTTAATTGTTTTTTCACTGTTATGAGCGTCGCCGCTGCATTTTTACAGAAGTGTGCGGGCAGGAATAAAAATACGAAAAAAGTTCTTGACTTTGAGAGTGGAAAGAGTTATAATATTATGGGCACGGAATGAGTCTGTCGGAATTCCATGCTTTTTTAGTGTAAAACAGAATGCCTGCCGGCGAAGGTAAAAAAATCGAAAAAATAACGCCGGAGAAACGGAAAAAAACAAATGCTTACTGCGATTGTCGGAATTAACTGGGGAGATGAAGGAAAGGGCAGAATGGTGGATCTGCTTTCTTCCGATTACGATATTGTCGTACGTTATCAAGGCGGCAACAACGCCGGTCATACGGTAGTCAACGAGAAGGGAAAGTTTATTCTCAATCTGCTTCCCTCCGGAATACTGCGTTCTACAACCGTGAACGTAATGGGCAACGGAATGGTTATCGATATAGAGCATCTTACAAAGGAGGTTGCCGCGCTCACTGAAAAAGGTATAGCGATATCTCCGGAAAATCTGAAAATAAGTGACAAGGCGATAATATGCATGCCGTATCATAAGCTGCTTGACTGTCTGGAAGAGGACAGGCTCGGTGACGCCAAATTCGGCTCAACACGCAGAGGAATAGCGCCTGTGTATTCAGACAAATATATGAAAAAGGGAATCCGCATGGGAGATCTGCTGATGCCCAAAACCCTGCCGGATAAAGTCAGGAATATAGTTGAATGGAAGAATCTGACCATAAAGAACGGTTACGGTCATGCCCCGATAGACGCAGATGAAATGCTGAGCTGGCTGGCTGAATACGGAGACTGGCTTAAACCGTATGTTTGCGATGTCGGCAAATATCTCAACGATGAAGCCGGAAAAGACAAAAAGATCATGTTTGAGGCGCAGCTCGGAGCACTCAGGGATATTGACTTCGGAATATATCCGTATACATCGTCGTCATCGGTTATTTCGGCGTACGCCCCGATAGGAGCGGGTGTCCCCGGGCTGAAAATAGACAGTACGATAGGAATAATCAAGGCATATTCCAGCTGTGTCGGTGAGGGACCTTTTACCTGTGAAATGTTCGGCGATGAGGGTAAGGAGTTAAGAGAAGCCGGCGGAGAATACGGAGCCGCCACCGGAAGACCGAGAAGAGTCGGCGGATTTGACGTAGTGGCGTCAAGATACGGCGTTAGAGTTCAGGGAGCTACCGAGCTTGCGCTGACAAAGCTGGATATTCTTTCATATCTGAAAAAAATACCGGTATGTGTGGCTTACAGCGTTGACGGAGAAATAACAGGCGATTTTCCGATAGGCGACAGACTGGAAAAGGCCAGACCGGTATACGAATATTTTGACGGCTGGATGAGTGATATTTCTTCTTGCAGAAAATTCGATGAACTTCCGGAGAACGCAAAAAAATATATAAAATACATTGAAGAACAGATGAAATGCAGGATTTCCTACATTTCTGTCGGTGCCGAAAGAGAAGCATACATCAAGCTTTGATTTTCCGGACAGGACTGAACTGAAATGAAAGGTTTCTTATGATACAAACAGCAGTAAAGTTCTATCGGACCGCCCGGAAGGGCGGTCATTTTTTTATGAAAGTAAATAATAAGGTATTTTTTCAGAAAAACACTTGAAATTATTTTTTGACGATGTTATAATACACATAATACCGCCGGATTTCGGATGTAAATTTGTCTATTCGGTGAACAATTAGCGGAGGTAATCTGATGTTTTGGTTCGGAAAGAAAAATAAAAAGGACAATGAAACGTCAATTGACAGTATTCAGACTGACAATGAAGAAATTGCAACCGAAGTGACGGAAACGGAAAATAATCTTGACGTAAGCGGAGACGCATCGGCAGAGAATGTCGGAGTCAATAATCCGGACTGCGACGAAACAGAAATTTCCGGAGAAACAGGCACCGAAGAAGAGGGAGCGGAAGATGCGATAGAGTTTGAGGACGACGGGGATGACAATATTACTGACGACGGAGAAAAAGTAACAAAGATCATGACATCGGTGGAAGATATGATCGACTTCATAAATTCCAAGGGTATAGGAAGAGTCCAATATATGAGAAAGTCCGACATGGAGGCGTTTGAAATAGGGGACTCACATCTCAGGCTCGCTGAGATATGGGGAAGCGTATCGATGTCCAGAGAATATAAACCGAGTGAATACGCAAAAATCATGCTGGCAGGCGAAGTAATGGAAAATCCGGAGGAGTTTTATATACTGCCTTCACTCTCCGAAGAAGAAACTCATAAGTCAATATCGGATTTCTGTGAAGAGCATTACGGATTGAACGGCAAGAAATATGTAAAGGACCGAAATAAGTTTGCAAAGCTTGTAAGAGAGAGCGGAAAAGAAGAAGAATGGTTGGAGTACAACAGAACTCTGACGGCGGCAAAGGTTTTGGAGTTTTGTGAAAAAAACAAGATAGAATTCAAAAGCGAGGAGAACGTAACCGGAGATGACGAATAACGCTTTCGTGAACGAAACTGTAACCGAGGACGGGATAAAGAAAACAAAGCTTTGTAAATGCGGGCGCCGTGCGGACTTTATAAAAGACTACTGGGTGACTGAAAACAAAGTGCTTAAAGAAAAAGACAGCGAGGACACAATAACAAGAAAGCTGGAAAATGCCTGCGGAATAATAAGGAGAAGATACTGCGGCGCATGTCTCGGAAGGATTGCGGCAAATCAAAGAAGAATAAACAAAAAGCTCAATACAAAGATAGTCATTTCGGTAATGATACCGTTGGTATTGGGAACCGTACTGTCCGGTATTTCATATTTTTTGTTTGACGATAAGTCTGCACTGTTGAATTTTGCCGTGGCAGCCGCTTTGACGGCGTCAGCGGCGGTCATCTTGCCGCTTGTCCTTTCACGTTCCCAGATCAGGAGAAAAAAAGTGGAGCGGGGTCATTTTGCAGATACGTCGGCGGTGGAAGCAATTTTGGATTCCCTTAATTTTACGCTCAGCGATCCGGCAGTGGCGAAGGAACTTCCTTCGACTGACGTACTGGTTGACGGAGACGGCAGAGTTAATTACGACATGGAAAGATCAGGGTATTACCTAAAAATACAATATGATGGAAAAATCAGTCTGGAACCAATGCGTCAACGTATTATGTATCCTTTTACGGGAGAATCGGAATACATCAAAAAGACATACACGATCGCCGGACTTATTGACGACAATATAAGGAGCAGAAAGATAACAGAGCAGAGCGAAAAGGACTTTGATGTCAGAGGAGGAGTTCTGCACAGGTACAGTGGTCTGTCAGTTGAGGTGAAAATTCCGGACGGAGTCACGAAAATAGCTGCGGGAGCATTCAGGAAAAGTAAGAACTGTGAAAAGATAATAATGCCGGATACTGTAACTGAAATAGAAAAAGAGGCATTTCTCGGTTGTCCCGCGGGGGAATTCTTTTTCTCGTCAGCACTCAAAACGATAGGTCCGTTTGCTTTTTACAAAAGCGGTATAATTTCCGCAAAACTGCCGGAAGGTCTTGAAAAAATAGGCGACAATTCATTCGGGGAATGTTATGCTTTGAGAGAATTGTATGTACCGGGAACCGTAGTGAAGATTGAGGAGGCTGCGTTTAAAAACTGCACGAGTCTGGAAAAGGTCGAACTTTCCGAAGGACTGGAAGCTATATCTGATTACGGATTCAACGGTTGTGCGGCGCTCAGTGAAATAAATGTTCCGGAAGGGTGCTACGAAGTGGGAAATTTTGCTTTTGAAGGATGTAAATCTCTTGAAAAAGTTTATTTTCCGGACAGCATTCAGTTTGTCGGCGGAAGAGTATTCGAAGGTGATATAAAGCTTTGCATATACGGCAGAGCGGGTTCATTTGCCGAGCAGTTCGCCACGGAGCAAAGGCTGAGATTTTCCCTCATAAACGACGAAAAATTCAAGCTGAAAAAATCACACAAAATAAACATGCGTTAAAATAACAGAGTGTTTCAATAACGGTTGGCGTAAAAGTCAACCGTTTTTTGTTTGCTTATCGAGTAATATTCTTTGTGTCTGAAAAAAAGCGTCAGTCCGTTTGATGACACCGGAACTGTAATATAAAATAATATTCAAGCGAAAACAAACAACACAGTCAGGACAAAAAAGTCAAATGAAATCTCACACTGAATATAATTGACCGGAGTTGAAATACTAAAAGCAGCGATTAACACAGAATTAACACTGTTAAGATTTCAGAGTTAACACTGCGGTGATAGAATGCAGTCAACAAAGGAAAAGGAGATAAAATGATGAAAAAGAAGATTTTGGCAACTATTATGACAATTGTAACGGCAGTGATGTTATTCTGCGGATGTGCCGGAGAAATGAGCGGCATAACGGTAATAACAAGGGAAAAGGGTTCCGGAACAAGAAGTGCATTCATAGAAATAACCGGAATAGAAGCGAAAAACGAAGAAGGAACAAAAGTCGACAGGACAATGGCGCAGGCGGAAACGCAGAGCAGTACCGCAGCTGTAATTACCAGCGTAAGCAACACAAAAAATGCGGTAGGTTACATCTCTCTCGGTTCACTTAACGACACTGTGAAAGCAGTCAAAGTAAACGGAGTGGAGGCGACGGTCGAAAATGTAAAAAACGGAACCTATAAACTTTCAAGACCGTTCAATATAGCGTACAAAGGTGAACTTGATCAGGCAACGCAGGACTTTGTGAACTTTATAATGAGCTCAAACGGACAGAGTATAATAGAAAAAGAAGGCTATATCAAGGTAAAAGACGACGCTGCCGCTTATACTTCCTCAAATATCAGCGGAACAGTAAAAATAGCCGGATCGTCCTCTGTTTCACCGGTAATGGGAAAACTGAGAGAGGCTTATATAGCATTGAATCCGAATGTAACAGTTGACATTCAGACAAGCGATTCAACTACCGGAATGAATGAAGCTACCGAAAAGCCCGGAACGATCGGAATGGCTTCCAGAGAAATCAAGCAGAGTGAGATTGACGGCGGACTGACAGGTCTGACGATAGCAAAAGACGGAATCGCAGTGATAGTAAACAAGGAGAACGAATGTTCCGATCTGACTCTTGAACAGATAACTAAAATTTACATCGGCGAAAGCAAAGAGTGGTCGGAAGTTAACGGATGACATGAAAAGGAACGGGACGTTACGGCAATCTGAAAAGTGAGCCGTCGTCCTTTTGCGTACAGGAGAGGGAAGCGATGACAGCGGTAAAAGAAAAGCTGATGAGATACGTTTTTATGCTGACGGCGACAGTCAGTATTGCGGCGGTTCTGCTGATATGCTTTTTCATATTTTCAAACAGTATTCCGGCGATAGGTGAAATAGGAATAATCAATTTCTTATTCGGCAAAATATGGGATCCGGATCTGGGATTATACGGGATACTCCCGATGATAGTAGGGAGTATATATGTAACGGCAGGAGCAATAACTGTGGGAGTACCGATAGGTCTGATGAGTGCGGTATTTATGGCATTTTACTGTCCGGCGGTGCTATACCGTCCGCTGAAATCGGCAATTGAGCTTCTTGCAGGAATACCCTCAGTCGTGTACGGATTTTTCGGACTTGTGGTAATAGTGCCGGTTATTCAGAAAATTTTCGGAACCAGCGGCAAGGGAGTGCTTACAGCGTCTTTAATGCTCGGGATGATGATACTGCCCACTGTAATAAACATAAGCGAATCTGCACTCAGAAGCGTACCCGGTAGCTATTACGAGGGTGCGCTTGCACTGGGTGCGACGCACGAAAGAAGCATATTCAAGGCGGTCATACCGGCAGCCAGGTCAGGAATTCTCGCAGGAGTTATTCTGGGAGTCGGAAGAGCGATTGGAGAGACAATGGCTGTTATACTTATAGCCGGAAATCAGACAGTGATACCGGAAAGTATTTTATCCGGCGTGAGAACAATGACAGCACACATAGTAATGGAAATGGGATACGCTCAGGATCTGCACAGAGAAGCTTTAATAGCGACGGCAGCAGTGCTTTTCGTGTTTATTCTTATAATAAATCTGTGTTTTTCGGCGGTAAAAAGCGGGACGTCACGTGAGAGCAGAAAAAAGAAAACCGAACGTAATGCCGGAAACGGAGGTGCCGTAAATGAAAGGTAATGCTCAAAGCAGAGGTGTAAATTACGTTAGTTTCAGGCAAAAACTGAGCAATTACCGTAAACACAAGGTTTCATTTGCCGTGATGTCGGCGGTATATATATGCATGGCGATAACACTTTTATCGGTAATAGTACTCATAGTGTATATTCTTGCAAAAGGAATACCAAACCTGAAACCCTCTTTGTTTTCTCCGGTGTATACCGAGGAAAATGTCTCAATGCTCCCTGCAATATTCAATACTCTGATAATGACGGCGATGTCGCTCGGACTTGCCGTTCCGATTGGTATTTTTACAGCAATATATCTTGTAGAATATGCTTCAAAGGGAAACAAGCTGGTAAAAATTATCAGGATTACGGCTGAAACGCTGTCAGGAATACCTTCAATTGTATACGGACTGTTCGGTTACCTCTTTTTCAATCTTGCGCTGCGTTTTGATTATTCGTTACTCGGAGGAGCACTTACGCTCTCAATAATGATACTGCCGGTCATGATAAGGACGACCGAGGAAGCGCTTCTGGCTGTTCCGGATTCGTACAGAGAGGGTGCTTTCGGACTCGGTGCGGGAAGACTGCGCACTGTGTTTAAAATAGTTCTGCCGTCTGCTGTCAACGGGATATTTGCCGGCGTAGTTCTGAGTATGGGAAGAATAATAGGCGAGACGGCAGCGCTGATTTATACCTCCGGAACGGCCACAAACATACCGAAAAACGTTATGGGTTCCGGCAGGACGCTTTCAGTTCATCTTTACGTTCTCATGAACGAAGGCTTGCATATAAAAGAGGCTTATGCAACGGCGGTAGTGATACTCGGTTTTGTTCTTCTGCTGAACTTTTTCAGTTCGAGGATAGCAAAAAAACTGAAAAGCTGAAACTGTACGAAGCGCTTGTCGCAAATCATTAAAACAAAAACAAACGTAACTTAATTTATTTTCGTTAAACAAAGTCGGAACAATTGAGTAATCAGCGACGGAGGGGAGCCATGGAAAAATTCAGAATTGAAAATTTGAATCTTTATTACGGAGAGTTTAAAGCTCTGAAAAACGTCAGCCTTTCGATACCGTCTGAGCAGATAACGGCTTTTATAGGACCGTCCGGATGCGGAAAGTCAACACTTCTGAAAACTCTGAACAGAATGAACGACCTGGTTCAGGGATGCAGAATAGAAGGCAAGGTAATGCTCGACGGAGAAGATATATACGGTGATATGGATACCGGGCATCTGAGAAAGAGAGTCGGAATGGTGTTTCAGAAGCCAAATCCGTTTCCAATGAGTATTTATGATAATATAGCATTCGGTCCGAGAACTCACGGTATACGATCAAAAGTTAAGCTGGACGAGATAGTGGAAAGATCACTCAGGAATGCGGCTATCTGGGATGAAGTAAAGGACAGACTGAAAAAAAGCGCTTTGGGTCTTTCGGGAGGACAGCAACAAAGGTTGTGTATAGCCAGGGCGCTGGCAGTTGAACCGGAGGTTTTGCTTATGGACGAACCGACATCGGCGCTTGACCCGATATCAACGTCAAAAATTGAGGATTTAACACTTGACTTAAAGGAAAAATACACTATAATAATAGTGACGCATAATATGCAACAGGCATTGAGAATAGCTGACAGAACAGCGTTTTTCCTGCTTGGAGAGGTTATCGAATACAGTGATACCGAGAAAATGTTCAATACGCCGGAAGACAAACGGACTGAAGATTATATAACCGGAAGATTTGGGTGACGGAGGGGCTATGAGAAAAAATTTTGACAGCCAGCTTGAAATGCTGAGCAGCGATCTGATAACCATGGGAGCACTTTGTGAGGAAGCTATATACTGTTCGTCAAAAGCACTTCTTGAACATGACGAAGCTCAGGTGCAGAAAGTTTTTGAAACCGACCGACAAATTGATGAAAAAGAGCGTGAAATAGAGGGTAAGTCGATGAGGTTGTTGCTTCAGCAGCAGCCGGTTGCAAAAGACCTTCGTACAATCTCTGCCGCATTGCGGATGATCTCAGATATGGAAAGGATCGGCGATCAGGCGGCGGATATAGCGGAAATATCGCAGTATGTAAAGGAAAACAACCTGCTTGCAAAAGTTCACATAGGGGAAATGGCTGAGCATGCCGTCAGAATGGTCAAGGACAGTGTGGATTCTTTTGTGCGTAAGGATATGCAGACGGTAAAAGAAGTTATAGCACATGACGATGTGGTGGACGGGTTGTTTTTGAAAGTAAAGCAAGAGCTGACCGGAGTAATAAGTGAAAGTCCCGAAAGCGCCAATGTTTGCCTTGACCTTCTTATGATAGCGAAATATCTTGAAAGGATAGCCGATCATGCAGTGAATATAGCTGAATGGGTTGAATACTCAATAACGGGAATTCACGTTACAGACGAAGAGCCGCACAAATGATATAGGAGCTGTGAGCAAATGATATACTTTGTGGAAGACGATATCAACATCAGAAAACTGGTGAGTTATGCACTGAATAATAACGGGATTGAAGCAACAGGTTTTGAGAAACCGTCGGAGTTCTGGGAAAAAATGCGGGAACAGCTTCCGGATATGATACTTCTTGATATAATGTTACCGGAAGAAGACGGATTGCAGATACTGGGTAAACTCAGAAAAGATCGGAGAACGACGAAAATACCGGTTATAATGATAACGGCAAAAGCTTCGGAGTATGACAAGGTTTACGGTCTGGACAGCGGAGCAGATGATTATATCACAAAGCCTTTCGGCATGATGGAGCTGATTGCAAGAGTAAAAGCGTTGCAGAGACGGGTCGGCGGTCCGGAAGAAAAATCGGAAAAAGAAGTTTACATCATAAATCGACTCAAAATATCGGTGCCGGAGCATACGGTGGCTGTGGACGGTAAGGAGATAAGTCTTTCCCTTAAAGAGTTTGAGCTTTTGCTGGCGATAGTAAAAGCGGACGGCAGAGTGTGTACCAGAGACTGGCTTCTTGAAAACGTATGGGGATACAGTTTTGACGGTGAAAGTCGTACAGTAGATGTACATATAAGAAAGCTCAGAGCAAAGCTCGGAGAGGACGGCAATGAAGAAAAGATTATTGAGACGGTAAAAGGAATCGGATACAAACTGAAAAAATGACCGGTATACGGAAGGTGGAAATTATGAGCAGAAAGATATTCCGCGCAATATGTCTTGTGTCGTTTGCAGTGCTCGCGGTGACAATGCTGTTTCTGTCCGGAATAATGACACGGGCATATGAAAAGCAGCTGATGACGGAAATGCAGACAGAGACGGATTATCTGATATACGGATACGGTACGGAAGGTAAAGTTTTTCTGGACGGCGTTAAGGATGTAAATAAAAGGATAACTGTAATATCCACGGACGGTACGGTAATCTACGATAACCGTGCCGACAGCGAAGCTATGGAGAATCATCTCGAAAGGGAAGAGGTGAAGTCGGCACTTGAAAAAGGTTACGGATTCAGCACAAGACTTTCTCCCACACTTTCTATTAAGACAATATATTACGCAAAGTTAATGGAAAACGGCAATATAATGCGACTTGCCGTAACCGAAAGTATAGTATATAAACTGGTAAAGGAAAGCTTGCCGCCATTGGTTTCGACGGCGATTCTTACAGTGATAGCGGCGGCGCTGCTGGCACACAGGGCAACTGACAGTATTGTAAAGCCGATAAACTGTATAGATCCCGAAAACCCTGAGGCAAGTGACGTTTACGATGAAATTTCTCCGTTGGTTTATAATCTCGGTAAACAGAAAAGATTACTGAAAAATCAGATAGAACAGGCACAACAAAAAGAAAAAGAGTTTTCGCTGATAACCGATAATATGGAGGAAGGCATAATAATAGCCGACAGCAATAAGAAAATCATATTTTATAATCCGGCGGCACTCACATTGCTTGAAAGCAAAGAACCGACTGAAAATTCTTCTGTTTACACACTCAACAGAAGCGGAGTTTTCAGAAACGCGGTAGAAAAAGCGCTTATGGGAGAAATGAGCGATGAACTGATGAGGACCGGAAAGGGAATATGTCGAGTTATCGGAAGTCCTTCAACTGAATCCACCGGTAGCGTAGGCGCGGTAATAATACTGATAGATGTTACCGAGACAGAGGAAAGAGAACAGTTAAGAAGGGAGTTTACAGCGAACGTTTCGCATGAGCTGAAAACGCCGCTGACTTCTATATCCGGTTTTGCCGAGCTCATGAAAAGCGGAACTGTCGGAGCGAAGGATGTAAAAGAATTTTCGGCAGTTATATACGATGAGGCGCAGAGGCTGATAACACTTGTGAACGACATAATTAAATTGTCCGAGCTTGACGACGGCCGTAAAGGAGATGATTCTGAGCTTGTTGACTTATTTGAGGTTTCAAAGGAAGTACAAAAGATTCTTGAGCGTCCGGCAAAAGAAAAGGGCATAGAATTTGTTGTCAGCGGAGAGGAGCGCTTCGTTCACGGAAACAGAAGGCTTATTTTTGATATAGTATATAATCTTTGTGATAACGCTATCAAATACAACAAAGAAAACGGCAGAGTAATAGTCAAGCTTAAAAACCAAGCGAAAAAAACTATTCTTGAAGTCAGTGATACCGGAATAGGCATTCCGGAAAAAGACATTGAGCGTGTTTTTGAAAGATTTTACCGGGTGGATAAAAACCGTTCGAGGGAAATCGGGGGAACCGGACTCGGACTGTCAATAGTAAAACATGCGGCAAGGTTAACCGGAGCTGTGGTAAAATTGGAAAGCAAGGAAGGTGAGGGAACCACAGTAACCGTTATTTTCGGGGAAAAGTCGGGTGAACAGTCTGATTTTTAACTGTTTTAACGGCTTTGGAATATGGCATTATTTTAGTGAATAAATAAAAACAAAGTAAAAAAGCAGCCGTCTTTATGGGTATGGTCAAAAGCCTGTAATTCCCATTAAAAGACGGCTGTATTTATTTGGATGATCTTGCTTGTTCCGGTCCACTGTCATGAGTAATTTTGATAACGATATCTCAAAGAAAAACAGTGCTATACTTTTGTGACAGTGACGTAAGAATGTCGGAAAGTCGGTGTTAAATTTAAGGCACCACCGCGCAATTCACGGCTCGCGCCTTGACCGCACAACTTTTTGCATCTTTTTCGCCAAACTGCACAAATCTCCTTGTCAATAGATCCACTATTGCCTGCGTCAATTTGGTTTGTTTGACGAAAAATCTGACGGCAGATTTGCGCAGTCAGAATTGTGCGGTGTTGCCTTAATATGTAATCTCAGCGAAAAACAGTATCATTCTTTTGTGGCAATGACCTGAAAATAGCAAAAAAGTGACTGAAACCGATTGTTTTGATGCAGTTGTTAAAAAATATTTAACTATTCGCTAATGTAACCGTAGTGTCTCAGAAATTCGCAAAGTCTTGCGGACCATCCTGAAATAAACGGTGTGGATTCGGCAAGTCCGAGGCCGTGACCGCCTTCTGGGTAAATATGCATTTCAACCTGAACTGAAAGTTTGCGCAAAGCGATAGCGTATCTGTAAGAATTGATGACATTCACAGCGGGATCACAGGAAGTGTGCCAAAGAAAAACCGGAGGCGTATTTTTGTCACACAGCAAATAGGGTGTGACTGTGTCGGCAAGCTCGTCGGCATTGTCACCGAGGAGATTGACAAAAGAACCGCGGTGACCCTCTATGTCAATAACGGGATAACAGAGTATTTGCAGATTTGGCATAAAGTCATTTGAATCTATGTTGTCAGCTGATTCTCCTTCAACAGGCAGTTTGTATGTTGACAGAAGAGCGGCGAGATGTCCTCCGGCAGATGAGCCCATGACCGCTATTTTGTTTTTGTTTACGCCGAATTTTCCGGCGTTTGCGCGTACAAATCTTACAGCTCTCCTGGCGTCCAGCAGAGGATAAGGAAAACGGTTCGGGCTGACTCTGTAATCTACTACAAAGCAGTCAATGCCGTTATTGCAGAGATATTTTGCATAACCTTTTCCTTCATGGTCGGCTCTCATAGCGTAACCGCCTCCGGGGAATATTACCACTGCGCCGTCCCCCTTTTTGTTTTTACTCGGATAGTAGGTTATTTTGGGAATTTCTCCGCCGATGTAACCGGGAACTTTATCTTCCCACAGTAAAAATTCTTTTTCGTTACTCATGATTTTGTCCTTTCTGGATATATATATTTTTTTTTAAAACATGTCAAGAGAACTGTAATAAGGTATCGAGAGGCGATACCGTTACGTCAGTAAATTATAATTTCGAAATGATTCACTGAAAAGCGTTTTAAACTTAACATTGTGTATCTGCCGCAAATAATTTCAGACGGTATAACCGGATCGGCTTTGTATCAATGTCAGGATTTTTATGCCGGTTTAAAAAATTATCTCCGCTTTTCTGTTCTTACTGCTGATTTAAGGTAGAATATTACAGCGACTGTAATAAGGAAAGCAATAAAGGAGACCAACTGCTGAGCATAAAGCGGAATACCGAAAATAACGTTTCCGTTACGCTGAATCAAAGCTATCAGAGGGCTGACAGCAAGAGTTGTAAGAAATCCGACTGTACCGGAAACGGCGTTGCTGAATGCTATTATAGGAACTGAATTTTCACTTCCGAATTGTTCATAAATCAGATTGTAGCTGGCGCTGCCTATTCCCGCGTAGGAAACCGCAAGCAAAACCGAATAAATCATGAAGAAAATCTTGCCGTTTTCAGGGACAGTGAAAGTGCTGAACAGAAAAGCAACTGCAAGAATTCCGAACGAAAGGAGCAACATAAACTTGAATGAGTATTTGTCAGCGATTTTTCCGATCGGAATCGAAAACAAAGCCCGGGTAATACCTGAGACAACGGATATTACCGAAATGTATGTCATAGAGAAACCGAGTTCTTTGATCTGATATGTGCCGAAAAAAGGTGTTGTCATATAAATTGAGATGTACCAAAGCACAAAAATGAATACTACCGACAATATTTTTTTGTTTGTAAGAAGATATTTAAGATCAATGTGAAACTCAGGTTCGTTTCCCATAGCAATTTCACAACTATTCGGATCAACATCCTTTGAAAAAATCAAGGTTAAGGTATGGAGAGCCATAGCGGCGAATATTGCAGTGGCGCAGGCAATAAATGAGCGTAAGGTCATGCCGTCTGAATCAAATCGGTCAATGAGAATTCCGAGAACGGTAGTGTAGATCATCCCGCCTATTAATGATACTATTTCTTTTTTTGCCGTAAAAACACCTCTGCACCTGGTATCAACCGATTTCATATACCAGTTAAGCTTGACCGGGGCAATAACATTTGAGATTGCCAGACCGACAGCCAGTGCAGTTACGAATATTATAGTTTTTGCAAGAACAGAAATGTTGAAAAAAGGAATAAGATAAAGAAGACAGAAAAGAGACTGGTTAAAGACGTGTACTGCAATGACAGTGGGTTTAACCGATTTGATTCTGATGTATATCGCCAGAAACTGAAATGCTACTCCAAGCGATGTCATACCGGTGATAATACCGGTTATTTCGTCCGGCAAACCGATATAAGAGGAGAGGCGGGCAATAAATGCACCTGCGATTGTAAGAGAAATCAGGTATTCAAGTAAAGCTTCTGTTATGTAAAGGCAGCGATTAAGAAAATACTGATTGATGCGTTTTCCTTTTACCGTCAAAGTTTATCACCTCTGATTACAGTATCAGTTTGACAATTCTACCATGTAAAACGTTATTTGTCAATAGAAAAATCGGAAGGTTGAAAAATTATATCAGTTAAACATGCTGAGTAAGATGTTTGCATTGAGGCTTACAAAACGGGATTCAATACGGGTAGTAAACAAACGAAGAAGTATTTGATTCTGACTGAACAAATACCGGAAATGTTTTTGTAAATACAAAAAGTAAGTAAGGAGAGTATTGGAGTCGTACTGATGTAAAAATTTCGTATATGACAAATCAAAGTAAAATAAAAGTAGTTTTTTATTACACAAAAGTACTACCATATATATTAGAATGTAACAAATCAGCAAAGCAGAAAACATTTTCTGAAAAAAATGACGGACGTCATGCCCGCTGAAAATTACATTAACAGCACTGAAATATTCAGGAGAGCAAACAAAAACGGCCTACGCAGATTCGTAAGCCGTTTTCAATTCAAAATAAATTCAGTAGTTTATCAGCAGGTGGAATCGACATTCCGGGAAAAGTAGGAAAATAAGCTGTTATTGAGTGAAATTTGCCGACGTGACTATCACGATTTCATATTGTAACCAGCAAAGGCGGAATCAAACAACATAAAAACGAAGTGTCAGCATTCGAAAAATCTCAAAATGTGTTATGTCACCTGAAATTTGTGTGATAATACAGTTTCCGGAGCCGCCGCGCAATCAGGGCGGATCTATCAATACATACCGCCCATGCCGCCCATATCACCGGCAGGCGCTGCGGGAGCTTTGGGTTCCTTCTTGTCGGCGACAAGAGCTTCGGTTGTAAGAACGATAGCAGCTATAGACGCGGCATTTTGCAACGCGGAGCGCGAAACCTTTGTAGGATCGACGATTCCGGCATCCATCATATCAGTATAAACTTCTTTGGCAGCGTCGAAACCGTAGCCGATCTTGCGGCTTCTCATTATTTTGTCGACTATTACCGAGCCCTCAAATCCTGCGTTTTCGGCAATCTGGCGAACCGGAGCTTCAAGAGCAGAGGCAACAATTTGTACACCGACCTTCTCGTCACCGGCAGTCGAGTCAAGAAGCTTTTTGACAGCCGGTATAGCATTCAGGAAAGAAACACCGCCTCCTGCGACAATACCTTCTTCAACGGCAGCCTTTGTAGCGTTAAGTGCATCTTCAATGCGGAGCTTCTTTTCTTTCATTTCAGTTTCGGTAGCGGCACCGACTTTGATCACGGCAACACCGCCGGAAAGCTTTGCGAGTCTTTCCTGGAGTTTTTCTCTGTCAAAATCCGACGTTGTGGTTTCAATGGCGCTCCTTATCTGGTTTACGCGGTTCTTGATTTCACCTGAATCGCCTGCACCGCCGACGATTATTGTGTTTTCCTTGGAAATCTTGACCTGTCTTGCGTGGCCGAGCATCTGCATAGTCGTGGTTTTGAGGTCAAGACCGAGATCGTCGGAAATCACTTCTCCGCCGGTAAGAATGGCGATATCGCGGAGCATTTCCTTTCTGCGGTCGCCAAATCCGGGCGCCTTGACTGCAACAGCGGTGAACACGCCTTTAAGTTTGTTGAGGATAAGAGTTGTGAGTGCTTCACCTTCGACATCCTCAGCGATAATTACGAGCTTATGGCTTGCGCCTGCCTGTATCATGCTTTCAAGCAAAGGCAAAAGATCCTGAATATTTGAAATCTTCTTTTCGGTGATCAGAAGCAAAGCATCGTCAATAACGGCTTCCATCTTGTCAGTATCCGTCACCATGTAGGGTGAAATGTAACCGCGGTCAAACTGCATACCTTCGACGACCTCGCAGTATGTGTCAGCGGATTTAGACTCTTCAACAGTGATAACACCGTCAGCGGTCACTTTCTTCATAGCGTCTGCAATAAGCTCGCCTATAACTTCATCGCCGGCGGATATGGTTCCGACTCTTGCGATGTCGTCAGTACCGTTTACTTTTTTGGAGTTGGCTTTTAGGGCTTCGACAGCGGCGTCAACCGCTTTTGCGATACCCTTTCTTATAACCATCGGGTTTGCGCCTGCGGTAATATTTTTCATACCTTCGCGTATAAACGCCTGAGCGAGCAGAGTAGCGGTGGTTGTGCCGTCTCCGGCTGCGTCGTTGGTTTTTGTTGCGACTTCTTTTACAAGCTGAGCTCCCATGTTTTCCATCGGATCGTCAAGTTCGATTTCCTTTGCAATGGAAACTCCGTCGTTGGTGATAAGGGGTGAGCCGAACTTCTTGTCCAGCACAACGTTTCTGCCCTTAGGTCCGAGAGTAATCTTTACCGTATCTGCAAGCTTGTCGATACCTTTCAGAAGGGAATTTCTTGCGTCGGTTCCGTAAATTATATCCTTGGCCATAACTAATATCCTACCTTTCTTTCTTAAAAATCATCAGTCAGTGACAACTGCCAGAATGTCACTCTGTTTGACAATAATGTATTCTTCACCGTCGCATTTTACTTCGGTTCCGGAATACTTGCTTGTTAAAACTTTATCGCCGACTTTTACGGTCATAACGACATCTTTCCCGTCAACTACTCCGCCGGGACCAACTGCGATCACCTGAGCGACCTGCGGTTTTTCCTTGGCATTACCGGCGAGAATTATTCCGCCTTTCGTGGTTTCTTCTGCCTCGGTCATTTTAAGAACGACTCTGTCGGCAAGCGGTTTTATTGTCATAATTGAATTACCTCCGTTTTAATTTTTAGCACTCAGATATACTAAGTGCTAACACTATTTGTTATTGTACACTCGAAAAAGAAAAATGCAATAGGTTTTGAAAATATTTCACATTTAATTAACAAATGTATTAAAAAGCGATTTTAACATGTCATATTTGATCTGACGTCAAGAAAAAGCTGAAAAAACACTTGACAAAATTATCGATGTGTGATATATTGAACATATGAACACATATTCATGTGATAGGTCGGAAAGGAGGTTAAATATATGAAAAAAAATACCGTTTTACAACAGCTTAAAAATATTGAGACAGAAGTAACCGAGAAGACCGCGTTTACCGCCGGAAAAGGATATAAGATTCACAGTGACACGGAATTACAGAAGTTACAGAATGAACAAACGCCTGAAAAAATAACCGGAAACAAACCGGGAAAAATAACTGAGTCAGTTAAAGAAAACAGCAGAAGTGTTTACCGCAGACGCAATGGGAATGCAACAGATATTGTCACGGATGAGGGCATAAGACAGGAGCATAATTGTGCAATAGTGACATGCGGAACCCAAGAGGCTATGCCCGAGGCAGAAACACTTGCCGGTGTATCCGAGCTCTTCAAGGTGTTCGGAGATGTAACAAGACTGAAAATACTGTATTCGCTTATGCACAGCGAGCTGCGGGTACAACAAATTGCCAATGAGGTAGAAATGTCAAGTTCGGCAGTTTCTCATCAACTGAGAATACTCAGGCAAAGCAGTCTGGTTTCCTCGAAAAGGGCAGGAAAGACCGTCATATATCGGCTTGCTGACGATCATGTCAGGACAATGCTCAGTCAAGCTATGGAACATGTGCTTGAATGACTGTAAATAGAATTACATTTAATATTCGAAAAGGAGCAAGGGAGATTTTAAAATGAAATATGTATGCAAACTTGAAAATGTCGACTGTGCGCACTGCGCGTCAAAAATCGAAAAGGCAGTGTCCGGAATAAAAGGAATTGATAATGTGAACGTAAGCTTTTTTTCGGAAAAACTTTCGTTTGAATGCGATGAAAGCCTTTATGATGAAATATTTGAAAAAGTGAAGGAAATCTGCAGAAAGGTCAGTCCTGATTCCGGACTTAAAAAATTATGAAAATCAGACATAAGCGGTTGTTGTTCAGAATCTCCGCATCTGCACTGATGTTTGCGGCAATATTCGCGGTCGACTTGACTGTCGGTCTGAACACATACCTTAAATACGCATTATATCTTATTCCTTATCTGACTGTTGGATATGATATCATCTTCAAGGCTATTGTCGGTATAACCGGTGGTCATCCGTTCGATGAAAATTTTCTGATGTGCATAGCAACGTTCGGAGCTTTCGGAATCGGAGAGCTTCCCGAGGCAGTTTTTGTGATGCTGTTCTATCAGACAGGAGAACTGTTCCAGAGTATCGCTGTCGGAAAGAGCCGTAGTTCAATAGCTGCGCTTATGGATATAAAACCGGACAAGGCAAGGGTTATAAGAGACGGAACTGAAAACGAGGTTGCGCCTGAGGAAATAATGGTCGGTGAAATGATCGTTGTGCGCCCCGGCGAAAAAATTCCGCTTGACGGTGAAATCACAGAAGGCGAAAGCGAGCTTGACTACTCAAAATTAACCGGAGAAAGTATACCGGTATATGCTGAGCCGGGGGACAAAGTAAGCGGCGGGGCAATATGTATGGGCGGCGTCATAAAAATCAAAGTTTCGTCGGAATATAAGGATTCCACAGTCAAGAAAATACTCGATCTGGTAGAGAACGCATTTGAGTCCAAGGCGAAAACCGACAGACTGATCACAAGGTTTTCTGCAGTGTATACTCCTGTCGTGGTGATATCAGCGTTGCTTTTGTTTTTAATACCATCAATTGTAACGAAGGACCCGGTAGTTTGGCTGAGCAGGGCATTGGTTTTTCTCGTCATATCGTGTCCGTGCGCACTGGTGCTTTCTGTTCCTCTTTCGTATTTTGGAGGAATTGGAGCGGCTTCACGAAACGGAATTCTCATAAAGGGCTCGGTATATCTGGAATCGCTTGCTGACGTGACTCATGTGGTATTTGATAAGACAGGTACACTGACCAAAGGTAAATTCAAAGTGAGCGCCTTGAAAGTGATGAGCAAAGCTGAAACGGCAAACGACGAAATCTGCCGTACAGCATACGCTCTTGAAAAAGGCTCGAACCATCCGATCGCCATGGCAGTAACTGAATACTGCAAAAAATATGTTACGGACAATGGTTATGTTGCTGTTAATGTAAATGAAACTGCGGGGATGGGAGTTACAGCGGATATTAACGGAAAATGTTGCTTTGCAGGCAACGCCAAATTATTGAAAAAATTGCAAATTGATTTTGACGAAGCAGAGGGAGATACGGGAATAATTTACGTCGGTAGCGACAAAAAGCTACTGGGATATTTTGAAGTTGAGGACGAAATAAAAGAGGAGGCAGGCGACGCTATCAGAAGGCTGAAAGACCTTGGAATAAAAAAGACAGTCATGCTCAGCGGTGACCGCAAGAGTTGTGTGGATAAAACCGCAAAGGCGCTTTCCATAGACAGGGCTGCCGGAGAACTTTTGCCGGCTGATAAAGTGGATGAGCTGAAAAAGGAATTGTCTTCTAAGCCTTCCGGTAAGAAACTTGTTTACGTGGGTGACGGCATAAACGACGCACCGGTTCTCGGAATGGCGGATATCGGAATTTCTATGGGTGCAATGGGAAGCGACGCGGCGATAGAAGCCGCTGACGTGGTTCTTATGGACGATAATCCACAGAAAATCGTATCAGCACTAAGAATAGCGAAAAAAACAAAGCGAATCGTAATTGAGAACATAGTGTTTGCGCTGGTTATCAAACTTTTCTTTCTGGTTCTCGGAGCGTTTGGGAAAACGAGTCTTTGGGAAGCTACGTTTGCAGATGTCGGAGTAATGGTTATAGCCGTACTCAATTCTATGCGTACCCTGAAATTAAAATGAAGTAATCGGGTAAACGGGATTTTTCAGCTCAGGCATAAGCAAAGCAGATCAAATCTTGCGCAATCCAATGCAAAGAACACATTATAAACAAATTATAGTTTTTAATATTTAACTATAAATAAAATTTATGGCAAAAAATAAGATTTCATCTGCTGCGACAATCATAACCGAATTGTAAATCAGAATGGACAAAAACGTTTAGCGTTATGTCAGTAAATAATGTCGTATTTCATACATGACGCAAAAAACATTTCGGAAAGCTTAAATGTTAATAGTCCATCACAAAAGTATATTTCCGGTGAAAAAATATATTGCAAGACAACTGCTGAGAGCGTAATTTGATTATTTGCAAAATTGCTGAAATGACTGAATTAAGACTTGCACGATAGTTTTTAATACTGCCGAAAATCTTTTGTCGCTGCTAATTTTCATATACTGTCAAAAATGCTTTCTGAATGTAATGCACCGTATCAGTACATTCCGACATTATTTATGCATGCATTAAACAGATAAAAAATAAACGGTGTTGTATTTATTTGATAACTGAGATGTAACGTTTTCAGCCAATAAAAAAGAGCTAAACAATTTCCGGAAAATACTATGCAAATTCTCGGTCGGGTGTGATAAAAAACAGAACGGCAATTACTGTTGCTGAAATACCGATTTAGAAATATAGTCGATTTATATGAGAAGATCATTTTTTTAAAATGATTTCTCTTCTTTCAGAAAGGATCAGTTGTAACACAAAAGAGGGTAGAGAAGAATTACAGAGGAGTTAAGAATAGGGAAAGAGTTACTAACAAAGACGATTGTAATTAAATAACATAGTGGAAATTTGCGGATAATACAAAGTTTAAACATGGTTAAATAAAGAAATGTAGGAAGTGACAACAGGTTAATACATGGGAAATTTCCAGGTAAAAGCAGAGTTTAAACTAAGTTGATAAAGAAAGAGTAGCAAGTGACAATAGGGTAATATCCCGGGAATTTCCGGATAAATACAAAGTTGTAAATGAATTAAAAGAAATAAGACAGGCAACGTATAATTGCGTTGCCTGTCTTTATCCAATAACGGACTATCTGATACTAAGAGCAAAAAAGGCAAGCCAAAGTGGAACACAGGCTTGCCTGAAAAATAATCTGTATTACTTTTTGTCGTCGTTGCCGAGATTATGATCCTTTCTCATGGCGACATTCTGCAAAAACTTGAAATCAAGGTCTGTGTAGAATGATGCAGGACGCTGTGGAGGAGTCTGATCCTGCGGCTTAACCTGAACAGGTTCCTGTTGCTGAGGGATCTGCTGAGCGGCAGCCGGCTGCTGAGCAGGCCGCTGTTGGGGAGCCTGAGAATAACTGGGAGCAGCGTTATACTGAGGCTGTACGGGAGGCTGCTGATAAGCAGACGCTTGCTGAGGAGCCATATTCATATCGGTCGCCTCCGCCGGAGCTTCAGGATACAACTCCCTCATGCCACCGCTTCTGGTAGCGATAACAGTGATCTCAATGCCGTCTCCGATTTCAGGATCAAATTTAAGACCCCAGATGATCCTTGCGTTCGGGGAAGCTTCATTTTTTATCATCTGCGTAGCTTCGGTTACTTCGTTAAGGACAATGTTTTCATTGGCGATTATGCTTATGATCATACCGTCAGCTTCTTTGATGGAAGTTTCAAGAAGCGGGCTGTTTATCGCCTGCTCAGCCGCAAGCATAGCCTTATTTTCACCGGAAGCAATGCCTATACCGATGTGCGCATCGCCGGAATTTCTGAGAATCGTGGTGACATCGGCAAAGTCAAGGTTAATGTAGCTTTCGTCATTTATCAGACGGCAGATGCTCTGAACACCTTTGATCAGAATTTCATCAGCTGCTCTGAAAGCTTCTTTGATTTCGAGGGGCTTGTTGGAAATAGTAAGAAGTCTTTCGTTCGGAACAACGATAACAGCATCAACGTTCTGACGAAGCTTATTAATACCGTCCTCAGCGGCTGCCATACGTGCTCCGCCTTCAAATTCAAAAGGTTTGGTTACAACGGCAACTGTAAGGATGCCGAGCTCTTTTGCCGCTTTGGCGATTACGGGAGAAGCACCTGTTCCGGTTCCGCCGCCCATACCGGCAGTTATGTAAAGCATGTCCACATTCTGGAGTCTGTTTTTAATAAGCTCGATGGATTCTTCTGCGGCTTTTCTTCCGGCTTCCGGATTTGCTCCCGCTCCGTGACCTCTCGTCGTAAGACGACCGATAGCTATCTTGTGTCTTACCGGAGAACTGCGGAGAACAGGGATATCGGTGTTAACAACCACCATATCCGCACTTTTTTCGCCGTTGAGGAACATTCTGTTGACAGCGTTGTTACCGCCGCCGCCGATGCCGAAAACTTTTATGTGAACCTTCTGAGAGGATTCATCAAACTCAAAATCATCCCAACCTTCAATGAACCCATCGGGAGGATCAATCATAGGAGCAGGGTTTACCGAAACCGGCTCCTGAACCGGCTGAGGATTAACCGGTGTGAAGGGTTTCTGAAATCCGGGAGTCGGGGTAGCGAATCCGGAAGCGGGAGTAGAGAAAGGGTTTTTCTGACCGTTGTTTGTGTTATCTATATACATTTTAAGTCCTTTCCGCCGCCGCGAGGCGTGGCTCACAGAATAATTATCAAATTTGTTAACAACATTATACTTCATTTCTTTTCGCAATGCAATACAATTTATCAAAGTTTTAAAAAAGTTCACAAAATTTCACGGGGCAGGGGTTTCACAGAACGACAAAACAGATTTTTGCGTCGCTTTTTCTTAGGTAACGTCGTTTCAGGAAGAAAAAGTAATCGGTTTTAACGGTAAGCAGGTTAAGTGAAAACCATTTCGCGGCAAGGAAACCATCTTTGCAAACGACGATTACGGGGTGTGTGAACTCAGCAGCTTCCGCTTTGGCAAGTCTCATAAATAATTTTTTGTTTTTGTTTGAGAAAACATGTTCTTTTGTGATAATCACAGTAATTTTATCCGCTTGACAGATCCAAGGTCTGACGGTTTTGTTAACTTTCAGACAAAGAAAAAAATTAACCGAAGCAATGGAAAATGCAATAACCATAACAAATGGCAAAACCAGAAAAAAACTTCCGGCAAGCAAAAGAAGAACGGCGCTTTTTTCCAACAGTGTGATAAAAAACGCAAACGCTTTTATTACTGCCGATATCAAGGTGTATTTTTTGATTTTTGCGTATAAATCCGACACAAATCGGATAAGTCCGCCGTTTTTGGAACGTGCGGCGAGAAAACCGAAATAAGTTTTGTGACGAAAATAGTCTTCGGCGTTGTTTTTTTTCATAAAAACCTCCGTTTCAGGTGTCAGTCACAGGGACAAATTGTTTACAAAGAATAATTGGGTAACGTATTGACAAATATAAGGATAAATTATATAATAAAAAGGATAATACGTTGAAAGGAATAAAGCGGATGCAGAAGGAAACAACCGAATTACAATACGGGGATAACAGCATAAGCAGTCTCAAGGGAGCACAGCGAGTAAGGGAAAAACCGGAAGTTATTTTCGGATCGCGTGATCTTGAGGGATGTATTCACGCTTTTTTTGAAATACTTTCCAACGCGGTGGACGAGGCCAGAGCCGGCTACGGAAAGACGATAAATATAACTGCATACAAGGACCGTTCCATAGAAGTTGAAGATTTCGGACGCGGGGTTCCGCTCGGTTATAACGAAAATGAAGGCAGATACAACTGGGATCTTATATTCTGCGAACTCTATGCAGGAGGAAAATACAAAAATTCAAAGGATTCGGCACAGTATGAATACGCTCTCGGAACCAACGGGCTCGGAGCGTGCGCGACTCAGTATGCTTCTGAATACATGCATGTAAAGTCATATAACGGAAAAACACTGTCTGAGATTGACTTTGCTTACGGAGAGCCCACAGGGGAGCTGAGAGTCAGGGAGCTTAAGAAAAACGAAATAAGAACGGGAACAGTAATCCATTGGAAACCGGACAACACCATTTTTACGTCGATAAAAATCAGAAAAGAAAGGTTTGAGGATATACTCAAACGTCAGGCGGTGGTCAACAGCGGTATAAAATTTTGCCTGCGCTGGCAGGAGGAAGACGGAAGTTTTACCGGAAGTGAATATGTTTACGAGAACGGAATAGTCGACTACGTGAAGGAGATAGCCGGAGACGACGCCGTAACGCAACCGGTGTATTGGGAAGAGACAGTCAGCGGAACGGTCACCAACGCACAGGACGGAGATGACGGAGATGATGGAGAAGAAGAGGAAAGCCAGACCGGAGAAGAGTATAAGCTGAAAATGACTGTGTCTTTCTGCGTGACCACAAAAAACACCTGTAAGGAATATTATCATAATTCAAGTTACCTTGAACATGGAGGATCTCCCGAAAAAGCGGTACAAACGGCATTTGTGAATGCGGTGGATAAATACTGCCGCGATAACGGGAAATACACAAAAGGGGAGTCAAGACCGGTTTTCAAGGATATTCTCGATTGCCTTGTTATAGTGACTAACTGCTTTTCCAACATAATATCGTATGAGAATCAGACGAAAAAGGGAATTTCCAACAGATTTATCCGTGTCGAGATGACGTCTTTTTTCAAAAAGAATCTTGAAGTTTATTTTGTCGAAAATCCGATGGAGGCCGAAAGGTTTGTAAGCAGGGTTCTGATAAACAAGAGAAGCCGTGAACAGGCTGAGAGTACGCGGATAAGCATCAAGAAAAAGCTTACCGGAAATGTCGACATATCCAACCGTGTGGAAAAGTTTGTGGCGTGCAGGTCAAAAGATCCCGAAAGACGCGAACTCTACATTGTTGAAGGGGATTCGGCGATGACATCCTGTAAGCTCGCGAGAAACTCGGAGTACCAGGCAATAATCCCGGTCAGGGGTAAAACGCTCAACTGTCTTAAAAGTTCATACGACAAGATATTTTCAAGTGATATTATAACCGATTTGATCAGAGTTATAGGCTGCGGAGTGGAAGTCGATAAAAAAATCAAAGGAGATATACCGAGATTTGACGCTGATTCTCTCAGGTGGAGCAAAATAATCATCTGTACAGATGCAGACGAAGACGGCTTTCAGATAAGAACACTGATACTGACAATGATTTACAGGCTTTTACCTACGCTTATACCAATGGGTAAGGTATTTATTGCTGAATCGCCGCTTTTTGAAATAACCGGCTCTGACAAAACTTATTTTGCGTATGACGAAAGGGAGAAAAATCAGATACTTAAAAAGCTTGAGGGACAGAAATATACACTTCAAAGGTCAAAAGGACTCGGAGAAAACGAGCCTGAAATGATGTGGCAGACAACAATGTGTCCCGCAACGAGAAGGCTTATAAACGTAACGGAAGCAGACGCCGAGGAGACAGCGGAGATATTCGACACGCTGCTCGGAGATAATATAACGGCGAGAAAGAAATATATAGCGGATAACGGCAGCAAATACATGGAAGAAGCCGATATCTGAGTGAAAGAAGAGGTTAAACGATGCTGAGTATAGGACTTGACATAGGATCAACCACAATAAAGAGCGCCGTAACTGACGAAAACGGGAAACTGTTGTATAACTCTTACGAAAGACATTATTCCGAAGTTCAGGATAAGGCAATAAAACTTGTAGAAAAAATACGGGAAAAATTCGCTCTCGGTGAAGATACAGAAGTGAACATCTGTATTTCCGGATCAGCCGGAATGGGGTTTGCCGACGACGTAGGACTTCCGTTCGTTCAGGAAGTTTACGCCACAAGAACTGCGGTTCTGAGGCTTAATCCGGAAACAGACGCGGTGATAGAGCTCGGCGGAGAGGATGCCAAAATACTGTTTCTGACAGGTGAGGAGAGTGGGGAAAAGGAACTTGAAGTCAGAATGAACGGTTCCTGCGCCGGCGGGACCGGAGCCTTTATCGACCAGATGGCTACTCTGCTCGGCATAACGCCGGATGAAATGGACGAGGCAGCCAAAAAACAGGAAAAAATATACGTAATAGCTTCGAGATGCGGAGTTTTCGCAAAAAGCGATATACAGCCTCTGCTTAATCAGGGAGCGAGGATCCCGGATATTTCCGCGTCAATTTATTATGCGGTAGTCAATCAGACGGTAGCGGGTCTGGCACAGGGAAGAGTTATCAAAGGCAAGGTGCTTTACCTCGGAGGACCGCTCACTTTCCATTCGCAGCTGAGGCTTGCGTTTGACAAAACTCTCGGTATTGAGGGACTTTGTCCTGAAAACTCGCTGTGTTATGTTGCATACGGAGCGTCACTTGCGCCCGCCGAAAGAAGCTATACCATTTCTGAAATTCTCGGATTACTGAGAAACAGAAAGCCTTCCGGCACTTATAAAGCGGCAGATCCGCTTTTTGAAAATGAAGAAGAATATAAGGAATTTACCGAAAGACATTCAAAAGACAAAGTCGAAAGAGGTGATATATCGGAGGCAACTGACGGCGTATACATAGGAATAGATGCCGGCTCAACAACATTGAAATGCGCCGTGATCGACGGAAAAGGAAGGCTTCTTCATTCCGTTTACAAGCCAAACAGCGGCAATCCCGTACCGCTTGTACTTGACTTTTTAAGACAGCTGTATAAGGATAATCCGGATATAAAAGTGCTGGGTTCCGCGTCAACCGGATACGGAGAAGAGATAATAAAGAATGCGTTCGGGGTAGACATCGGAATAGTTGAAACAGTCGCCCACTTTTATGCGGCAAAGTATTTCCGACCGGAAGTTGACTTTATACTTGACATCGGAGGACAGGACATCAAATGCTTCAAGATCGCAAACGGGGCAATAGACAATATATTCCTGAACGAAGCGTGTTCTTCCGGTTGCGGTTCGTTTTTACAGACATTTGCCGGTGCGCTCAATTACAACATTGCGGATTTTGCCAAGCTCGGACTGTTTGCCGGATCTCCGGTCGAACTCGGCTCGCGCTGTACTGTGTTTATGAATTCTTCCGTTAAGCAGGCACAGAAGGACGGCGCTACGATTGACAATATTTCAGCCGGACTTTCAATGTCGGTTGTAAAGAACGCACTCTATAAGGTGATAAGAGCAACGACGAAGGATGCGTCTGTATCACTCGGAAAGCATATAGTCGTGCAGGGCGGAACGTTCTTTAACGATGCAGTCCTCAGAGCCTTTGAAAAGGAGATCGGAATGAACGTTGTCAGACCGGACATTGCCGGTCTTATGGGAGCATACGGTGCGGCACTTTATGCAAAAGAGAAATTCACGGGTAAGTCGACACTTTGCGGAAAAGAAGAACTTGACAGCTTTGAACACGAAGTCAGAGCGATGACCTGTAAGGGATGCACCAATCACTGCAAGCTTACCATAAATACTTTCGGCACAAAAGGCGGGGAGAAGAGAAGATTTATAGCCGGAAACCGCTGCGAAACACCTGTAACCGGAAAAAGGAGCGGTGACAGTGAGCTCAATCTCTATCAGTACAAACTTGATTTGCTGTCGAAGCTGGAAAGCAGACCGGGAAAGCTCGGTAAAATAGGAATACCGCTCGGACTGAATATGTATGAGCTGTTACCGTTCTGGCATACACTTCTTACTGAGATCGGCTTTGAAGTGGTGGTCTCGCCGGCGTCAAACAGACAGCTCTATCTCAGAGGACAGCAGACTATCCCGTCTGATACCGTCTGTTTCCCGGCAAAACTGATGCACGGACATGTGGAGGCACTCATAGATATGGGGATAGATACGGTATTTTATCCCTGTATGTCGTACAATCTGGACGAAGGCTTGGGTGACAATCATTACAACTGTCCGGTCGTGGCGTACTACCCGGAGGTGATCAAAGCAAACGTCAGGGATCTGAAAACAAGGACTTTCATATGCGACTATTTCGGACTGCACAGACCGAAAGATTTTGCAAAGAAGTTCACAGAAGCAATGAACAAATACTATCCCGGCACGATCTCGTATCAGGATGTCAGGAAAGCTTGTGAAAAGGCTTACGGGGAATACGGAAGGTTTTTAAGCAAGGTAGCCGAAAAGGGCAGAGAAATTATCGTTGAAGCAAGAAAAGAGGGTAAGCCGATAATAGTGCTTGCCGGAAGACCGTATCATGTTGACCCGGAAATAAATCACGGCATTGACAAACTGATCTGTTCACTCGGAGCTGCCGTCATAACGGAAGACAGTATCAGTTCCGAGATGGAAAAGTTCAAAGTAGGGGTGCTTAATCAGTGGACTTACCATTCCAGACTTTACGCAGCGGCTAAATATATAGCAGATAAAAGCGATATGAACCTGGTACAGCTTGTATCTTTCGGATGCGGACTTGACGCAATAACGACCGATGAGACAAGAGCGATACTTGAAAGCGAAAATAAAATATATACGCAGATAAAAATAGATGAAATAACAAATCTCGGAGCGGTCAAAATAAGGCTTCGCAGCCTGTTCTCCGCCATAAACTGAGTGAAAGGCAAATAAATGAAAGAAATAAAAACACACGTAGAGCCTCATTTGCCGTTCACCGGCGATATGAAAAAGAGGTATAAAATACTGATCCCGGATATGCTTCCGGTCCACTTTGCGATCCTCCGTGAGGTATTCACCAGCTACGGTTACAATCTTGAAATTCTCAAAAATACCGGTCCGTCAGTAGCTGTTGAGGGGCTGAAATACGTCCATAATGACACTTGTTATCCGGCTCTGCTGGTAATAGGACAGATGATTGACGCTTTGAATACCGGCAATTACGACCTCGACAGTACCGCAGTGATGATAACGCAGACCGGAGGAGGATGCAGAGCGTCGAATTATATACATCTGCTCCGCAAGGCAATGAAAAAGGCGGGGTACGGCAAGGTGCCGATAATCTCACTTAATATATCAGGACTTGAAAAGGGAAGCAGTCTTAAACTCACCATCCCTATGATCGTGAAAATGCTCTGTGCGCTTTGCTACGGCGACCTTATAACCTTGCTGAAAAATCAGACAGAACCGTACGAAACAGTTTCCGGCGCCTCACAGAAGGCAACGGAAAAATGGACGAAAGAAATAGCAGAGCAGCTGAAAAGGGGAAAGGGCTGGTCTTCAAAAGCGTTTGAGAAAAACATGAACGGAATAGCGGCTGATTTTGCCGCAATAGAAAGAAAAGTAACGCCGAAAATCAAAGTCGGAGTCGTCGGAGAAATATACGTAAAATACTCATCGCTTGCCAACAACAATCTTGAAGAGTTTCTGCGCAGTCAGGACTGCGAGGTAAATGTCCCCGGCATCATGGCGTTTATATGTTTCAAAATCGATAACAGAATAGAGGATATAAAGCTGTACGGAGGAAGTGCGCTGAAAAAAGCGGTATGCAACCTGCTTCTCGGAAAAGTGAAGAACATAGAATCTATCATGCATTCGGTAATGAAGCAGTACAGACAGTATCAGATGCCGGCAACGTATGAACATCTGAAAGAGATGGTTTCAGGAGTTATCGGCTATGGGGCAAAGATGGGAGAGGGCTGGCTTCTTACAGCGGAAATGGTGGAGCTGATCAAGAGCGGATATGAAAATATAGTCTGTGCACAGCCTTTCGGATGCCTGCCTAATCACATTGTAGGAAAAGGAATGGTAAGAAAGCTGCGTTCGCTGTACCCGACGGCAAACATAGTTCCGATAGACTATGACCCCGGAGCAACCAGAGTCAATCAGGAAAACAGAATCAAACTCATGCTCGCAGTGGCAAAAGAAAGAATGCAGACAGGCGAAAATAAGTAAAAAAATGGCGTAAGTTGTTGACATATGCAGGGAAATCGTTTATAATTTAGAAAAACAAACGCAAAAAGAAACGGAGACATATAAATGAGTTCATTCAAGGTAATAGATCATCCGCTGATACAGCATAAGCTCACGATAATGCGGGACGTAAGAACCGGTTCCAAGGATTTCAGAGAGCTTCTTGACGAAATAGCCATGCTTATGGGATACGAAATAACACGTGATCTGCCGCTGGAAGAAGTAAGTATATCGACGCCGATTTGCAGAATGAAAGCCAAAAAGATATCCGGAAAAAAGCTTGCCATAGTTCCGATACTGCGTGCCGGACTCGGAATGGTCGACGGACTTCTGTCTCTTGTGCCGGTCGCCAAGGTAGGACATATCGGACTTTACCGTGATCCGGAGACACATCTTCCGGTTGAGTATTATTGCAAGCTCCCGGTCGATATTGAGGACAGGATAGTGATACTTGTTGATCCGATGCTTGCAACAGGCGGAAGCGCGTCAGATGCTATTACGCTTCTCAAATAGCGCGGGATAAAAAATATCCGGTTCATGTGTCTTGTTGCGGCTCCGGAAGGAGTGGCAAAGGTGCAGGCAGATCATCCTGACGTCGATATATTTGCGGCTGCGCTTGACGAAAAACTAAACGAACACGCTTACATAGTGCCGGGACTCGGTGACGCCGGGGACAGGCTTTTCGGAACGAAATAAAGCGGCTGCTTTAAGGCGCAGATCGGATCGGAGCTGATATGTACAAAAGCTACACGGTCGGAGAAAACGACAAAGGACAAAGAATAGACAAATTCATAACCAAAACGATAAAGGCGCTTCCTCAGTCTATGATGTATAAGGCTTTCCGGACAAAAAAAATAAAGCTGAACGGTAAAAAGACGGAGATCGGCAGAAAGCTTGAACTGGGAGACAAAATCGAAGTTTATCTGAAAGATGATTTTTTTGCCGGAGACGACGAAGAAGACGTATACAGGAAAATAGTTCCTTCGCTTGATATAGCATATGAGGACAAGAACATAATCATATGCAATAAAAAGCCGGGAATGCTGGTGCATTCTGACGACAGCGAAGGGGTAAATACGCTGATAAACCACATAAAAGCGTACCTTTACCGAAAGGGAGAGTACGACAAAGACAGGGAAAACAGCTTTGCTCCGTCGCTTTGTAACAGGATAGACAGAAATACGGCTGGACTTGTAATAGCGGCGAAGAACGCAGAAGCGCTCAGAGTGATAAACGAAAAAATCAGAAGCGGACAGATAGTAAAAAAATACGTATGTGCCGTTCACGGAATACCTGATAAGAAAAAAGACGTTCTTTACGGCTATATTATCAAGAACGAAAAAGAAAACGAGGTAAAGGTTTACGGAAATAAGCCGGACAGAGGTAGTTTCAGGACGATAGTTACCGAGTACTCGGTGATAGGAGAAAAGAACGGAAATGCACTCCTTGAAGTGCGGCTGATAACCGGAAGAACTCACCAGATAAGAGCTCACATGGCATTTATCGGGCATCCGCTGATAGGGGACGGTAAGTACGGAATAAGCAGGGAAGACAGAAAAAAAGGTTACCGGTTTCAGGCGCTATGTTCAAGATATATACGCTTTGACTTCGATACGTCCGAGAGCTGCGCACTTGACTACCTGCGCGGCAGAGAAGTGGAGATACCCCTCAGCGATATTTGGTTTGTCAGGGAATTTCTGAATTGAGTTGAGCAGAGGTTCTTGTGACACAGATCGCTGTCGCCCGCTGCCGTAAGATGATTTTTTTCTGAAAAACTTTCAAAGAGGTGACTTTTATGGAACTTAAAGGAATTAAAGCCAACTTTCTCGGAGACAGCATAACCGAGGGGGTAGGGACATCGTCAAGGGACAGTATATATCTTTCATTGCTGGCAAGAAAATGCGAATTTTCGGTTTGCAGAAACTACGGAATCAGCGCGACGAGGATAGCAAAACAAACTGTGGAAAAGCATCTGCCGACGCCGGATACGGATTTTTGTAACAGGTTTTCCGGTATGGACAGCGACGCAGATCTGGTCGTGGTATTCGGCGGAACAAACGATTTCGGTCACGGAGACGCTCCGATAGGAGAGCCGTCAGACAGAACGCCGGACACTTTTTACGGAGCCTGCCACTACCTTATGTCGGGGCTTCTCGGAAAATATCCGCTGGCGAGGATAGTAATAATGACGCCGTTGCACAGAACGAGTGAGAACTGTCGGAAAGCTGACGGCAGCATACTGTATGATTACGTCAGAATAATAAGAGAGGTGGCTGAATATTATTCATTGCCGGTGCTTGACTTGTGGTCAGTTTCCGGAATTCAGCCATGTGTTGAAAAAATCAGGGAGATATACTGTCCGGACGGACTTCACCCGAATGATAACGGTCATAAACGGATAGCAGGTCTGCTTGAAGAGTTTCTTAAATCACTATAAAAGAGAACATTGTGAAAAAATCCCGAAAGCATTGTAAAACACCGGAATACTGCGATGTGCAATACGGAAATACAAGATAAGACCAATATCTTTGAAAACAAAAAACAAAGAGGAGGAAAATGTATGAAGATCGGAGCAATGATGGACAGCTTCCGGCTGCCGACGAGGGAAGCAATAAAAAAAGTAAAGGAAGTCGGCGCATCAGGATTTCAGATGTACGCAACGAGGGGTGAAAATTCGCCTGAAAACCTGACAAAGGAGAAAAGGAAAGAGTTACTGGCGTACATAAAGGACTGCGGGCTCAGAGTAAGCGCGATCTGCGGAGATCTCGGACACGGTTTCGGGGACGCCGGGAAAAATCCGGAGCTTATTGAACAGTCAAAACGGATACTTGAGCTTGCCAAGGATCTGGAAACAGATGTGGTGACAACGCACATCGGAGTTGTACCGTCTGACGAAAATCACCCAAGGTATGAGATAATGCAGAAGGCGTGCCGGGAGCTGGCGGAAGCGGCGGATTCAATGGAAGCCCATTTTGCAGTGGAGACAGGACCTGAAACTGCCGAAACGCTGAAAAAATTTCTTGATTCGCTGATGTCGAAAGGAGTAGCTGTCAATCTTGACCCGGCAAATCTTGTAATGGTGACGGGGGACGATCCGGTCAGAGCAGTCTATACTTTGAGGGATTATATTGTGCACACACACGCAAAGGACGGCAAAAAGCTTTATGACAAGGATCCGGAAGTTATTTACGGAATAAAACCCGGCGACGCCCTGGTAACCAGTCCCGCTTTTGTGGAGCTCCCTCTCGGAGAAGGGGCAGTTGATTTTCCGGCGTATCTTGCGGCGCTCAAAGATATAGGCTATGACGGATATCTGACCATTGAACGGGAGGTCGGAAGTTCTCCTGAAAAGGATATTGCCATGGCAGTAAGTTTTCTGCATGAAAAGCTTGCCGGACTTTGAATAACAAAAAAACACCGGAAACCGAAAAGTTTTTTGTGACAAAGGTTCAGCAAATTATTTCAGGCAGTTTACCTAAAACAGTTAAATCAGTATAAATCGATACAAAAGAATCCCCGGGAAACGGTTACAGGTCAAAATGTGACCTGCAACTTTCCCGGGGGTTTTCTTTGCGAAATTGTGTAAAATCAATTCCGATTTTTCTCAAACAGGTAGGAAAAGGAATTATCGCTCAGAAGTTTATTTATTATAACTGCGACACCGTCATTTTCACAGCTTTCGGTGACAATGTCGCAGATATTTTTTACTTCTGTGGGACTGTTTCCCATTGCCACCGAAATTCCGGCGTATTTCAGCATTTCAAAATCATTCATCGAATCACCGACGGCAACTGAAAATCGGTGATCAAGACCGAGATACTGTTCTGTTTGCAGGATAGCATTGCCTTTATCATATCCGAGAGGCACACACTCAACATAACCGGGTAAAATCATAACCTTGAATTCTTTTCTCAGAAGATCCAGAAATTCTTTGCGCTGACGGTCGTCATTGTGTATGGAAAATTTGCTGATGACGGGAAGTTGCGACTGCTCTCTGAAAAATTCCGATGAAGAGATCCTGATAAATCCGCTGTTGGTTATCCAACTGTTCGGCTCACCCAGATAATACATCTTATCTCTGCCTTCCAGAACAAGGTGAGCTGACAGTTTCAAACCGTAAAAAGCGTCTGTTATTGCGATAAGAGTCTCTTTTGAAAGATATTTTTCCGTTATGACTTTTCCGTCATATAATATATATGTTCCGCATCCGCAGCAAAAGCCGTCAAAGAGTCCGGATTTCTTTATAGTATCCGGAATGTACGAAAGCGTTCTTCCGGAATTTATGAAAACTTTACAGCCTTCCGCTCTGGCATTACCGATTGCGTCACATACAGCTTCCGATGGAGCAGATTTTCCCTGCCCCAGTATGGTTCCGTCGATGTCAAGAAAAAAACTGAATACACTCATTATATTATTCCCGCGATTTTGTACATTGTGTCTCTTATTACAGGGTGAACATCGGTATAGACCCAACCGTGACCGAGTACATGCTGAGCGTATACGCAGGTAAGATGATGATACGGATCAATACCGACGTATGTACCGGCGGCGCCGTCCCAACCGAACTCAAAATCGGTCGGAGCATCTGACTGAGCGGCGGCAGGATTGAGCATAGTCCTTACGCCGAAGCCGTAGCCGTACCCGGGTTTATTGCCTCCGGGATACTTTGTTTCATTTTGATTTGATCGCATAAGATCAACGGTTTCCGGTCTGAGAACACGGTAACCGTTGTAGGCGGTTCCGTTGCACGCAAGAGCGTCGGAAAATAAGACGTAATCGTTGACGGTTGAAATCAGACCTGCGCCGCCGCTCTGGTAGTTTTTGCCCAGAATATAAGCACATCTGAGCGGAGCGGGAAAATACTTGTCCTGACTGAGGTTGTAAAGTGTGGCAAACCTGCTCTTGTCTGCATTTTCAAAATCAAAGGTTGTATCAGCCATTCCGAGCGGATCGAAAATTTCTTTTTTCAGGAAGTCCCCGAATTTCATTCCGCTTGCCACTTCTATAACAGCTCCCAGAACGTCATGACAGAGGCTGTAATTGTAGTTTGTTCCGGGTTCGAAAAGAAGGGGTGTTTCAGCGAAAGCATTGACGACTTCGATTGTTCCGGCATCGGGGTTGTTTTCAAAAACTTTTCTTATGGGCGGAGTGCCGAAGTCATAAGAAAGACCGCCGCGCATAGCGAAAAGATGTCTTATCTTCATTGTATTCTGACATTTTCTTATCTCGTTTCCGGACTTGTAAAACAGCTTGTTATAGGCGGGAAGGTATTTACCGACAGGATCATCGATTGAAATGATACCTTTTTCTACCAGTCTCATGGCAGCAGTGCAGGTAATGACTTTTGTAGCGGAGTAGAGAAAATAAAGTTCGCTTCCTTTGAGAGGTATGCTCCTGTCTGCGTCCTTGAAACCGCAGTGATATCTGAATATTTCCTTATGGTTGTGATAAATTATAACGTCAGAGGAAGGGATGCCCTGTTTTTCAATAAACTTTGCAAGATTTTCAGTAACCATACCAAATTCTCCTTTTTAACCTTTACGATTTATTAAATATTCGTTTTAGTGAAAATTTCCGCTTATTCACGACGTATATCTGACAGTTCTTTTTCAAGAAAAGCGGTAAGTTTTACCGGGTTTCCTTTTCCGCCGGTTTTCTGCATACACTGACCCATAAGAGACTTGAAAGCAGCGGATTTTCCAGCAATGTAATCGGAAACCATTTTGGGATTTTCGGATATTGCGTCAGACGCGGCTTTTTTCAGTATATCGTCGTCGTTTATCTGCATAAGACCGTTTTCGGTTACGTATTTCCGGGGGTCGGCGTTACTTGATATCACTTCTTTGAGCACTTTTTTTGCAGTAGAGGAGTTGATATCACCTTCACCGAGCATTTCGGCGACTTCCGCAAAAAGCGCCGGATCGGCGGGAACGCATTCAGAATCTTGGGAGACGAGCCGCGGAAGCTCAGAGATCAAGAGGTTGGCAAGTATTTTTCTGTGTCCGGTATGCTTCGCCGCTTCCTCAAAAAACGAAGCGATAAACAGTTCGCTGACAATAATCTCGGCGTCGTACGGACTGAGTCCGTATTCGGATACATACTGATACTTTCTTTCATCCGGTAATGAAGGTATCGAACTTTTTATCTCATTTATCCTGTCATTGCTCAGAACTATTCCCGGAAGGTCGGGATCAGGGAAGTAACGGTAGTCATTTGCGTTTTCCTTACTGCGCATCTGATAGGTCTTTCCTGACGTGGGATCGTATCTTCTTGTTTCCTGAATTACCTCTTCGCCGGCTTCTATTGCATCCACCTGGCGCTTGTACTCATATTCGATTGCTTTTGCAATGAAGGCAAAGGAATTCAGGTTTTTCATTTCAGTACGTGTGCCGAACTTGTCGGTTCCTTTTTTTCTTACCGAAAGATTGACGTCACAGCGGAGCGAGCCCTCATTCATTTTGCAGTCTGAAATGCCGGTGTAGAGGATTATTGCGCGCAGTTTTTTCAGATATGCAACGGCGTCCTCGGCTGAACGAAGATCGGGCTCCGAAACTATTTCTATAAGCGGTACGCCGCAACGGTTACAGTCGATAAGAGTACCGAGCTCATCGTCGTGAACCAGCTTTCCTGCGTCTTCCTCGATGTGGATTCTCGTAATACCTACGCGCTTTGTACCTTCGTCGCTCTCTATATCAAGCCAACCGTGTTCACATAGCGGAAGGTCGTACTGTGATATCTGATAAGCTTTTGGCAGATCGGGGTAAAAATAGTTTTTTCTGTCCTGTTTAGAAAAGGAAGCGATCTGACAGTTTGTCGCAAGTCCCGCCTTTACGGCATATTCAACAACTTTTTTGTTGAGAACCGGGAGCGTGCCGGGCATGCCCATACAGACAGGACAGCATTGGGTGTTTGGAGCGGCACCGAAGTCAGTTTTGCAATTGCAGAATATTTTGGTTTTGGTTTTCAGTTCTACGTGAACTTCAAGTCCGATAACCATTTCGTAATCTTTGATCATTTTCATAATAAAGTTGTCCTTTCGTACAGGAATCAAACGGTGGCAAATGTTCTGCCGGAGATACCGCTCTCGCGTTCAAAAGCATAGGCGGCACGGTAGAGCAGAGCTTCCGAAAAATGGTTTCCTATCAGCTGCATACCGATAGGCAGACCGCTTTTTGTCTTACCGCAGGGAAGAGAAATAGCAGGTATTCCCGCAATGTTCACCGGTACTGTGTAGATGTCGCCCATATACATTTCAAGAGGATTTTCCGTTTTTTCGCCGATTTTGTACGCAACAGATGGTGCAACCGGCGCAATGATGACGTCGCATTTTTCAAAGATCTTTCTGAATTCTTCAAGGATAACGGTGCGAACTTTGAGAGCCTTTTTGTAATAGGCGTCATAGTATCCTGAGCTAAGTGCGAAGGTACCGAGCATTATCCTTCGTTTGACTTCTTTGCCGAAGCCTTCGCTTCTCGAATTAAGGTAAAGGCTGTCGATGTCATCAGTCTGCTTTGATGTTCTGTAACCGTATCTGACACCGTCGAATCTTGCGAGATTTGAAGACGCTTCTGCCGAAGAAATAACGTAATAGGCAGGCAGAGCATATTTCAGAGAAGGCATTGAAACCTCGACAAGCTCAGCTCCGGCTCTGCGGTAAATTTCTGCGGCACCGAGCACGCCGCTTTTTACTTCTTCTGATATACCGTCTCCGAAAAATTCTGTCGGAACACCTATCCGGAGCTTTGCGGCTCCTTCTTCAAGCATGGATGTGAAGTCGGAACAGGCTTTTTTTGAGCTTGTGGCGTCTTTCGGATCGTGTCCTGCGATTGCTTGCAGCACCAACGCATTGTCTTTTACATCCGAAGTCAGCGGTCCTATCTGGTCAAGGGACGAGGCAAAAGCAACAAGTCCGTAACGTGAAACAGTACCGTAGGTCGGTTTCATTCCGACAACTCCGCAAAATGCGGCAGGCTGTCTTATTGAGCCTCCGGTATCGGAGCCGAGGGCGAACGGCGTTTCAAGAGCCGCTACCGCTGCGGCGGAACCGCCTGAACTTCCGCCGGGTATTCTGGAAAGGTCACGGGGATTGTGAGTTATTTTGAAAGCAGAATTTTCGGTGGTCGAGCCCATTGCAAATTCGTCGAGATTCAGCTTTCCGAGTGAGAAAATGCCGGAATTTTCAAGTTTATCCACAACGGTCGCATTATAAGGAGGTACGAAGTTTTTCAGCATTACCGAAGCACAGGTAGTGGTGACCCCTTTTGTGCATATATTGTCTTTTACTGCGCATGGAATTCCGTCAAGAGCGGAAAGAGGTTTGCCGTCGGCACGGCGTTTGTCCGAATCAGCGGCGGCTTTTTCGGCGTTATCCTTATTTATGCTGAGAAACGCTCCGACTTTTCCGTCTGTTTTATTTATCCTTTCAAGGTAAGCGGCTGTTATCTCAGATGATGAAATTTCCTTTTTACCGAGTAGCTCCGACAGGCGGCATACTGACAGTTTGAGAATATCATTCATGTTAAATAATTCCTTTCGTTATTCTACCACTCTGGGAACGGTGATATAATCGTCGTTCTTTGTCGGGGCGTTTGCAAGCAGTTCTTTTTTGGTGAATCGGTTTGAAGGGATGTCCTCTCTCAGCACATTGGTTTCTCCGGTGATGTGTTCGGACGCTTTTATATTGTTAAGGTCGAGTTCTGAGAGCTGATCGGCAAATGAAATAATTGAACTGAGTTCATCCGGCATACTCTTTTTTTCGTCCTCAGTCAGAGCGAGACGTGCAAGAAACGCTACATTTTCGACATTGATGCTCGGTTTGGCTTTTTTCTGCTTACCGTTTTTACCGTCTGTTTCATCGGAAGTTTCGGACGGGAGAAGATGAAGAACTGCGAGCTGCTGAGGGTCAACCGGAGTCGGCGCGTCTGTCATCAGGCAGGAAGCGTCTTTTATCTTTGGAAATGCTATAACGTCTCTGAGAGAATCGGCTCCGCAGAGCAGCATAGCCAGACGGTCAAGACCGAATGCAAATCCGGCATGCGGAGGTGTACCGAACCGGAAAGCGTTTACCATAAAGCCGAATCTGTCCTCTATCTGCTCGTCGGTGAAACCGAGAGCTTCAAACATTTTCTGCTGAACGTCTCTTCTGTGGATTCTCACTGAACCGGAGCCGAGCTCAATACCGTTCAGGACAACGTCATATGCCTGCGCTCTGACTTTTTCAGGGTTTGAAAAGAGGTACTGAATGTCTTCCTCATAAGGCATTGTGAACGGATGGTGAGTTGCGACGTACCGTTTTTCTTCTTCAGACCACTCGAACTGGGGGAAATCGGTAACAAACAGGAAGCAATATCTGTTCTTGTCGCGAAGATTGAATATTTCCGCCACATCAAGCCTCAGATTTCCGAGCACCCGGCGGACGGTTGACAGCTTGTCTGCGCTGAACAGGATAAAGTCGCCCGGCAAAGCGCCGACTTCTTTTATAATGCAGTTCATTTCATCGGGGGTGAGGTATTTTGTGAGGATAGAGTATATCTCACCGTCAGGACGGATAGCTATCCATGCCATTCCTTTTGCGCCGTAGCTCTGTGCTTTTTCGGTCAGCTCCTCGATCTGAGTCCTTGTGAAGACGTTTCCGCCGGGAACGCGTATTGCCCTGACGACACCGCCTTTGTCAGTAACATTTCTGAAAACGCTGAACGAACACTGTGACGCAAGGGCGGTCAGGTCAACAATCGGCAGATCAAAACGCAGGTCAGGTTTATCTGAGCCGTAGACATCCATGGCTTCGGTCCAGGTGATACGCTTGAAAGGCTTGTCGATTTCAATACCCATGGTGTTTTTCATTATGTGTTTGAAAAGCTTTTCAAGGTGGACAAGAACATCTTCATAATTTAAAAAAGACATCTCCATGTCGACC
>CALWJW010000002.1 GCA_944381095.1 uncultured Clostridia bacterium | reverse complement strand
GATTTTGTACTCTGTAAAGGCGGTCGGGGCGGTTGGGGAAACCGTCATTTTGCAACGCCGACAAGACAAATCCCCAGGTTTGCAAAAATGGGCACAAAGGGTCAGGAGCGCGAAGTTATACTTGAACTTAAAATGCTTGCAGATGTCGGACTTGTCGGGCTCCCGAGCGCCGGAAAATCCTCGATACTCTCGGTGATAAGCTCTGCAAAGCCCAAAATTGCGGCATACCACTTTACTACTCTCTCGCCTAATCTCGGTGTCGTTAATTTTGCAGGAAACAAAGGATTTGTATGCGCTGATATCCCCGGTCTGATCGAAGGAGCTTCCGACGGCGCAGGTCTGGGACTTGATTTTCTCAGACATATTGACAGATGCAGGATTCTTGTGCATGTAGTGGACGTTTCCGGAACTGAAAGCAACGACCTTGTTTCAGACATGAAGACCATTACGTCTGAAATTGAAAAATACAGTCTTGAGCTCGCGTCCAGACCGAGGATCGTCGCTGCTAACAAATTTGATATCTGCAATGTGGAAAAATCAGAAATTGACAGATTTGAAAAATATGTTGCGGAACAGGGATACAAGCTTGTGTATATTTCAGCCGTAACTCTTTACAATATAAATGTTTTACTTGAAGAAATCGTAAAAATGCTCGATAAACTTCCGCCTATGAAAATTTACGAGCAGGAATATCTTGATGAAGATTACTCAAAACCGGCAGATAAATCTGTAAATATCTCTAAAAACAACGGTGTTTACGAAGTAGAATCCGATTGGCTCTACAATTTTATGCAAACAATCAATTTTTCCGACAGAGAATCTCTTATGTATTTTCAAAAGGTCTTACGCGACAACGGCGTAATCGAAGAACTTGAAAAATCAGGTTGTAAGGAAGGCGACACTGTAAGCATTTATGACTTTGAATTCGAATTTGTCGAATAACAGTTTATTTTAATTTTCACTGTTTCTGTTTTTATATTACAGTTTAAACTTTCAGAGGAAATACTCATTTGAGTTTTCTAAATACTGTCCTATAATTAAAGCTTATTTTACTTATACGTTTTATCTATCGGATAAATGTTGACTTTTTACCAATTTTATGATAGAATATTTAATCGAACGACACAACCGGAGGTTACTATGAACAATAAAATCAACAAATTTACAAATCATGACAAGATCCTGAAAATGACTCAGCTTGCAATACTTACGGCGCTGATCTTCATTATGACCTTTACTCCTCTCGGATATTTCAAAGTAGGGATAGTAGATATCACGTTTCTGATGATACCTGTGGCGATAGGCGCGATTATTACAGGTCCGATGGGCGGACTTTTCCTCGGAACAATGTTCGGTCTGTCAAGTTTCTTTACCTGTTTCGGTTTCAGTGCGTTCGGCACTGCCCTTTTCGGAATCGACCCGCTTCTCACATTCATTACATGTCTTATCCCTCGCATGTTAATGGGTTATCTTGTTGGTCTTGTTTTCAAAGGAGTTCAGAAAATTGATAAAACCAAGACTGTTTCTTTCTTTGTTGCTTCGCTCAGTGGCGCGGTTATAAACACCGCTTTGTTCGTACTCTTTCTTGTCTTGCTTTTCGGTAATAACGCCGATGTTCTCGCACTTTTCCAGACAGATACATTTGTCGGAATAATTGTAGGTCTCATTACGGTCAATGCTCTGATCGAAGCGGGAGTTTCGCTTGTCGTAGGGGGAAGCATCAGCAAGGCTCTCGCAGTTTATCTGCCGAAACTCGGAAATAAAGCTGAAAACTGATGAGGTATAAAAATGAATTTCAATGCCGAATATTTGTCAGAATTTTCAAGAGGTAGATTTTTTTACTACCGTGAGCTTTCTGGTCAAAATCTTCTGAATGAGCATAACGGAAACAGATATCATCATTTTATATATTTCAGGTCAGATAACTGTACTGTAAAATTTGAGGACGGGACACAAAAAAACCCGTCCGAAGGATCTGTATGCTACATAGCTCCCGGAGCCGCCTTTAAAATCACCACTCCTGACCCGGTGTCATTCATTTCAGGAATTGCTTGCTACGGAGCTTTGGCAGATGCGTTTTCAAACTCTTGCAATGCATTTCAGACTCATATTTCACTGCGTCCGGAAGTAATCGATATTTTTAACCGGATTACTGACATGATGGCTGAGTCTGACAATAAGCTTGAAACAACTAACCGAATGGCAGCCGCATTTTACAGTCTGTTTATCGAAATAGTCTTTGCTCAGGCTCATATAATGGAGTCTAAGCCGGCAATAATAGCCCAGAAAATAAAGCAGTATATTGAAGCAAACATAGATTCAGACATTTCGGTTTCCACCATTGCCAAGCAATTTTACCTCAGTGAAACACACGTTATAAGGATCTTCCGTGATAAATTCGGAATAACGCCCAAGCAATACATACTTAAATCAAAAATCAACTCTTCAAAGCTTCTTCTGCTTGACACTACTCTCCAAATCAAAGAGATAGCTATGACATATCATTTTGCGGACAGTTATCATTTTTCTCATACTTTCAAAAGATTTACCGGTGTTTCTCCTGAAAAATTCAGATCTCGTGAAGACGAACGGAAAAAATAGTTATAACATAAACATTTTCATAGACTTTGTACGTCAATTGCTTTGCTCAGTATTAGAATGACCTGATAACGGAATTTAAATGCTAAGAAATGACCTCCACAGATGAAATAAGCAGTATAAGGGAAGCTAATAAAAAATAACCTCGTCAATAGTTTTAAAGAAATGATGCACAGCATATTTTTGATATCACAAGTTAAATTACTGTAATTTTATTTACAGCCAGATTAAGACTATATGCTGTGTATTTTGTTCTTCTGTTTAACTGAAATACAAAGTTTGTTATTTAAAAAATTTTTAAAATACGATTTTACTATTGACATTACGGTAATTTTATGGTATAATAACCGTTGTGTTTTCGGGGTGTGGCACAGTTTGGTAGTGCGCTTGGTTCGGGACCAAGAGGCCGCAGGTTCAAGTCCTGTCACTCCGACCACATGAAAATAATCCGAACGTTCTCCTGCTTGGAGAGTTGTTCGGGTTATTTGTTTTATTTGAGTATCCCAACTTCAATAGCATGAGGTTATAAATCGAAAGATAGTATTACAAAATGCAACAAAGTTTCCGCCGAGGACGAATTTGTCCTCGGCGGCTTTTCTAATTTTGGCGATTAAACATACTTGCTTGCCTGGAGATTAAAGAGCTTTGCATACTGTCCGTTCTGCTTCAACAGTTCAAAATGTGAGCCTTGTTCGATAATATGTCCGTCTTCTATGACTAAAATTTTATCCGCAAGTGTTGTATTGGATAGGCGATGTGAAATCGTTACAGAGCTTTTTCCTTCACTCAGATGATAAAGCTGTTCAAAAATCCTGTCCTCTGAGATGGGATCCAAAGCGGCAGATGGTTCATCAAGTATCATATACTCACTGTCCTTGAAATAGGCTCTTGCCAATCCGACGAGTTGCCACTGCCCTCCGGACAAATCTTTCCCGTTGTCGGCATAGTATCGTCCGAGAACGCTGTCAAATCCCTGCTCCCAATCCTTGATTATCTCACTTGCACCACTGATATCGCATGCCTTTTTCAGTTTTTCGTCGTCAAATCGATTTTCAAAATCGGATAGGGCGATAATCTCACGGAGTGGCAAACAATATGTAACGAAATCCTGGAACAGGACTCCAAACACCTTGCGGACGGCATACACATCGTATTCCTTTAGGTCTACTCCATCGAGTTTAATCACACCTTCTTCCGGATCATAAAAGCGAAACATCAACTTGATAATAGTCGATTTTCCGGCACCGTTCAGTCCGATAATCCCCACTTTTTCGTGCGGTTCGATGGTAAATGAGCAATCCTTCAGCACATACTGCTCACTGTTCGGATAGCGGAAGGAGACATTGCAAAACTCGATTTTTGGATTCGCAGACGGCTGTTTGATGCCGCTTTTCTCGGTTTGCGCTTCAATTGCCATAAATTCCTGCAATTCAATCAGTCGTGTGTTGTTGGTAAGGAATAGCGTCACATTGCTCATAAGTGCCTGTGACTCGGAGCGGAGACGGGACACCATGCTAAGATTATACTGAAGATCGCCGATTCCGTTTTTTTTTGCAATAACATCCATTACCGACAGAACAAGCACGATTGCCTCTGCCGATACACACAGGATCATAATCAACATGCTGCGAAGATTGTGCCGTATATCTTCTTTTTTATTGATGTGGTAGAGCTCCTTCCACATCTCTTTATATCGGCGGATAAAGTAGTCCCCGATATTGTTCAACTTGATCTCAAACTGAATATTGTTGTCAAAAAATACACCGCCGTAGAAATCCTTTTTCCGGTTGTCACGCAGTTGCTCCTTCTCCATTCTGAATCGCTTATCTGTGTACCACTTATTATAGAGAAAATACGGAATCAACAGAACCAAAGTAATAATACCGAGCCACCATTTGTAACTTGACACGATAATCAAGGTCGCCACCACATTCACAGTGCAGGACAGAATGTTAAAAACAAGCCAAGTCATATCCGTCATGACTTCAAAATTGCTTCTTGCATGGCGAACTTTATCACCCATTTGAGCGGAGTCGAAGAAAGCAAGATCCACGCGCGAGGTTTTTTCCATCATGACCGTCTCGATATAGAACTGCAATTGATCGCTGTAACGCCCATTAACATAGTTATCAAACTGAGCAAGCAGGTATGCGATAAGCTTCAAACTGAGATAAACGCTAAGAATGATGAACACAGGTTGTATTTCATTTGCCACAATGCCGTTAAGTACCTCTTTCCAAAGCCAGATATTAACAAGCGGAATGACGGTGGTGGAGAGCAAAATCAAAAGCTTCATTGAAAAATAGAATTTGGAGGCAAGGAAGCTCGTTTTAATACCGAACCAGATATTTTTGAAAAGTCCGCCGAAAAAAACTTTGATCTTATTCGTTTTCACTATGCCCCCTCCTTTGCCGTATACTTCTCTTTCTGGAGGTTGTAAAGCTTTGCATACAGCCCGTTCTTTTCAATCAGTTCATTATGAGTACCACTTTCGGTGATAACTCCGCCGTCAAGGACAAGTATCTTATTTGACATCCGAGCCGCAGAAATGCGGTGAGAGATCATAATGCCTGTCTTACCCTCGCATATAAACTCAAAGTTTTTGAAAATTCTGTCCTCCGCTTCGGCATCAAGAGCTGCCGACGGCTCATCAAAAATGAGAATATCGGCATTTTTAAAGTATGCACGGGAGAGTGCTACTTTTTGCCATTGACCTTTGGAAAGTTCCGTACCCTTATCATCAAATTGCCTTGTCATATAAGAGTCAAGACCGTTTGCAAGCTTTTCCTGCAATTCGTCGTACACACCGCTTTGCTTTAAGGAATCGATGATCGCATCATCTTCCGCAGCTCTGCCGTAATCAGACAATGCAATATTATCCCGCAAAGACAGCGGATACTGAACAAAACTTTGGAAAAGAGCTGAGAACAACTTGCGAACATCACGAATGTCATAGTCGGACATGGGATAGCCGTTGATCAGTATTTCGCCCGATTCAATTTCATAAAGACCGAGCATCAACTTGATAATTGTGGATTTTCCTGAGCCGTTTATGCCCACAAGAGATAGCTTGTCACCCTTATTCAATATGAAGGTAACGCCCTTCAACACATCGTTGTCTGTATATGGATATTTGAAGCACACATTCCGAAACTCAAGTGACTCAAAGGCTTCCAATGTCCTTGTTCCCGACTTGCTCTCGGTAGGAATAGCAAAAAAATCGAATACACGGGACATGACCTCGGTAGTTCTTGTGTAGGTCATAAGTCCGATATTCATAAAACTCTCAAAAGCATTAACAGCGGAGAGAGCAAGTCCTACATACAGAGCCACATCGCCAATACCTATTTCGCCACGAAGTGCTTTTATAACAACGAAAATGGTAAATATAATTTCTCCTAATCTTAAAACAATTTCAGCAAAAAGCATTGAAAAGAGTTTCTTCTTATCAAGTCGCTTATTGGCAGAAATGTATTCACCTTTGACTTCATCATAGCGTTTCCTGATCGGCTCTGTTAAATCATACATCCGCACATCCTTAGCCGGCCACGGATCGGTCAGCATCCAACGATAATAGCAGAATTTACGCACATCCGGTGCTTGTTTTCTGCGAAGATCTTCCGCTTTTTTATCATACATCAACTGCAAAATCAAACCGGGAACCGTCAGGAGCAAAAGCAAGAGCGAAGACCATACATTGAAAAAGATAAGTGCCGCAAATGCCACGCCAAATGTATAGCCAAGTGAAAACAAACGAACTAGGCGGTTTGTCAGATACACGGCGATATTTTTTGCATACCGCACATCATCTACCGTATCCTTACCTTCGGACGAATCAATTACCGACAACGGCAATGCAGACAGTTTTTCGGAAAGTCGGCGATCATACAAATGAGCGGCTTTCTGAAATATAGTGTCATATAAAATATCCTGTACGGATTTAGCACCTTGCGACAAGAGTAAAACCGCAATATAAACGGCAATCCATGTAATAATGCTTTGAAGCACTATATTTTCTACCGTTAAAGCATCCAGCAGATATTTCAGTATATAGGTCGATGCAAGCCCGAATGTGGATACCGTCAAGGATAACAGAAAATAGATAACAATCCACAATCCGCTTGACTTATAAATCATGGAAGCAGAAAATCTAACGGATTTTAACAGCAAATTACATTTGGTCATGCAGAATTTCTCCTATATAATCAATATGCCTCATGCGGTTGATAACCGCCTTCAGTTCAAATTTTCTCGGAAGATCAAGAAATCGCTCAGTCGTCGTGAAAAAGTTTGAAAAGACCGTATCAAGCCCATCTTTTTCGATCTCATCGTATAGTTCGTTAATTCGAGCATCAATGTCGATCTTCCGATCTATGTTGTGAGTTTCAAGATAGCGAAGCATATAGCCGAGAGCATCCAGTTGGCGTTTGGACACAATATCGTGAAGTCCGCGGATGTCGATAATTTCATCACCGATGATTATGAAACCCATATCCGAAACACCAAGCTTTTCCGTACCGCTTCCCTCGGGGTAGGATGAAAAATGATCCGAATAAAGCGTGCGACTTTGCCGCCATGTGGTCGGCTGGGACAGGTCTGCTTTTACGCCGTGAGTAGCACAGATAGCCTTCGATTTTTCCGTCACATCGTGAATCAGATAGTCTTCCATCATATAAATTCTTTCTGCAACCGACAGATATTCGCCGCTTCCGCCAATGACAAGAATTGTTGAAACGCCGCAGGACGCATATAGTTCATTTACCCGGTCTGTAAACGGCGTGATCGGCTCTTTTTCTATCAGTTCCTTCATCATTTTGTCACGAATCATGAAGTTTGTAGCACTTCTGTCCTCATCGATAAGAAGTAGCTTTGCACCGTAATCCACAGCTTCCATAATGTTCGTTGCCTGAGATGTTGAACCCGAAGCGTGCTCTGATGAAAAATTATGTGTATCACCGTCTGGTAGCCATTTTATGAATGGTGAGATATTGACAGATTTTACACTTCTCCCATCTTCTGCGGATATAGTCATAGCACTTTCATCTGTAATACAGAGTTCTCGACCATCACCGATTATATGGTCGTAAATGCCCGCAGATATGGCATCAAGGAGTGTAGATTTTCCCGAATAACCTCCGCCGGTGATAACCGTTACCCCTCGTTTGATTCCCATGCCACGAACGCCGCATACTTCAATCTCATCTTCGGGTGTGGATTGAAATGGCACGGCATTCAGCATAGGAAGATCTGTTCCCTTAGAGCGAGGTAAAATACTTCCGTTGGCAATAAAGGAACAGTAAGGGCTGTCTTTAAGCCACGATCTGATCGCATTTTGCTTTTCTGAAAGTGCAATAGCTTCATTGAACTTTACAATATCAAATTGTGAGATGAACATATCAACAGCATTGGGCAGATCACGGCATAGCATTTGAATAGTCTTACGGAGCTTTCTTTTCGGCAGTTGCACTTGCATTCGGATACATAGACACATTTTGGGAGGACGTGATAACCCATCATTTAACATATATACCGTGTTCCCACTTCCGTTTTCATAATCCTTTTGCGGGCAAAGAGCAAAATATGCTGTGTTGCGTACAAGTACCTCACCGCTAGGCTTGTAAAGATAATATTTACCGTTTTCGTCATCGGGACGGGAACGGTTATAGAGTTCGTCATTAAGCTCATCAATATATGGTGCAAATGCACGTAAGCAATAATCTGCAGCGGCTGTTGTTATGTTTTCAAAGCCGAAATTTTCAATCGGCACGTTCCATGTTACTGTCGGCTTGCTCTGTGCTAATTTGTGAGTGCTTGTAATCTCACAGGATTTGTCCTCGTGCCAATATATTGAAGTTTGATGTATTTCAGGCTCCATAGAGTGACCGTCCCATGCAGTTGACGGAAAGTTGTCCTCAATTTCACCGTCATACATTTCTTTGTATGTGCTTGTATCATTTTGCATATTCAAGAGATAATATTTTAGTCTTTTTATCGGCATTCTTTCTTTAATTTCATCATAATCGTTCAAAATCAAATCAATCGGTAACATAATGGTAACGGTTGGTTTGTCCTGCGCCAGCTTGTGAGTGGCAGTAATTCTAAATCCAACATCGCCATTGTAATATGTCGGATCCCAGTCTTTTTCTTCCGGTTGATGACCGTAGCATTTGGTGATGCTTCCGTTGTACATTTCGGTATATGTCGCAGTATTCGGCTCCATGGCGAGAAGTTTTGATTTTAATCTTTTCATAAAAATATCGCCTTCTTACGCATTTTGATTTGCAATCGCATTACATCAAGAAGGACGATTTTGTATTTTATTTTTGGCGCACAAACAAAAACTCGCCCTTTGATAAGGGCACGTGAAAAAGCCATATTCTTTGCCGAAATTACAAAATTTCACCGGCGGCAACAGACATGGAGATATACGCACTCTTAAACAAAATCGTCATAATCGTATTCTTTTTCATGTTCGTCACCTCATTTCGGTAAATTTGTAATTTGATTGCCTAAATAGAGTAGCATATTTTTGAAAAAATGTCAATAGATATTGATGAATTTCTGATTAGCAAAAAAGTTATGAATGATTTTGATTAAATGAAAAATGCGCCGCCGAGGACAATTCATCCTCGGCGGCTTTTTGTAAACAGAAAACCACGCGATAGTCGCGTGGTTGAGAAGAGGTTAACCGATGAAAGGAATCTCCTTTTGTGGTAAAATGGTGACGACCTGCCAGTCGATTTTTGTATTCGGATACCTACAAAACACAAAATAAATATATGTTAAAAATTAAAAATCATCAGAATTTTTACTTAAAAATTCATAAATATCGAGTAACTTGGTTTCGAGAATTTCTTTTTCCTCAAAAAGTTCGGAAAGTCTGGAATGATTGGTTTCTGAGAGCGATATTTCTTCCTCTATTTTTGAAAGTCTTTGTTCGATTTGTTTGCTTTCTTCTTTGGACTTTTCAATCTTTTTTAAAAATTTCCTCTGTTCCGATAGCAGTTTTTTCTGCCTGATAAAATCTGACTTTGATTGGGTTTCTTTTTCAAATGAAGTTTGATTATTGATATTTAATGTAAGATAATGAGAACAATAATCTGTAAAATCCTTGTAATCACCTTTGTAATCCAAAACCTTACCATTTTCGATAACACCGAAAGCCAAAATTCTTGTTGCCAATTTGTCAACAAAATAGCGATCGTGACTTACTGCGATAATAGTGCCCTCATATTCCGACAAAGCTTCTTCAAGCGCTTCTCTGCTCCCTATATCAAGATGATTGGTCGGCTCGTCCAAAATCAAAAGATTACTGTCTGACATTATAAGTTTGGCTATTGTCAGCCTGGCTTTTTCTCCGCCTGACAATTTTCCCACCGACTTAAAACAGTCGTCACCGTAAAATCTGAATTTTGCCAGAATATCTCTAATCTGACCGGGTGACATCCCCGGAGATGTATTCCAAAGCTCATCCATTACCGTCAAAGAATCAGTCAACTCTTGATTTTCCTGATCAAAGTAACTCAGGTGCACATTATATCCTATGTCAACTCTGCCGTTGTCGGGAAGCAGTTTTCCGGCAATAATTTTTATCAAAGTAGACTTTCCGCACCCGTTAGGTCCGGAAATAAAAACTCTGTCCAGGTAATTGACAGTGAATCCGACGTCGGAAAAAAGCTTCTTATCTCCGTAACTTTTACTGATCCCCCGAACGGTTACAACATCGTCACCGGATCTTCCTGATGTGGAAAATTTCAATTTGATCTTTTCCGGAAGTCTGTCCGGCTTTTCTTCTTTAACCATTCTTTGCAACATCTTCTCACGGCTTTCAGCCGCAATAATGTTACGCTCACGGTTCCAGCGGTGCTGATTTTCGATGAACGCCTCTATTCTGGCTATTTCCTTTTGCTGATTCAGATAATGCCTTTCCTGAATTTCACGGTCTTTCTTTTTTTTATCAGAATAAGCCGAATAATTTCCGACATATAATTTCCCCTTTGTGTTCTCTATCTCAAAAATCTTATTTGTGATCTTGTCAAGAAAAAACCTGTCGTGAGAAATAACTATCAGTGTTTTTTTTGTTGCTTTCAGGTAATCCTCAAGCCATTCCAGCGCACTTACATCCAAGTGGTTAGTAGGCTCGTCGAGAATCAGAAGCTGGTAATCACCGAGAAGTACCGCGGCAGTTGCAGCGCGCGTTTTCTGACCTCCGCTGAGACTTGAAAGCGGTAGTTCATACATCTCATCATCAGAAAATCCGAGATTTTTCAAAAAGCCTTTCACCCGACTGAGATATTCGCCTTTTTGCTGTTCTAAGCTGTTTTCGTCGCTTCCGGTGTAAGTAAATCTATCGGAAAGCGCGTAAAAAACCGGCTTATCACTGTCAAAATCTATGTTTTGTTTCAGGTATCCGGTTTTTAAATTTTTCGGAAGATAAACCTTCCCGCTGTCAGGCTGAAGCTCACCGGTAAGTATATTTATGAGGGTAGTCTTACCCGCACCGTTTACACCGATAATGCCTAACTTATCACCTTCATTTATGCTGAATGTTATTTTATCCAGTATTACGTCAGTTCCGTAACTGAGTGAAATATTTTCACACGCTATTGCTGTCATCAGTTTTCTCCGTATTCTGTCATTTCCGCGTTATCAAGACGGTAAATAAGCAGTGCCATGGATATACAACGAAGCGGAAAACAGGAAAGAAGTGTGCAAATAAGCGTACTTGCGCTGAATTCCGTAAAGCCGTTACGTTTGTCAATAAGACAAGACGTGCGGTAAGTCCATACTATTCCATAAATTCCGAGCGTTATCAAATTAAGAACAGCTTCTTTTGCCGGATAAATAATTCTGTTTTCGGAATCGGCAGACATTTTATCGGAAATCAAGAAAATATAAAGTGTACTTCCTATTCCAAACGTCGGAAAAATAACCAAAAAAGCTATCAATGCTTTTTTTACCGGGTTATTCATCTGACTTCTCCGTATCTGAATTTTTTTCTTCGGTGTTTTCGCATTTGTCAGATCTTTCTGCTTTCAGATCATCCTTGTCGGCTTCTTCCCTCTTTGTTCCGCAGTAAGGGCAGAATACTATATCATCCGGAATCTTTTTGCCGCAGATTTTGCAGTAAGTTACGGTTTCCTTTTTTTCTGATAATGATTCAAGTTCACTCAGCAATTTTTTGATCTCACTGTAAATGGATACGCTTTCTTCCGAACGTGTAATATTCTCGCTTATTTCACTGTATCTGATTTTTCCGAGTTCAGTGTAAAGGTCCTCTATGTCATCTTTAATTGTGTTTTTTTTGTATTCCTGAGTGACCTTATCCGTAATTTTTTTTGTGGTATTTTTAATTTCACTGACAGACTTTTTAAGTGTATTTTTAATGCTCATGAAAATTACCTCCCTATATGAAAGTTTTTAAAGTGGTTTATTTAAACGGACCCTTATCTGTCATCAGTTTCGGGACGTTTTCTGTATTCAAGCTATTTTTGTTACTGAAACAGCTAAAAAAACAAACTCATAACTGTGTATATATTTCCGAGAATTTTCCAAACATGTTTTTGCACTGTGATATTGTTATAACTCAGGATATAAGTCGTGTTTCGGTTTATTTTCCAAAATCCGCCGGTTTTCAGCTCTAAAATTCACATAGCCTTAACACTTGAAAAATACAGCTTATGACATTTAATATTTTTCATCATGAATTCCTGATATTTTTCTTGTTAGTATTTCTTCGAGGTCACCGACAGTCTCAACCGACATTATTTCATCGTCGGTTGCAGTTATACCGAACATTTTTTCAAGTCTGTCGGTCAGTTCTATAATGTCCAGAGAATCAGCGCCCAGATCATCTGTTATGTCCGAGTCGATTGTAATTGAGTCAGGTTCTACCGAAAGTTGCTCCGAAATAACCGAAATTATTTTTTCCAGCATAAATTCCTCGTTTTTTCTTTCATTATACATCAACTCCCCATTTATTTCAATACGTTTTTGTTAATTAACTGCCTTGACAAAGATTATTTTTTGTTGTATACTGATTCAGTCAGGCGGTGATAATTACGTATATTTGTCCTAAATGCTGCCGGAATCTTTTTAAAACCGGCAATCAGCTGAAATGTCCTGTTGGACATTCGTATGATATTTCCTCCGAAGGTTATGTAAATCTTCTGCTCGGTAACAAAAGATCCGGGCTTCACGGCGACACAAAAGAAATGATCCGGTCACGCAGAAGGTTTCTTCAACTCGGTTTATATTTTCCGATCGTCGATAATCTTACCCGTCTGATTTCCGGTTTGGCTGTACCACGCTCAGCTTTCTCCCTGCTTGACGCCGGATGTGGTGAGGGATACTACGCCGGAAACTTAAAATCCGCTTTGACATTGAATGGATTAAACTGCGACATATACGGTACAGATGTTTCAAAAGACGCAGTCAAATCCGCTGCAAAGCAATACAAAGATATAGATTTCTCAGTTTCGAGCGTAAATAAACTCCCTTTTGCCGATTTACAATTCGATTTTTTGTTGTCGCTTTTTGCACCTTTGGCTGAACAGGAATTTTTCAGAGTACTCAAAAAAGGCGGCTATCTCATCACAGTCAGCCCGGGAGCCCGGCATTTATGGACGCTTAAAGAACAGATTTATGATCATCCGAAGGAAAATCCGCCACCGTCCTTTAAATCTTCTCTTTTCATCGAGTCAAGTCGTTACAGTGTAAGCTATAACATATTTTTGCCTGAAAACAGTATTATACGCGATCTGTTTGATATGACTCCATACAGATATAACACTTCTGAATCAGATTACAAAAGATTATCAAAGCTTGACTCACTCACTACCGAAGCTTCTTTTGAATTTTGTATTTTCAAAAAATATTCAGATACCGGAGGAAATTATGTTGAAATTTATTGATGAGGATTTTTTGCTCAAAAACGAAACAGCCAAAATTCTGTACGACAATTATGCGTCAAAATTACCTATTATTGACTACCATTGCCACATCAGCCCCAAGGAGATCGCGGAAAACAAGTCATACAGAAACATCACTGAACTCTGGCTCGGCGGAGATCATTACAAATGGCGCGCAATGCGTTCATGCGGTATAAGCGAAGAACTTATTACAGGAAACGCCTCTGACTATGAAAAATTCAGAGCTTATGCCGGATGTATGCCTAAACTGATAGGAAATCCTCTTTATCATTGGTCACATCTTGAACTTATCCGCTATTTCGGTTATACCGGGGTTCTCAATGCCGATACTTGCGACAAGGTGTGGAATCTTTGTAATGAAAAATTGACTCTGCCTGAAATGTCAGCAAAAAATATTGTAAAAAATTCAGGCGTAGAAATACTTTGCACGACTGATGACCCGATTGACGATCTGCGGTATCATTCGGAAATTGCAAATGACAAAAATTTCGGCGTTAAGGTCCTTCCTGCCTTCCGCCCTGACAAAGGTCTTAAAATATATCTTGACGGCTACAGAAAATACATTGATCAGCTTTCCGAGGCATCCGGCGTGGAAATCAAGGATTTTGCCACATTAAAACAGGCCTATATCAACAGACTGGACTTTTTTGAAAAAGCCGGCTGTAAAACAGCGGATCACGGTCTTGACTATGTTCCCTGCCTGTTGCCGAAAAATGAAAAGGAACTTGACGTGATTTTCCGCACCGCTTATGAAAATGACGGCAACGCTTCAAAAGAAGACGCCGACAAATTCATTACCGCAATGCTGATTTTCTTTGCAAAGGAATATACAAAACGTCATTTTGTAATGCAGATACATTACGGAGTTCTTCGCAATCCCAATTCCGTGTGGTATAAAAAACTCGGTGCCGACACCGGTTTTGACATGATAGGAAACAGCAGAAACAGCGTATCGGCGCTCGCCTCCTTGTTTGACAGAATGACCATGAACGACGGACTGCCGAGGTGCGTAATTTATCCGATAGATCCGAACGAGAACGCGGCTGTCGCCACTCTGCTTGGTTCTTATCAATGTGACAGCGAAGGCGGTATGCCAAGACTCATGCAGGGCAGTGCGTGGTGGTTCAACGACAATCTGACCGGTATGAGAGCTCAGATGATTACACTTGCCAATCTTTCGTCGTTCGGAAATTTCTTGGGAATGCTTACCGATTCAAGGAGCTTTATATCTTACCCGCGTCATGAGTATTTCAGAAGAATTCTTTGCAACCTGGTCGGTGAATGGGTCGAAAACGGCGAGTTCCCGTACGACATTGAAGCGATTGCCAATATTGTTATAGATATATGCTACAATAATACCAAAAATTACTTTGGATTCTGATCACAAAATTTTCGATATGCTTTTTATTTCAAAATGCAAAAAACCGACAAAGCCAAACGCTTTGTCGGTTTTTTAACTAAGCAGACAGTGTTTTTTCGTAATCAGCTTTGGCGCTCAGCTTTCTCATAACGTAAAAATACATCGGTATCAGCAGACAATCGGCAAGAATCCAAGCGCACGGGCTTGCCACGCAAGCAGCAACAAAACCGTATTTTCCCACAAAGCCGAGAGCTATGGTACTTCGTCCGACCAGCTCAAAAATACCGGCAAGCATTGCTTGAAGACTGTATCCTGTTCCTTGTATTACATTTCTGAATACGCCGATCATAGAAAGGGCGAAAAGGCACGGAGCCTGGATTCGGAAAAACATTTCAATTATTTCAAGAACGTTCTCAGAATTATTTTCGAGAAACAGCATGGCAATATATTTCCCGAAAAATAATAAAATCAATGCAAATACGACGGTAAGAACAAATATCATGCGCAGTGTTGCCTTGACACCTGACTTAACCCGGTCTATTTTCATAGCTCCTACATTCTGGCTGCAAAAGTTTGCCAAGGCAACACCAATGCAGTTAAGGACTGCCCATGAAAAATTAAGCACTTTCTCCCCTACTGTAAACGCGGCTATGGTATCGCTTCCGAGATTGTTTATTGCGGTTTGAAGAAAAATTGAGCCTATTGCAGTTATGGAATATTGAAGCGCCATAGGTATTCCCATCATGCATATTTTTATTACAAGGTTGCCTTGCAGTTTTAGATCAGGTCGTTCCGGTCTGATTATTCTGCACTTTGCAAAAATAAATACGAAACAGAGAATTCCCGAGACGAGCTGAGCGACTATGGTACCGTATGCGGCGCCTCGTACTCCCATTGAAAAATAAACTATGAAAACATAATTCAGCACTATATTCAATATTGAAGCGATCACAAGAAAATACAACGGCGACCTGCTGTCACCGAGCGCTCTCAGTATACCGGCACCCAGATTATAAAGCATCAGGGTGAACATTCCGGCGTATATTATCTGTAAATAGGCCTCTGTATCTGCTATTATGTTATCAGGGGTTTTCATTATATCGAGAATTTCCCGGTTGAATCTGAGTGCCACAGCAGTCAACACTGCCACAACCGAACAACACACTACAACAAGATTAACCGCGCATTTACGAAGATTTTTGTTGTCACCGGCTCCGAAGTATCTTGCTAAAAGTATACATGAACCCTCGGTCACTCCGTTTACAAATCCAAGAATCAGAAATGTGATTGCTCCTGTGGCTCCGACAGCAGCCAGCGCCTCATTGCTGATAAGTTTTCCGACCATCATTGTATCAGCCCAGCTGTACATTTGCTGTATGACATTACCCAGTATAAGCGGTACGGAAAATCCGAATATCAGTTTTAAAGGTCTGCCCTCAGTCATTTGCTTAACCATATATTATCCTCCGCTAATGCGAAAATAGCAAAACAATACCTTAATAGTATTCTTAAACTTGAAAAAGTAAAGGCAAAATTTATGAACAAAATCAAAATCAGTATTTTGAACAAAAAACAGCATCTTTTAACAAAAAATATGATAAATAAAACGGAGACTGACAGTCTCCGTTTTGATGATAATATTTCATATTGCAGATGATACCGAAATTTTCTGTTATATTCCAAAAATAAGTGCGGTTGATTTTCAGTGACAGATAAACAATTTTGTTTTTCGACATATAAACTTTTATTTACTTTGAAGTACCATCTTTTAGAATAGCTATTTGTCATCTTTCTGAATAACCTGATCCGGCAACGTCAATTTCCAACTGTCGGATAATTCTTTTATCCTTGCAGGAAGATGCTTATAGTCCATTTTCAGTATCATTACAGTATCTGTCATACTGTCGGTGGGTAAAGATTTGATTCGGACAAATTCAGACTCGGCTGTCCAGTGTTTCGTCCCTTGATTCCTGACGCAACTGAGCGTTCTTCCGTCGTTTATAAGTGTTACCTTTTCCGGAAGTGTATCAAGCGGTATAAGTTCTACCGAGTCGGCAATCGGATCACTGTTTAGATGAACATACAAGGAGTTGCCTTTTACCGTAAGATATATCCCGCTGTTTTTTATCGCGTCGGAAACAGGAACCGCACCGTCATAGGATTCTTTTGCTTTTGCAAACCATTTTCCTATCTCTTCCGCTTTTTTTACGGCTCTGCTATCAAGTTGTCCGCTCGCATCCGGAGCTATATTTAAAAGGAAGTTTCCTCCCATTGAAAGTATCCGGTCTATACTTCTGATCAGATATTTTGTGCTGTAAAAATCTTCGTCTTTTCTGTAACCCCAGCTGTGTATGCCAAATGACTGACACGCTTCGGTAGGTTTTGTAAAGCTCCGCACTGAACTGATTTCAGCTTCGTTGAATTCTCTTTCAGGTGTATTATAATCACCGCTGTCAAATCCTCTTCCGTTAATGACAGCTGCCGGCTGAATATCACGTATTATCCAGTTTATTGATTCGTCACGGTAATCAAGGTGATTTGCGTCCCAGAAAAATCCGTGAATTTTTCCGTAATCAGAGCAAAGCTCTATGACCTGTCTTTTCAGATAATCCAGATATTTATCGCGGTCAGGTCTGTCTCCGTCCTCCGGGCGCGGAAGTTCGTGCCACTTGCCTCTGTTCGGATAATTCGGGTGATGATTGTCAGTTATGCAGTAGTAGATAATCAGCGGAAATTTTTCGCTGTGACAGGCATCGGACAGTTCTTTCAGCAAATCTCTGCCGTATGGAGTATTGATGATGTTGTAATCAGTGGTTTTTGTGTTCCACATACAAAAACCGTCCTGATGCTTTGCTGTAAAAACCATGTATTCCATTCCGCATTTTTTTGCTGTTTCTATCCAGACGTACGGGTCGAATTTCTCCGGATTAAATACCGATGCGTATTTTTCGTATTCTTTTCTTGGAATTCCCTTTCTGAATTGTTCCTGTTCATGAAATCCTTCTATCGAATAGAGTCCGAAATGAACAAACAACCCGAATCTTTTTTTGAAAAACCAGTCTCTTTCATCTTTAAAAAAATCCATATCAGTTCTCCGATCCTCCCGTTCTGACGCATCACAGGACATTTGACGTATTTGCTGCCGTTTTTACTGTTTTAACTGACATTGATTACGACAATTCAACTATGGCATATCCGTTGACTTCCGGAATTTCAACTTCACCGTCTTCGTAATTGAGGATAGTGTTTTCCGGAACCAGCCTTGCTTTTGTGAATTTTTTATCGAGATTTAATTTGATTTTGACATTCCTGACGACCGTACGTTCTTCAATAATGTCGATAGTCGCACTCTTTCTTACCGGTATATAAGAAAGTAAGTGCAGGTTAACTCTGCCTTTTTCAGGCTGTGAAAGTACGCTTACTGACAGTGTTGACGGACCGTTGTGAGTTATCATCTGTTCACCGAGCAACATTTTTACTGCGTTTGAAACAAGTTTTTTACACCAGTATGGAGCATTTTTTCTGTACTGAGTAAGGATGTGGTGCGAGAAAAAGACTACTCCTTTGCTCATGAAAGCTACCGGGTATGACGCACCTTTTGCTGACGGTGTGTATTTATGTGAGCAGAAATAATCGCCGTCTCTTCTGAAATAAGGTGCTCTGGCATACAAAACCGGCTCAGCCGTGATAGGAGAAACTTGTTCGCCTTGCAGATATATCACATATTCGTTACCGATTTCAAGTCCGCTTGACAACTCGCCGTCCGCAACTATGAAATCAGGATATTTTTCAATCTTTCCCTCGTACTTCACTCCGAAACACTCCGGATAGCAGTTATCAGCCGTCAATCCGCCTTTTCCGAACGCAAGTACTTTTCCGCCGTTTGACACATATTCATTGACCTTGTCAGAAAATTCAGCGTCACCTCTGAAATCCTCGGGTATGATCAGGAGTTTGTATTTACCGAAATCACAGTTTTTATCCGAAATATCAAACTGCAATGCGAGTTCTTCAAAAAGTTGTGCTGCACCCATAACAGATTCGGGAATCTTTGACTCGACATTGTCCGGCTCTGATGTAAGAAGAAGAGCTTCAGTCATCGGAATTGAAGGTCTTGCCCACTCTTCCCTTTCTTCAAACTGTTTATATACGCTTCCGATAAGCCTGTACGTAGCAGGGTTTAATATGCCTCCCGGTTCAAGCTGATCGCCTATTGAAGACGCAAATCCGTAACTCAGCATCCTGAAACACTCAAATTCCAGTGCCGCCTGATTTTTAAGGCTGTGAAAATCTCCCCAATCCGTATGAAATTTTCCGGTCATACCAAGACAGTCTTTACCGAGCGTTCTTGCGTACCTTGCTGTAACCGGAAAATGCAGATATCCCCAGGAACCTGATGGCAGACTTTCAAGTTCAAAGTGGGAATAGGCATCTTTGCTTTTCTTTGTACATGGACCAACATGTCCTGCATTGTAAAAAACAGTGCAGTCGGTACTGAATTTTCTTACAAGCGAAGTCATTTCACTTTTGAACCTGTCCATTACGCGCGCTGCAAAATTCCTGACCTGAACATCATCGCACAAATCCAGCCCTTCTCTTTTCATTTCAGCCCGACAGGCAGAGCAGAGGCACGGTCTTGTACCGACTATGTCAAAAAATATACCGTCTAATTCATCACCGAGAATTTCGCAAATTTCAGCAGTCTGTGCCATCAGAAAATCTTTATACCCGGTATTTACACAGAGTGACTGATAAAAACCCGCTTCTGTAAATGCAGGCCCTTCGTGAGAGCCGTCTCTTTTTCTTATCAGCCATTCGGGATGCTTGTTTGCAGACTGATAATCCCACTGTACCGTTATGTATATGGGTGCTCTGATACCCACCTTATGCAGTGATTTTACCTGATCGATCAGCAGATTTTTGTTTTTTAAAGCGGGATGGACGAGTTCCGGAAATTTCTTTGAAGGATAGTAAAGCCAACCGTGATGACATCTTGCAAAAACGGTCACTGAACTTACATGCGCTTCTTTCATCTGCCGTGCAAATTCTTCGGCGCTAAAATTTTGCGCTACATCCGGGATTTTCTCTGAGGTGTGGAAATCAAGGTGAATCTGTCTCGGGGATAACTGCTTCATATTTATTTCCTCTCTTATCATTTATTTTTTTGTTGCTGACCTTATAAACAGTTTTCTGAAAAACGTACGGCTTTTACCGAATGCCGAAAAAAACTTGATAAAAAGAATATTTATCAGCTGACGTGATCGTGATACAAATCATACCACATTAAACCGGCTACCCGACCGATATTTGTATTCAAACACAGTTAAATTAAAAAATGCCGACAAACCAACACGAAAACTCATATTTTATCACATACAAGTTTCTGTTTCTTTTTTGAATTTTCTGACAATGTGAAGTAACGTGAAAAAGCCGACGACCGACATGACAAGTTCCGCTATAAGCGCTCCGAGAGCTCTGCCGTTTTCGGCGAATATCAGATTAAGGTCAACAATTGATGTTTTTTCGAGCTCTTGTTTTCTGTAGATTGCAAACGCAAGCGATATTTTTCCTCTTCCGATCGCCTGACAGACTCCGACGACCAGGAAGTCGGTCACAAGGAATGGGGCAGCACAAATCATCGCTCTGAAAAAGATATTACCGAAATTTATTACTGCATCATTTTCAATAAAAAGTTTCATCAGCACAGGCGACGTCAAAAAAGCGATAAATGCAATCAACAGCATCGCCGGAAGGAGCATAACCGACAGAAAGGAAATTGAATCTTTGAATCTCTTGAAATTCTTTGATGAATAGGAATAACTGACAAGCGGCATAACCCCTTGCGTTCCACCGAGTGCTATCTGCGCCGGTACCATATAAATTTTCTGCGCTATTCCCATAGCAGCAACGGCATCAGCTCCGTATACAGAAGTAAGATTATTGAGTACAGTCATCCCGATAACATTCAGCAAATTCTGTATTGACGCAGGTATGCCGACCGCAAATATTCCTGTTATGACCTTTATATCCGGTTTGAAATTTTTAGGATTTATACTTATATACGTGTATTTTCTCATCTTGTAAAGCAAAACTAAAAAGTATCCGCAAGCAAAACAGTTTGATATAAAAGTGGCTATACCGGCGCCGGCGGCACCCATATTAAAAGCAAAAATAAATATCGGATCAAGTATCATGTTAAGGAAACAGCCGCTCATTGTTCCTATGCTTGCATGCATAGAGTTTCCCTCTGCCCTTACCAGATACGCCATAACAACGTTCAGTATTGAAGGCATCGCTCCGAATATTACCGTCCACAGCATGTACCCAGCCGTGGCTTCCGAGGTTGTTGCGTCAGCTCCCAGAAGTTTAAGAAGCGGAGTATAAAATATGAGTGAAAGCAGAGAAAAAAGAATTCCGAAAAAGACAGAGCAGTACAGTCCGATGGAAGCGCTTCGTTTTACAGTTTCGTAGTCTTTACGACCGAGCGCCCTGCTCATCATACTTGAACTTCCTACACCGAACAGATTGTTAACGGCGTTGAAAGCCAGCATCAGTGGTGCCACCAGCGTCACAGCGGCATTCTGAACCGGGTCATTGAGTTGTCCGACAAAAAAAGTGTCAGCTAAATTGTACAAAACCATTACAAGCGAACTTAAAATGGTTGGTATTACCAACTTTTTCACCGCACTCGGAATCGGTGCGTCTTCAAAGAGGTTATTTTTTGATAAACTGTTCATTAAACTTTTCTCCGCAATTCAGACGGCTGTTTTTCAGTTCTACAAAGTAAAAACATGCGTCAGTAATAAAGTAAAATCCTGCGTTGCGTCAGCTTACCTGAAATTACTGATGGCAGCCGGATGCGACGCTATTTCTTCCATTCTTTCAATGGTGTATTCAAAGAATTGACTGTACGCCTCACAGTATTTATTTACATAAATTTTGCCGTCAGATGCACAGTCTCTCCGGCAACCTCCTCTGCAAATCGGATACCATTTACAGCCTGAACACCTGTCGTCACGCTTTTCCGCGTTTTCAAAGAAAACGTTGTTATCGGTCTTAATACTGTTAAACGCAAATTTTTCGTCACAGACATTACCTGCACAGTACTCATCGAATGCATAAAAATCGCACGGATAAACGTTTCCGTTTGCTTCGATTACATTCTGTATGCTGCATTTACCGTATTTTGAACACTCAACCGGTTGGTTTCCGAGAAGTACAGAAATATAATTTTCAAAATCACGTATGAAAACGTGTTTACCTGAAATCAGGTCTTTATACCATTCATCGAAAAGTTTTTTCAGTGCAGTCGCGTAATTTTTGCTGCTGAGGAAAATACGGCTCCTATCGATCGGATCGATACAAGGTATATACTGATGGTATAAAAAACCGTTTTTTTGAAAAAATTGTAGATATTACCTGCCGTCAAGGCATTTTCATCAGTTAGCACAGTTAATACATTTGCGCCAATTCCGGCTGACAGCATTTTCCGTGAGTTAGAAAAAATTCTGTAAAATGAAGGTTTACACTCCGGGTCCAGACGAAACCTGTCGTGTTCAGAAGGCGGTCCGTCAATCGAAACCCCCACCAAAAATTTTTCAGCCGCCAGAAATTTCAGCCATTCATTGTTTATCCTAGTTCCGTTTGTTTGCAATGAATAAGAAATTTTCTGTGACTTTTTCTTATGTTTTTTGACACAGCTAGTAAACTCCCTGAAAAAATCAAGTCCCGCAAGTGTAGGCTCTCCGCCCTGAAAACAAAAATTGCAACTTTCTGAAACCGCAAGCGATTTCTTTATGATATTTTCCGCTGTTTCAGAATTCATCACTCCGTAAGATGACTTTTTCCTCTGTCGCGCTTCATCACGGTAAAAGCAATATTTACATCTCATGTTACAATCTGATGAAGCGGGTTTTATCAATAAGTTAAGTGAATTATCAAACATTTTTAACCATTTATAAAGTCAGTCGAATTGTCTCAGAAAATGTTTAAGGTCGTCCATTACGGCGTTACCCATTGAAAGCCCTGAGCGGTAAACATTTTCAAGACGGTCGGAAGAATGCTCAACGGAATGCACGGCAAGTTTTTTTGCAGGTCTTATCACGAAAATATTGCCTTTTTTTTCTTCGGAAGAAATGTATTCCAGTGTTTCATTGTATCTGATATGCCTGTCTTTTACTGCTTTTATGAAATCAGGATACCTTCCCATTTTAAGCTTAATAAGCGGAAGAAAGTTATTCGGTTTTTTTACAAAATCCGCCGGTTGTGTCAGTACCAGCACATTTTTTTCATACCCGATACTCTGAAAGTACCTCAAAGGTATCGAATCTGCTGTACCGCCGTCTGAAAGCATATATCCGTCCACGCTGACAATTCTGCTTACAAGCGGCATTGAAGCCGATGCCCTCATCCATTCAAGGTCATTGCCTTCACCGGTCTCGCATTTATGATAAACCGGATTACCGGTATTTACATCCGTGCAGACAACATAAAATTCCATCGGATTATTACGGAATGTTTCTGCATCAAACGGATCAAGACTGTCCGGTATATCATGGTAGCAGAATTTTTCACCGTATATATCGCCTGTTTTCAAAAGTGAGCGTATGCCGGCATATCTTGGATCGCGACAGTATTTTTTGTTATAGCGAATCGTTCTCCCCGGTTGAAGTGATTTGTAGTTACATCCGAAAACAGCTCCGGCAGAAACTCCGATAAGACCGTCGAAAACCAATTTTTCTCTCATCATTACGTCAAGCACACCTGCGGTAAACATACCGCGCATAGCGCCACCTTCAAGAACCAGACCTTTTTTCATTTTTACTACCTACATTTCCTGATCTTTGCTTCATTTTTTCAGAAATTCAACGACTTCGTAAGGATTTAACGAAGCTGATGCTTTTTCAAATACTTTGATTATAGTACCGTCTTCATCAATGACAAAAGTGGTGCGAACTACCCCCATGCTGATTTTACCGTAAAGTTTTTTCTCCTGCCAAGCCCCATACTGCTCTGTGACTTTGTGTTCCGGATCCGAAAGCAAAACAAACGGAAGACCGTATTTTTCCGCAAATCCGGCGTGTGATTTTGCACTGTCACGACTGATTCCTATCACTACGGCTCCGCTTTTTTCAATCTCACCGTTCAGGTCCGCAAATCCCAGCGCCTGTTTGGTACAGCCGGAGGTATTATCCTTCGGGTAAAAGTAAAGCACGATTTTCTTTCCTCTGAAATCCGTTAAGGATACTTCATTGCCGTTTTTATCCGTCAAAGTAAAGTCAGGCGCTTTTACTCCTGTTTTCAACATAACATTTCCTCCACTAATTGAATTTATAACCTTTTTTTATTCTTTCGGCGAGAGCTTCACATCCGGTAAAAATATCCTTGTACGCCAAATCAAATCTTCCGCTGTACCATGGATCCGCAACATCAGATATTTGATCACAGTAATCCGACAGCTTATGTATTTTTCCTTTTGTATCGCTCCCGAATATTTTTACCATTCCTCTCATGTTTTCAGTGTCCATTCCGATGAATACGTCAAACTTATTATAATCTTCTTTTCGCAAAAGCACCGCTGTCTTCCCTTCTGATGTCAATCCGTTTTTGCGCAATTCAGCTTCAGCTCCGGGATGGACGGGATTGCCCTTTCCGTTAAATATTTCTTCTGAGGTGATTGCCGCAGAACTTACTTCTATTTCATCGATACCTCTGTTCTTCGCAGATTCCCTGAAAATAACCTCTGCCATCGGTGAGCGACAAATATTGCCGTGACATACAAACATGACTTTTAACATATATTTACTCTCTTTGCAAACTTATACAAAGATTAGTATACAAAATAAAAAGCGTTTTGTCAATAAAACACCGGATGTTTTTTTATTTGTTACATTGACCTCCACATAATTTAATATTTAACCATGCTTATTTTGCCGATCATTACCTGATATCCGACAAAACAGACTGCAATCACCGAACCATTGAACTTTTTATACAAAATTCCTCTTTTGCGTTTTACAAAATTCCTCTTTTGCGTTTTAATATTGACAAAATTACTTTTTTGTGCTATCCTGTCTCTGTTAATATATTTATTTTACGGAGGTTTAATATGGATTCCAACAAAAGACCGGAAGATATGAAAAGAATTACAAGCAAAGAATTGGCAGATGAATTCATAGATAAAGAAATTGAAAAAGTCAGAACACAGGTCGGTGACAAAAAGGTTCTGCTTGCCATCTCCGGAGGCGTTGACTCTTCCGTAGTCGCGGCTTTGTTGATAAAGGCTATCGGAAAGAATCTCGTTTGTATACATGTCAATCACGGTCTGATGAGAAAAGGCGAAAGCGAACAGGTCATTGAAGTTTTCAAAAACAGAATGAATGCTAACCTGATCTATATTGACGCAACCGACAGATTTCTTGACAAACTCGCCGGAGTCAGCGATCCCGAAACAAAAAGGAAGATAATCGGAGCAGAGTTTATCCGTGTTTTTGAAGAGGAAGCAAGAAAGCTTACTGATATTGAATTCCTTGCACAAGGCACAATCTATCCGGACATACTTGAAAGCGACGGAGTCAAGGCACACCACAACGTCGGAGGTCTGCCGGAAGATCTTAAATTTGAACTGGTCGAACCGGTCAAGCTGTTGTTTAAAGACGAGGTGCGTGTTGTCGGGCAGGCACTCGGACTTCCGTACAGCATGGTTCAGCGTCAGCCGTTCCCGGGTCCGGGACTCGGTGTACGTTGTCTCGGTGCTATAACACGTGACAGACTTAATGCGCTCCGTGAGGCAGACGCCATTCTGAGAGAAGAATTTGACAAAGCCGGACTTACCGAAAAGGTATGGCAGTTCTTCACCGTTGTTCCGGATTTCAGATCCACCGGAGTCAGAAACGGAAAACGTGTATTTGATTGGCCTTGCATAATCCGTGCGGTTAACACCGTTGACGCGATGAGCGCCACTGTACCGGAAATCGACTATGCAATTCTTAAAAAGATCACCGACAGAATTCTCGGTGAAGTTTACGGAATTTGCCGTGTTCTTTATGACCTCAGCCCTAAGGGACCTGCAACGATTGAGTGGGAATAAGCCTCTGGATTATTCCACTCGATCAACTATGATCGTTTCGCAGAAACGGTCATATATAACCTTTGGCAAAGCAAAATGTGAATTTAGATGCGCATATCAAATATACGAAAAATTTATACATGAGGGATAAATACATAAAATGAATTCATTATTGAATATTATAAACGGACATTCTGAAAATTATATTGCTCCGTTCCTCTGGTTACATAACGAAGATGACAGTCTTATTGTAAACGAGCTTCAGCGCATCCATGATTGCGGCATTGGCGCGGTGTGTATCGAATCGCGCACGCACGGTGAGTTTTGCCGCGAGGATTGGTGGGAGGACGTACGGCTTATCCTCGATACCTGCAAGTCCCTTAGTATGAAGCTGTGGATCCTCGACGACAAGCATTTCCCCTCCGGATATGCCAACGGTGTTTTTCAAAAAGAGGAGAACAAGCACCTACGTGCGTCCTGCATTCACGCAAGGCGAGTTGACGTAGTGGGTCCTGTCACGTCGGGTAGCGTGCTTGCGAATGAGCATAAGGAGCTTCCCGAGGATAGCTTCATCGGTGCGGTAGCTCTCCGTCGCACAGAGGACGGCAGCTCCTTTGACGGCACTTATATTGATATTTCGGACAGCTTTTCCCACGGCAGGTATTACTTCGATCTGCCCGAGGGAATCTGGTCGATCCTGCTTCTTATAAGATCTCAGTCTGATCTTCATCCGTCGAAACGAATATACGGCAATCCTTTGTCTCCCGAGGCAACCGATGCCTATATCGAGGAGGTATACGAGGGGCATTACAAGAGATTTAAGGAGGACTTCGGAGACACTCTCCTGGGCTTCTTTACAGACGAGCCCGCGTTCCATAATGATTACGGCAGGAGCCATTCCGTCATCGGTATGGGAGATCGCTTTGCGGGCTATCCCTGGGAAAATTCGCTTTTGGATAGCTTCAGCGAGAAATACGGCAAGGACGCAATGGCGATGCTCTGCAGGCTGTGGTATGACTTTGCTGACGGCTCACACGGAGAAGTACGCGAGAGCTATATGGATAAAATAACCGAGCTGTATTCCGAAAATTTCTGCAAAAGGATAGGTCGCTGGTGCGAGTCTCACGGCGTTATGTCTATCGGACACGTGATCGAGGATAACGGTGCGCACAAAGCAACCGGCTACGGCACGGGGCATTATTTCCGCGCCCTTGAGGGTCAGCATATGTCGGGGATTGATGTTGTTCTTCATCAGATTATTCCCGGACTTACAGATATATCCAATACAGGATGCGTTTCCTACCGCGAGATGGACAACCGAATGTTCCACTATATACTCGGCAAGCTTGGATCTTCGGCGGCACATACCGAGCCTTTGAAAAATGGACGCGCTATGTGCGAGATATTCGGCGCCTTCGGCTGGGCTGAGGACACCGAATTTATGAAGGGACTTGCCGACCACTTCCTTGTAAGAGGTATAAACTACTTCGTCCCTCACGCCTTCTCACCCAAAGAGAATGACACCGATTGCCCTCCCAACTTCTACAACACGGGAAGAAATCCTCAATACAAGTATTTCGGTATGCTGATGAGCTATATGAACCGTATGTGCGCGCTTACAGACGGGGCAATTCACGTGCCTACCTGCGCGGTGGTTTACGATGCCGAGGCAAGCTGGGCAACCAATGATTATACAGACAATAAGGACATATGCAAGGCGCTCTGCGACGCACAGCTCGATTACGATATCATTCCCTTCGACAGACTCGATGATATATCGGATGACGGATATATATGCGGGGAATTTTATCCCGTGATCCTTCTTCCGTACAGCTCCTATTACAGCGAGAAAAGCTTAAATAAGCTAAAGAGGCTCAAGGAGCGCGTCGTGTGCGTGGGAGAGCGAGGAATTGACGGATATAGGTTGGTTGGGCTCGATGGTCTTGTCAGTTATATGGAAAAATATCGCGACGTAACGGTGAGCGGAGAGAGTAAATATGTCCGCTACTCCCATTACGACCGAGGAGGTGAGCAGTGCTATATTCTATCTGCCGAGGGCTTGAAAAAAGCATCGGTCACCTTGCGCCTCAGCGGCTTTGCAGGTGGGGATTACCTTGTTTGGGATGCTTTTGAAAATAGGGCAGAGCTTCGCCATAGCGATGATGGAGAGATCCCGCTTACCCTTTATCCGAATAACCTTCTCGTTCTGTTTACAGGCGCAGACCTACCCGTTGGCTCGGAGAGCCTTATAAAAGAGCCCGAGGGTGAAGCCTGCGAGTTGAATGCCGAATGGACGGTCGAATATTGCAGAGAGAGCGAGCTTCCCGACTACAAGCCATATAAGACGTCAACAGAGCTTAAAAGCATCACCGATCCCGATGAGATGCCCGATTTCACGGGTAATATCCGCTATACCGCCACCGTAACACTCGATCCCACGAGGCATAGTGTCCTCGACCTTGGTACAGTCGGTCAGACGGCGGAGGTAAAGCTGAATGGCAAGAAAGTGGGTGTGCGTATCTTTGCTCCCTACCGCTTTGATATTTCAGATGCCGTCCAGGAAGGTGAGAACACCCTTGAGATCACGGTTGCCAACACCTGTGTTTTTGAGCAGCGTGACATTTTTTCCAAGTTTATGCTCATAAAGCCCAGCGGACTTTTGGGTCCGGTAAAATTTTACCGTTGATACTATTTTGATACCGTTTTTTTCGCAGACTCCATAGACGAAGCGGAAAATCTCGATCAAATCCCCCGAAAAACCGCGCGAAAAGACCTAAATTCACTCAATATAATGCTAATTTAAGCGAGGGGGAATAATAAAATATCATGCAATCGGAATTAATAAAAAACGACTTTAATGAAATTGCTTTAATCGATGAAAAAAACAAATGGAATCATAACAATTGTTATTACAAATCTTTAATCAAGTTAATCCCTGAAAACGCAGTAAATTGTCTTGAAATCGGTTGCGGTAAAGGAGATCTTAGCGTCTTACTTTCAAAAAAATGCAGAAATGTAATAGCGGTAGATTTTGCAGAAAATATGATCGCCTATGCAAAAAACAGCAATTCAAGGAAAAATATCAGTTATATCTGTGCTGATATTCTTGACTTTAATTTTTCCGATATGACATTTGATGTAATAATCTCGGTGGCAACAGTTCATCATCTGCCTGACGATTGGATATTTGAATTTGCTCTGAGAAAGCTGAACAAAGGCGGTAAGCTCATTATCCTGGATATTCCACGTTCCGATTCCATACCGGAAAAAATATTTTGGGGATTTGCCGTTATTCCAAACTTTTTTGTCAGCTCTTTAAAAAAACGCAGTTTTTCCGGGTCGGATAAACTCACTAAAATTGCCTGGGACAATCACGGTCAGCACGACAGTTATCACAGTGTGCGTGAAATTAAAGAGATTGCCTTAAATACTTTGCCTGAAATACAACTTAAACGAAAGTTATTTTGGCGATATCTGCTTGTATGGAAGAAATAATCACAGGCATATCCAAAAAGCAATATTTCGACTTGAACATACCATGACTTTTGAAGATAGTTATTTCAAAACTGTAAGATTACCGGTAATTCACACAAACAAAACATATACAAAAAACTGTCGGAGTTCAGGATCTGACAGTTTTTTTAATAAATTTTTCAGTTAAAAAAATATTTGCAGGAGTTCAGTATCGCAAATAACTGTCGGAAGCCTGCTTTTTTTTACTGTAAACTGCGGAGTTAAACAAAAGTCATTTTGTAAATACCGAAACAGCTATATAACAGTAAATAATCCAAAACGATAAAGAAACGCAAAACAAATATTAAAGGTCCATATATGTTCCGAGCTTGATTTGCACCCAACACTATTAGTTTTTTTGTATTTCTGACAAAGAATTCATTATGCTTACCGTCGCAAGTGCGTCTTTGGCGTAAAAATCAGCCCCTATGGATTCGGCAATTTCAGCTGTCAGAACTGCTCCGCCCACTATTATCTTCACATTTTTATCAACTTTTCTGACGGCTTTTATAGTGTTTTCCATTGACGGTACAGTGGTTGTCATCAGCGCTGACAGACCTACCGCCAAAGGTCTGTATTTATTGCAAGCCTCACAAATTTTTTCAACCGGGGTGTCTTTGCCGAGATCTATAACACAAAATCCGTAGGACTCCAACACTGTTTTTACAATATTTTTTCCTATGTCATGAATATCTCCGCGCACCGTTGCAACAACGATCGTTGCTTTGTTTTTTTGTTTATTCGATTGATTTATCCGACTTGATACATAATCAAATGCCGTCTTTGCAGCTTCTGCCGACGACATCAGCTGCGGCAAAAAGATTTTGCCTGTTTCATAATCCTTTCCGATTTCCTCCAATGACTTTATCAATATATTGTTGATAATATCAATAGGCGAAATTGATTTCAACAATCTATCTGTAATTTGCACAACTTCGCTTTTCAGTCCTGATTTTACTGCATAAGAAAGCATTATACTGTCATCGGGCAACGTTTTAGCGACAGTCGTCTCCTGTTGGACTGCATCTGTAAACTCCGCAATATATTGGGCAGAGTTACTGTCAATACCTTTAAGAACTTTGAAAGCCTTGACCGCATTGACCATATCTCTGTCCAGCGGATTCATGATCGGCATACTCAGTCCCGAATTCAATGCCATTACAAGAAATGTTCTGTTGAGAAGTGATCTTTCCGGTAAACCATACGACACGTTAGAGACGCCGAGAGCGGTTTTAACGCCAAGCTTTCTTACCATTGTCAATGCTCTGAGCGTTTCATTTACCAATTTTTGTTCTGCCGAAGCGGTAAGCACTAAGGTATCTATGATAACTCTGCTCCGGCATATTCCGTACGATTCCGCAGTTTTTATTATTTTCTCGGCGATTGCCGCCCTCTCTTCCGCCGTATCCGGTATTCCGTTTTCGTCAAGTGTTAGTCCGATAACGATCGCCCCGTATTTTTTTACTATCGGAAACACCTTACGCATTACCTCATCTTTTCCTGAAACACTGTTTATCAGCGGTATTCCGTTGTAATATCTTGCGCCGGCTTCTATGGCGACCGGATCTGATGAGTCAAGCTGAAGCGGAGCGCTTATATACTCTTGCAGATATTTTACAAGATTTTTCATGACGGTCGGTTCGTCAATTTTCGGTATGCCGACATTGACATCAAGAAGGTCTGCTCCTGCTTCGATCTGACTGATTCCTTCATCTACAAGCAAATCAAAATCAGAGTTAACAATAGCTTCTTTTATCTTCTTCTTTCCGGTCGGATTCAGTCGTTCGCCGCAAACAGTTACGTCGGTGATTGATACGGATTTTGAATATGAACAAATAAAAGTACCGTATGGAACGGTATGCTCGGGGACTTGCCTTCCTCCATATCTGTGAAAAAGAGTGTCAATGAATTCCGGTGTAGTTCCGCAGCACCCGCCTATCACTGACACCCCTTTCCTCACAAACTTCTCTACCGAGTCAGCAAACTCATCAGCAGTCATCGAGTAAACAGTTTTACCGCCGGAAAGCTCCGGTAACCCTCTGTTCGGCTGCACTATTACCGGAATATGCGAAGTCATCAGAATTCTGTCAACGACTTCTCCAAGTTCGTCAGGACCGAGCGAACAGTTGACACCAAGTGCATCAACACCCAATCCTTCAAGTGTGTATGTCATTATTTCCGGTGTCGATCCGGTAAGGGTCCGTCCGCTTTTATCAAAAGTCATTGTGGCAAACAGCGGCTTATCGCTGTTTTCCTTAACTGCCAGAACGCAGGCTTTCATTTCATAAAGATCTGAAAAAGTTTCGGCTATGAATCCGTCAACATCTTTTTCAACAAGTCTTACTACCTCAGCAAAAGCGTCGTACGCTTCGTCGAAATCAAGATTGCCGAGCGGCGCAAGCAAAGCTCCCGTCGGTCCAATGTCAAAGAATACCGGTTTATCGACAGTTCTGGCATTTGAAATCGCTTTTTTGCAGAGTTGCTCTATCCCGTAACTTCCTTTGTATTTTATACGGTTAAGCCCGAACGTATTTGTCGTAATGAAATCGGCGTTGCGGTAACTGCGATGAATTTCCTGTATAACGTCAGGATTTGTGATATTGAGTTCTTCCGGACAAACCGAAGCGAACCCTCTTTTTTCGATTTCACTACCCATCGCTCCGTCAAATATAAGGAGCTTTTTGCCTAAACGAAACATATTGTAACCTTTCTGATCTTCAAACTTACACAATAATTGAAGTGGCCTCACTTATGACCGGAGATGCTCCGGATCGTTCGATATACATTTTTCAACAGCCGGGGAATATCGGCATTCAGAATCGTTATTGCCGGACGGTTGCAGAATACTCTGACTGCCTATGATATGGTTCTTTTCTGAATCAGAAAAGCTCACTGAATACCCTTCTGAGTCGCATGTGGATTTCCTTTGCCACATCGGCGTTATTCATGATATAGAGATGAATTCCGGGGGCACCTTTTGCGATGAGGTCAATGATCTGATATACCGCGTAATTTAGACCAATCTCTTCCATTACCGCCGGCTTATCTCTGTATATTTCTATCATATTTCTGAATTCAAGCGGGATGGTGCTTCCGCACATGTCTTTTATTTTCTTGATATTTTTGGCGCTTGTAAGCGGCATAATCCCGGGCAGTATAGGAGACTTTATACCGACATTCCTTGCTTCATTCACCAATCTGTAATAGTATGAATTATCGTAAAAAATCTGGGTTATAAAAAATCCGGCTCCGGCTTCCTCTTTTTTTCTCATGTTGATCAGATCTTCGTAAAGAGTATCACATTCGGAATGTCCTTCCGGGTAGCAAGCCGCACCGAGTGAAAAATCATATCCTGAAAGATATTCCATAAGATCAGTTGCATGCTTGAAATACCGGCAATATTCAGCAGAATAGTCTACCGGCTTGTCCCCTCTGAGAGCAAGCACATTCTCGATATTGTTTTTCCTGAGTTCTGACGCCATTCTGTCTATATCCTCGTAGCTTGACGGTCCTCCGGTGATATGAGCCAAAGCTTCTATTTTCGCAGAATTTTTTATGTATGACGCTATCTCAGCGGTATTCTTGCTGTTCGATCCGCTTGCGCCGTAGGTTACACTGATAAAATCCGGATTCAACTGCCTCAGACTGTCTATCGTCCTGTAAATTCCGGATACCTCCGCGTTTTCTTTTTTCGGAGGAAAAACCTCAAATGAAATAGTCTTTTTCTTCTTTAAAATTTCATCAATTTTCATACTCGTCACCTTATCTGCTTTGATATTCCATCATTTCCGGCGTATAGTTTTTCAGTACGCCCAGCATATCGACCGCTGCAGCTTTTGCTTTTGCAAGGCTGTGTTCAAGGTAATTGCCGCATTCAGATTTATCGCATCCGGGTATTTCACCCTCAAAATCCGAGATGAACTGCATGGCTTTTTTCAGTAATTCAATTACATCTGCTTTACTCACATCTTTTTTTATCAATACGTAGAATCCAGTTCTGCATCCCATTGGTCCCACATAGATAACGCTTTCGGAATACACGCTGTTTCTGAGGTAAGTAGCAAGCAAATGTTCTATTGTATGAATTCCGTCATTTGGCAGGTAATCGCCGCTGTTGGGAACTTTGAAGCGCACATCGTATGTCACCACGTCCCCGTCTGTTCTGGATACATATACTCCTTTTTTCAAAGTATTATGGTCGACGCAGAAACTGGCGATCTTTGTCATAGACGAACAGGTTTCACCAAGATAAGTAAACCTTTTCACTTTTTCACCGTTTAACTCGACCGTTTCGTTCCACATAGCAGCCGGTCTCACCCAAACTCCCCTGTCGCCGTAGAGCGCACGGTACACAACGACGGGTTCAAGTGTTTCAGAATTTTTTGCCATAAAAAGAACTTCGTACTCATTTCCCTTGAAATGACGGTATCTACCGGGCTTGATCTCATTACTCATAAAAAAATCTCCTTTTTACATCCGCAACGACGATTATACCACAATACGTGCGTTGTGTCAATCCAAAAATATGCGATCAACCGGCAGTTTTTACTGTTTTTACGGGTAAAAATTCAAATTCAGTAAATAATAAGAAAAGATTTTCAGAGCAAACGACAAATATTAACTGCTTTTCCGCTTACCGTTTATGCCGGTTGTATATAATCCACCATATCAGACATAAAAATGACGTGTGATTTCATCTGTTCCATACGCCCGGCCCAAATTTCAAAATGCCGTGTCTATTGACAAATCGTCATTAGTATTGTATAATTACCCGCAGTGAGTTCGTAACCATCCTCACTTAAAACAAAACTAAGGAGACAAAACAATGAACAGGAAAACTTTATTTATCACGCGCTCGGCAATTATAGCCGCTCTTTACGTGGTGCTCACACTCATTTCAAAGGCGTTCGGACTTGACGGATCATCGGCTGTCCAGATAAGAATATCTGAGTGTCTTTGTGTATTGCCGGTATATACAGCGGCAGCTGTTCCGGGAGTAACCGTAGGCTGTCTTATATACAATCTTTTTTTCGGAGTAAGCATTTTTGACACAATTTTCGGAACACTGGCTACCCTTATCGGTGTGCTTTGCACTTACTACATAAAATTTTTCAGAGTCAACATAAGGCTTGCAGGCATACCGACAGTTATCGCAAACACGCTGATAATTCCGCCTGTTCTTGTATTTGCCATAATGGGCGGTGACCTTTCTTCCATGCCATATCTCATGTTCACGGTTGCGCTTGGTGAAGTATTGTCGTGCTGCGTACTCGGGACAGTCCTTCTGCTTACACTGAGAGGTTACCGAAACATGCTTTTCGGATATCCTGCCCAAAAACAGAAAAAAACTGCCGATAATATACAAAAAGAGACAAAGGATGAATTAAAAAATGATTAAACACATAGTAATGTTCAGATTCATGGATAACGCTGAGGGAAAAACAAAATCTGAGAATATCATGACTGCCAGAAATATGCTTGAAAAACTAAGCGGAGTGATACCGTCTCTGAAAGATTCTGAGATCCGTACGGATAACGGAACAAATTCAACTAACTACGACCTGGTACTTATCTCCACTTTTGATGATCAGAAAGGGCTGGACGAATACATTATGCATCCGGCACACAAAGCTGTCGGAGAATTTATGAAAAAAGTAAGACTTGACAGAGCTTGTGTGGACTATACCGTATAATTCAATTTTTTGACGCAAATCTTATGATTTGCGTTTTGTTTACAAAAAATTTATCACGCCTTTATTTAGAAGTAATCAAGAGGTATTATCATTAGTTTTGTAAATTTACGAGAGGATCGGAATGGATTTTGTTCGGATATGTCAGAGTTCGGGAAGATGAACTGAAATTGAAAGATTACGCACTCTACCGCGGTGTTTACTGCGGTTTGTGCAAGACAATGAAAAAGTACACCGGACTGTCTTCCACTTTCACGCTTTCATACGATTTCGTTCTACTGGCTCTGCTCAGAAGCGGGTTAACTGAGGAAGGCTTTCAGGTGCGCCCCGGAAAATGTGCTGCTCATCCTATAAAAAAAAGACCGATAGCCGTTTCCAATTCCTCGCTTTGTTATACAGCATCTGTTGCTTCGGTTCTGGCTTATTACAAGTTGCTTGACGATAAAGACGACCGGGATAAAAAATTCAGCAGCCTTCTTTCTCCTGCGATAGCAATGGCGCGACGCAACATGAAAAAAGCTCTTAAAGCGTTTCCGGACTGGAATCTTGATGATCTCGCCGGAAAGATCAGAGAACACCTCGTAAAGCTTTCCGAATCGGAAAATTCAGCAGAATCATCTGCGGATATGTGCGCTGATATTTTCGGAAAACTTCTCAGAGACGTTTTTATCAACTGTGCCGAAAATTCCGAATACTCTTCTGCCTGTGCAGACATCGGATACCATACCGGAAGATGGATATATCTTATCGATCTCTGTGACGACTTTGAAAAAGATAAGAAAAAAGGTTCTTTCAATCCCCTTCTTAAATCAGGATTCGATGAATTGCCGGGCGATCTTCTCAGGGCTTCATTGTTCCGTGAATCAGCGGAAGCACTGCACAGTTTTTCACAGATACACATGAAATACCGCGATATAAGCAACATTATAGACAATATTTTCCGTTTCGGTTTACCGAACGTAACGGAAAAAATTCTGAAAATTGATCCGGCGGTCCTGCCGGAACATCAAAATTAAGTACCGGAGACTGAAATGCAGAATAATCCTTACGATGTACTTGGCTTGCCGCGCAACGCCAATGAAGAACAAATTAAAAGAGCCTACCGTGAACTTGCGAAAAAGTATCATCCGGACAACTTTCCGGATGCTTCTATGCGTGAGCTTGCGGAAGAAAAGATGAAAGAAATAAATGAAGCATATGATATGCTGATGCGTAAAAACGGCGGTAATTCTGAATACTCAAAGTTTGAATTTGCCAAGATACGCGAAATGATAAATCAGCGTAATTTTTCGGAAGCGGAAATAAAGCTTGATTCTATGAATGCGGCTGACAGAAATGCAGAATGGCATTTTCTTAAAGGCTGTGTGCTTTCCCAGAGAGGGTGGTACCTCGACGCAAAGAAATTCTTTGAAATTGCCTGTAATATGGATCCGTCAAACGGTGAATACCGGCAGGCGTATGATGTTATGAAAAGTCAGGCTTACAGTTATTCCCGCGGCAACAATCCGAATAACGGTGCTCCGACTACTCAACGAGATCACTCATGTAACGTACTCGACTGTTGTACACAGCTCATTTGTCTTGACTGCCTTTGTGAATGTATGGGAGGAGACTTTATAACCTGTTGCTGATTTAACGGCGAAAATTCGCCGTTAAACTTGTTTGTGAGGTGTTTTATGAAAATAGCTAAAAAAATAAGTTTTTCAGCTATATTGGTCGCGGTCGCCGTGGTTATCCTCTATTTCGGAAGTCTGATCGATGTGGTGACTTTATCCGTGGCGGCTGTGGCGTCTTTTTCCGTAATGATAACCGTCGCTGAACTCGGCTATTTTACAGGACTCGGAGTTTACGCCGCCGCTTCATTACTGTCTCTGTTGCTTCTCCCTTCCAAAGAAGCTGCGGTGATTTTCGCCGCTTTTTTCGGATTCTACCCAATAGTCAAAGGTTTAGCCGATAAACTGAAAAAACCGCTGGCTTACACAGTTAAAACATTTGTGTTCATGGTTTCTTTTACAGTCAGCTTGTTGGTTTTTATCTTTTTTTTCAGTCTGCCGCCTGACAAGTGGTTCTTCTATCTGCTTATGATTATTCCGGGACTTGCTGTTTTTTACATTTATGATTATTTGTTCACCAAGATAATAATTTACTACTTCGGAACTTTGAGAAAAAAACTGGGCATAAGCAAGTATTTCAAACAAAGTTGATACACACTATTTGTAAACATTTGTGAACAAACTCTTGACATCGGGAGCCTTTTGATGTAAAATGTTATTATTCTACAATGTTACTCACCATCAGCATGCTGCTGATAAACGAAAGGACATCTTATGCCTCACAGTATGACTGCTTACGGACGGTTTGCACTGTCCTCCGATTCCAAAGAATTTCTGGTGGAAATAAAATCTGTCAACAGCAGATTTTTGGACTGCACAGTAAAACTTCCCCCGGAGTACGGATTTTTGGAGGAAAAAATCAAAGTCTATTTGCAAAATAAAGGCATTTTACGAGGTAAGATAAACGTATTTATAAGTATAAACGTTCTGAAAAATGAGAACACTCAAATTCTTATTGATACGGCTTATGCTGAAAAATACATCGAGGCGCTGCGCAATCTCCGAGACCGGTTCGGTCTTTCAGATGACATCACCGTAATGCGTATTGCCGAAAACAAAAACGTTTTCTGTACACTGAGAACCGATGAGGACGCGGATAAACTCTGGAATGAGCTTTTGCCGGCTCTTGACGGCGCATGTGAATCTTTCATCCGCATGCGCAAGGCTGAAGGAGATAATCTTGCAACCGACCTGAACACAAAAGCGGATGAAGTCCGTTCACTTATCAACTTCATAAAACAACATGCGGATGATGCACAGTCAAAGTACAGGGAACGTCTGGAAAATAAGTTGCGTCAGACGCTTGATTCCCTTGGCGTCGACACAGACAACGCAAGGATACTGACGGAATGCGCGATATTTGCCGACAAAACTGCCATAGATGAAGAAATCGTAAGACTTGAAAGTCATTTTGACGCATTCGGGAAGCTGATCGCATCTGATGACGGCATCGGAAGAAAACTTGATTTTCTGATTCAGGAAGTTAACCGCGAAGTCAATACGATAGGTTCAAAAGTTTCCGATATAAAACTGACGGAAACAGTTATAGAAATTAAAACGTTGCTTGAAAAAATACGTGAACAGATTCAGAATATTGAATAATACCGAAAAAGGTGTCAAAAATGAGATTTGTTAATATCGGATTCGGAAATACTGTCTGCGCTGAAAGAATCGTAGCTGTTTTCAGCCCGGATTCAGCTCCGGTAAAGCGTCTGGTGATCGACGGAAAAACAGCGGGGAATGTCATCGATGCCTCCTGCGGGAGAAAAACCCGTTCTGTTCTCATAACTGATTGCGGAAAGGTTATTCTCTCCTCTTTGCAATGTGAAACTGTTTCAGCGCGCCTTGCAGGCAAAGACGATTCCGAAATTCGCGACAGCGAAGTATAAAACCGGAAATTTTCAGATACTTTTCAAAAATTACGGAGGAATATTCAAATGAACAAAGGATCTCTTATAGTGATCAGCGGTCCGGCAGGCAGCGGCAAAGGAACTGTCGTCAGACTCCTGCTTCAGGATGAAAGCTACAAGGTGTCGGTTTCCACGACGTCACGTCAGCCGCGTGCCGACGACATTCCCGGAGTAACTTACAATTTTGTCACACGTGAAGAGTTCATTGACATGATCGCCAACGGTGAGCTTGCCGAGTTTGCCGAGTATGTCGGAAATTTCTACGGAACACCGATTAAGAGCATCAATGAACTGATGAAGTCCGGTAAGAATGTTATTCTTGAAATTGAAACACAAGGTGCGCTTCAGATCAAAGCCAAATTCCCGGAAGCTCTTCTTATTTGGTTATCTCCTCCGGATTATCAGACACTCGACACGAGACTGAGAGGTCGCGGTACAAATACCGACGACGATATAAATCAGCGTCTGACCGCGGCAAAACGCGAACTGCAATTCCTGAACTACTATGATTTCATAGTAATTAACGAAAAAGGAAAAGCTGATGAAGCAGCCGAAAATATCCGCGACATAGTCCGGGTAGATAAAATGTCGACTAAACACAGATCAAATTTTGTAAAAGATTTTTACAATACCTGATTCAACACTGAAAGGAATCATAAAGCCATGATGATTAAACCCGGCATTGAGCAACTTTCCGAAAACGGAAAATATAACCGGTATATGCTCTGCATAGCCACCGCGAAATGTGCGCGAATAGTTACCGACGAATACATTGAACAGTACACAAAAGCTGAGCTTATGGTCGCCAATAAGGAAACTGACAAGCCTATCGGCGCAATAATCAATAAAGAACTCCGGGACGATAAAGCCGTTAAAATAGCTATAAAGCGTCTTGCAAGCCACGAATACGAGATCGACGACGAATCGATCAAAACACCCGGTGAAAATGTCAGATAAAACTATATTTCAAGGCGGCGCTCCTTCGGGGTGCCGTTTTCGGCTTGCTTCGGTATTTATTCTTGACGTACCATATCATGTTGACAAACTTTTTGATTATGTTATACCGGATGATATGTCTGTAAAAATCGGTGATTTGGTGGCAGTGCCTTTCGGTGGCGGTAACAGACCCGAAACCGCCATCGTTTTCGGCATAAAATCAGCCGAAGAAGAACCGGGTAAATTTTTCAAACCTGTCAGCCATATTCTCGATTCTACTCTCTCTCTCAGCAAAGATGAGATGGAAATTGTAAAGTTTCTTAAAAACAGGACATTCTGTACTACCGGTGAAGCTGTGAGGACAGTTGTGCCGGCTGTTGCTTTTTCAAAACTCGAACAACAGATAAAAATTTGCGCTCCGCTTCCCGATTACTACCCCGACTGTTCTGTTGAATACCGTATTTACAACTACATCAGAAAAAAAGATGTTTGTTTCAAGAGTACGGTAGCAGCTAAATTCGGAGCGACTTTAACACAGAAGGTAATATCTCTTCTTTCGGAACACGGAATACTATCTACCGAAATCTGCGTGAAAGAACTGAGTAATATTAAATACGACTATTTTGCCGAACCAGTCATAAATAGTTTTGACGAATCCTCTGCAACAGAAATACTCAGATCAAAAAAAATGCGTTCCGGAAATTACATCCGGATACTGCGCTTCCTTGCCGAAAAAGGGCGCAGTGAGCTTCAACTGCTTTTATCCGAAACCGCATCCACTCAACAACAGGTAAAAAACCTTACGGAAAAAGGATTAGTCAAAATCGACAAAATTGAGCGTTACCGTTCGTTTTTTCTTTCCGGTAATAAATCCGGGAACATAGTACTTAACGAAGAGCAAAGAAAAGCAGCTGATACCATTATTGCACTGACAAACGAGAATGCGCCGAAAGCGGCACTTCTGTTCGGGGTAACCGGAAGCGGTAAAACTCAGGTGATAAGAGCTGTGGCTGCCGAGGTGCTGAAAAAAGGTAAATCCGTTATTATGCTCGTGCCGGAAATCGCTTTGACGCCACAGACTATCTCGTTTTTTTCGGCTGTTTTCGGCGACAGGATGGCGGTCATCCATTCAGGACTTTCCGCCGGAGAACGGTTTGACGCCTGGCGCAAAATAAAAAAAGGACTGGTAAGTTTCTGTATAGGTACCAGGTCAGCGGTATTTGCTCCGTTTCAGAATCTCGGTCTGGTTGTAATTGACGAGGAACAGGAGCATACATACAAGTCTGATTCTTCACCAAAATATGCAACAAAAGACGTTGCCGCTCTCAGATGCAAGCTCAGCGGCGCTGTCATGCTTCTTGCGTCAGCTACTCCTTCCGTTGAAAGCTACTACAAAGCTGATACCGGGAAATACACGCTTTGTGAACTAACCGGAAGATACGGAGAGTCTTCTCTGCCTGACACTAAGATAATTGATATGAAAAAAGAAGTCAAAAACGGAAACGCCTCTTTTTTCGGCTCTGAGCTGTTAAGTGCTGTGAAGTCTGCTGTAAATAACGGAAAACAGGCTGTTTTATTTGTCAATCGGCGTGGCTATCACAGGTATGTCAGTTGTACAGAGTGCGGAAATGTTATAATGTGTCCTCATTGCAGCGTCTCGCTGACTCATCACAAACACAGACTGAATCAGGAAGGTTACCTTCTCTGCCACTATTGTGGCTTTAAAACTTTCGTCCCGGAAAAATGTCCGGTATGCGGAAACAGATACCTTAAATTTTCCGGTTTCGGAACACAGCTCGCTGAAAACCAACTCAGACAACTGTTACTGGGAGCAAGAATATTACGCATGGATTCCGATACTACCGCAAGCAAAGATTCGTATGACAGAATAATTACTCAGTTCAAAAACAGAGAAGCAGATATCCTCATCGGAACCCAAATGGTGACAAAAGGTCACGATTTTCCTGATGTTACAGTTGTAGGGATGCTTTCAGCAGATCAAAGTCTGTATGCTGACGATTTCAGGGCGTCAGAGCGCGCTTTTTCACTCATATGCCAGACAATCGGAAGAGCAGGAAGAAGAAAGGACGCCGGCATGGCTTATCTGCAAACATTTGCTCCGGATCATCCTCTTCTCATGCTCGCGTGTAAACAAGATTACAAGCAATTTTACAGAAATGAAATCAAACTGAGAAAAGCGCTCACCTTTCCTCCTTTTTGTGACATTGCCGTCCTGACGACAACATCTGACAGTGAAGAAACTGCTTTTATGACTGCAAATAAGCTTTCTGCCGACATAAAAAAACTGCAAACTGAGAAATACGGCGATTTGACGTTACAACTTTTCGGACCGTTTGAAGCTCCTGTATATAAATTGAGCGAAAAATACCGGGTTCGGATGGTTGTAAAATTCAGGATAAACACAAAATCATGTCAGTTTTTTTCAGAAATACTGAGATATTTCGGCGATACCATGCCGAAAAATATAACTCTTTCTATTGATATAAACCCGGTTGCTTTATGATTTTTTGCTTTGATTATCAAAAACACACAATTATTATCAAAAGTACACCATGCAATTTCAATTCGAGATTTTACACAATAAAAATTTAACCAAAATGCGCCGCTTAATAGTCTATATTCAAATCAGCAGTTAATCAAAAAACGCTGGTTTGGACGATATAAGAAATATACAAAAGCCCCAGCAGGCAGAATCGGAGAAAACAATGGCAATACTGAAAATACTTACAGATGACGAACCACAGCTGAGAAAAATAAGCCGCCCTGTCGAGTCAATTACTCCCCGAATAATTACATTACTTGACGATATGAAAGACACCTTACACAAAGCCAACGGAGTCGGACTCGCGGCTCCGCAGGTCGGCGTATTACGTCGCGTCGTTATCATTGAAACAGAATCAGGAAAACTGTACGAGATGATAAATCCTGTTATTATTGAGAAATCAAAGGAAGTTCAGCATGAACTTGAAGGTTGTTTGTCAATTCCCGGGAGATGGGGTATTACCGAAAGACCGACAACAGTTAAAGTAAAGGCAATGGATCGTAACGGAAAATATTATGTACTTGAAGGTACTGACCTTCTTGCGAGAGCAATTTGTCATGAGACAGACCACCTTGACGGAGTCTTGTATACCGATAAAGCTCTGAGGATGCTTACAAAAGAGGAAATTGAGGAGCTTGGTGAATGAAAACTGTGTTTATGGGAACTCCCGAATTTTCCGCCATTGTACTGAAATATCTCTGTGACGCCGGCTTTGTGCCGTCAGCCGCAGTAACCACACCGGATAAACCGGCAGGTCGCGGTTACGGTCTGAAAGAATCTTCGGTAAAACGCTTTGCAACAGATCGGAATATACCGGTTTTGCAACCGGAAAGACTGTCAGATGAAGGGTTTCTTAAAGATCTGAGAAATATCGAACCGGATATTATAATAGTTGTGGCTTACGGAAAATTACTGCCCGAAACTATTTTGAAGCTTCCCCGTTACGGTTGCATAAATGCGCATGCATCGGTTTTACCCAAGTACAGAGGTGCTGCCCCTATGCAGCGAGCTATTATGAACTGTGAGACCGAAACAGGGGTAACGATAATGAAAATGGAAAAAGGTCTCGATACGGGCGACATAATACATGTCCTCAAAACTCCTATTACCGATTCTGATACTCTCGAATCGGTACACGACCGCCTCGCCGTTCTCAGCGGTAAGGCTCTTACCGAAGTGCTCGATATGTTTTCTAACGGAACAGCCGTATTTACTCCTCAAAACCCCTCGCTTGCCACGTATGCGGAAAAGATCGGTAAAGAAGATGAAGCCATAAATTTTTCCGAAGACGCGTTAAAGATCGGCGCAAAAATCAGGGCACTGACACCTTTTCCTTATGCATATTTCGTTTTCAACGGTAAAAAAATCAAGGTAACATCTGCCGAACCTGTTGAATCAGATTTCACGGGAATTCCGGGAAAAGTAACAGACGTAAGCAAAAATCACATTGATGTAACCTGCGGGAATGGTAAACTGAGAATTTACGAGGTCTTTCCTGAAAGCAAAAGAAAAATGCCGGTAAAGGATTTCATCAACGGCAACAAAATTTCGGCAGGAGACTTTTTTAAATGAAATGTTGCCGGCACATCTATATACTACCCTGCTCTCTCACTTCAATAAAAAAATGAAACAGGCACATTGTGTTTTCACTTTTTTCAAGCGGAATATCTTTCGGTAAAATTACCTTTTTCTTACTGAATATAAATCAAGCAGGCAATGGTCTGTAAAAAATAAAAACGGAGCATTTATTTCCGGATCTTTCGGTCCGGAGACATTTGCTCCGTTTTCTTGATTTGTTACTGCAATAGCTTTCGGAAACATTTTCAGGCTAAAATCTGTTGTCGAATATTGTCTGAAATGTAGAAATAACTCCGTTTCCTTATTTTATTCAGGTGCGGGAAATTTTTTGCAATTAAACCGCTACTCCTTGTGAAGTGAATATGCCGGCATAGATATCAATACCATTTCATTTAAGGAAGCCGTCTATGATTACGTTTTCAGCCTCTTCTGCCGTCAATCCGAGAGTTTGAAGTTTAAGTAACTGATCACCGTTTATACGTCCGATAGCGGCTTCGTGTACTATCTGAGCCTCTTTATGGTTTGCCGCGATCTCAGGAATTGACCTGATTTTTGAACTGTCCATTATTATCGAGTCGCACTGAATATGCGCACGGCAGCTGTTATTTCCCACTACTACCGGATTGAATGTCTGGTCAGAATTATCCTTACCGACAGACCTTGAAATAACCTGAGCAGATGATCCTTCGCCATTCATGTTTATTATCATGTCCGAGCGTGCCGTCTGCTGTCCGTGTGTCATCATTCTTTCAGTTACGGTAAGTTTTGCGTTTTTTCCGAGATTAGCCGTCATCTTCCTCAAAGTTGAATCAACGCCTTTTATCTGTACCATTTCCATTTCGCATACGGAATTTTCCTGCATTTCAACTTCGGTAGAAGGATTCATTATCTTTTTGCCGTTACCGTCTCCCTCTCCGTAATGCTTTTCTATATACCTGACTTTTGCGTTTTTCCCTATGAAAAACCTGTGAAGTCCGTCATGTCCCGTTTCCTTGTCACCGCTGTTGTGAATACCGCAACCGGCTACAATGAGAACGTCACTGTCATCCCCGATATAAAAATCATTGTAAACCATCTCGGTTATTCCTGTCTCGGTAATTATAACCGGTATATGAACCGACTGGTTTTTTGTCCCGGGTTTGACTCTGATATCAATTCCGGGCTTATCCTTTTTAGATTCGATTATTATTGATTCGGTACTTTTTCTGCCGGCCGAATCACTGTTCTTTCTTATGTTATATGCTCCCTGCGGAATTTCATGTATTCCCGCTATTTCCGAAAGCAGTTCTTTATCTATTTTTTCCATACAATATTCTCCCGTTAACTGTCTTTTTCTGCTCTGATGCAGCGCGGCGACGGAGAAAACTCGCACATCAGATCAGCGAGCATCTGCGACTTTTCGCCGCTTTTCCTGATCCTGCCCTCCGAAATAACCACCATTTCATCAGCAAGATTCATTATTCTTTCCTGGTGTGAGATTATTATCGTTGTACCGCTTGCGGTTCTCTGTATATTTTTAAAGGTTTCGACAAGCATAGAAAAACTCCATAGATCTATGCCTGCTTCCGGTTCATCAAATATAGCCAGTTCCGGTTTTCTCGCCATAAGCGTCGCTATCTCAATTCTCTTCATTTCTCCGCCTGAAAGTGAACCGTCAAGTTCTCTGCTGACATATTCAGCTGAGCAAAGACCTACTTTTGCAAGGAAGTTACAGCACTCCTTTTCACTCAGTTCGCTCCCGTTTGCTATTGAAAGCATTTTCCTGACTGTCATGCCTTTAAATCTCGGCGGCTGCTGAAAAGCATATCCTATACCGAGCCTTGCCCTTTCAGTTACCGAAAGGCGGGTAATATCAGTACCGTTGTATATTATCTCTCCGGACGTAGGAGTTTCAAGCCCCATTATAAGTCTCGCGAGGGTAGATTTTCCGCCTCCGTTAGGACCCGTTATCACCAAAAATTTACCGTCGGGCACAGTCAGCGAAATATCATCTATAATTTTGACATTCTTTTTTCCGTCATCAGCCTCAAAGGTTAGGTTTTTTATTTCAAGCATTTATAATTCCCTTTCGTTTTTTACACGTTATTGATTTGATTTTTCCTTACAATGATACACTTTTCAACCGGTAAAGTCAATGGATTTATTAAAAGTTTTACATTTCTTCAAAACTTGGCTGTTTTTTTATTATATTATTATAGTATAATATAACGGATTTGTATGAAAGTATACGCTCCCGAAAGGATGTTAATATGAATTTGATTGCCGCACCGTTTGCGTTTATCATGCGACTCTGCTATTCCTTTACAAATAACTATGCAGTTGCGCTCATTTTTTTTACATTGATCATTAAGCTGATCCTTTTGTATTTCAACATCAAGCAACAAAAATCTTCACAGGCACAGGCGAGAATCAAGCCGAAAGAGAGAGCTATCAGAAAACGCTATGAAGGTCGCACAGATCAGAATGCAAAAATTGAAATGTCAAATGACATTATGGCAATGTACCGTGAAGAAAAAGTAAGCCTGACCTCCGGTTGTCTTCCCCTTCTTATCCAGCTGCCTATCGTCATTATACTTTACAACATCGTGAAGATGCCTTTGACATATCTTTGCACTTTTTCATCTGAAATAATATCAAACATAAAAAACACTATATTCACCTTATTGGGTCAGAACTCTCTGAACGGCGTTTCTTCCGACATAATCACTCTTTACAACAGTGCTTCCGGAGCCGTTGATAAATTTTCACTCAGTGAACTTCAAATGATCTCGGTAATAAAAAACAACCCCGGTCAATTTGAAAGCATAGTGGATTTATCCAAAATACCCGATTTTACAATATTCGGCGGACGTATCGATCTTTCTGCGGTGCCGGTATTCGGATTCACTCTTATAGCGTTGCTTCCTCTTCTTGTAGGACTTTTTCAGTTTTTGTCAACACTGGTCATAAGACTTACCGGTCCTTCCGTTGACACTTCTTCACCGGAAGTTGCTCAGACGCAAAAGACACTATTCTATACAAGCATAATCATGTGCTTTGTTACTGTATTTTTTGCCTTCAATATGCCCGCCATACTCGGCGTATACTGGATTTACCAGAGTATCATCGGCGCTGTCATACAGATAGTTCTGAGCAAAATTTATCCGATACCGGTTTATACCGAAGAGCAAATGCTGGCGATAGAACAGGAGTACAACAAAAATTACGTAAAGCCGGCAATTGCGGTTACGCATAAAAAATCACTCCACCATATTGACGATGACGATTTTATCGATAGTGCGATTGATGATGAAGACGCTGACAGCGATGAATCCATTGAAAATGAGGACGAGGAAGAAAAATCCGGAAGTGAAAACCAATCAGTTGATGACAAAACAAAACCTGATAGAGCTGGCTCCGAAGCTGACACGATAATGCCGGCTCGCAGGAGATTCGATAAAAATGGTAATCCTATCCGTTCTCTGCATTTTATAGACGAAGACGATCCTTACGAAAATGCTCCTGCTGATGATAACACTTCAACGCAATCTGAGGAGAATCGTGAGAAGCCGGATTCGGAAATTCCTCAAATTTTTGAAAACGAGTCAACAGATAACAATTCATCGGCTGATGACGAAAGGAAATCCTGAATGCGCAGATTACTGAAATTTATTTCTTTTATCCTGGTCCTTTGCACAATAACCTCCTTGTTTGTTGCCTGTAAAAAGGACGAAGAAGATCCTGATGAAGACGAAAATGAAGATTTTACAGGTTCGATTTCAGGAGACGGAGATACTGAAGCTCCCGATGAAAATCCGGACGATACCCCGCCTATCGGAGAGGGAGAAAAGGACAAAGTCTACGAGATCAGAACTCCTGATGACCTTAAATCGATCAATCAGAACGGAAAATATATCCTGATGAATGACATTGATCTTTCAGGAATTGACTTTTCCCCTATCGGAACCTACGGATACCCCTTCCGAGGCGAGTTCGACGGTCAGGGGTTCTCTATCAAGAACCTTAAAATCTCCACCTCTGAGGAGGACATAGGAAATTCACTTACTTTCAAATATGTTTATGCCGGTCTTTTCGGCGTTACTGACAGCGCGAATATTCACAATATTAAATTTGAAAATGCCGATATCAGTTCCGATTCAACCACGGAATACTGCTTTGTTCTATCGGGGATAATTGCCGGATATATGCAAAATACAACCGTTTCAAACTGTGAAATTTCCGGTAAAGTAACTGCTAAAAGCAAATATTTTTGTTCATATGCCGCAGGAGTAGCTGCTTTTGCAAGAGAATCTTCTGTGCGTGACGTTTCATTATCATGTAATATCCTTTCCGACGAATCGGCAAACAGAGCTTATGCCGGCGGCACAGTAGCTTTTGTCACCGACTCCTCTTCCATTGTAAAATGTTTTACCTCAGGAACAGTAAAATCCGTTTCAACCTACGGCAACTCTTATTCCGGCGGGATAGCAGGAATGATCCGGAATTCTGAGCTTACGGCTTGCCGTAACAACGCCGACGTAATAGCAGAAGTTTCCTCTTACTCAGACAAAAGCGGAAATGTAGGTGCTGCGTATGCCGGAGGTGTTACTGCTGTCGCAGGTGCTGACATATTAGAATACAGTTCGAAAATATCTCGTTGCTACTCTACATCTGCTTCTGTAACAGCTAACGGTAACGGTAATTCTGTTTACGCTGCCGGAATTGCTGCGAAAGTCGACATGGCTGAGTTTACCCATTGCTACTCTCTTTCGGCTGTCAAAGCGGAGACAAAAGGCAACAAATCCGCATTTTCCGCTTCGGCTTTTGCTTATCTCACAGGACAGGACTACAAGGTTAACGGTTGCTTTGCAACAGGAAATGCAGAAATAATTGCGGATATGAACACCCGTGTCAATATCGGCACATTCTGCGCCTATCCGAAAAGCAATGATGACGCAGTCAATTTCACAAACAACATTTACAGTGCCTCTGCGACTTTTCTTGTAAACGGAACGTCTGCAACTGAATACTTAGCCAAAACAGGAACATCAAGACTTGCCAGCCTGTTCAATCTCGAATATATTGTGTCTGAGTTAAAATGGAACGCTACCGAGTGGCAAACAGTCGACGGAGTCATTACAGCATTATGAATTTAACGGCCTCAGCGGACCGCTGAGGTTTTTTTATGCGTTATCATATATACATATATATATGTCACGTGCAACATGTTGTTCTGAATGAGATAAGGAGAAACGGCAATTGGAAAACATTTTAGTCATAATAAATCCGCGTGCCGGAAAAAAGAAGAACAATGCTTTTTTTGAAAAAATTAACCGGTACTTTTCTGAAAATGTGTCTAACGCAGTTGTCAGATATACAAATTATTCGGGGCACGCCACAAGGCTTGCAGAAAATGCATATAATTATGACAGAGTTATCTGCGTCGGAGGTGACGGCACTCTGAATGAAGTATGCAACGGTCTTATGTCTTTTCCCGGAGAAAACAGACCTGCTCTCGGCTATATTCCGTGTGGGTCAACAAATGATTTTGCGAAAGGTATAGGACTTCCCTCCGGACTTTCCGGATGTCTTAAACTTGCGCTTTCCGATGACCTTAATCCTATTGATATTGGGCTTTTCAAAGCAGACGATATTTACAGCAGGCATTTCACTTACGTCGCTTCTTTCGGTCTTTTTACTGATATTTCGTATAACACAAGTCAAAGCATAAAAAATAAATTCGGGCACATGGCGTATATTTTTGAGGGTATCAAAAATCTATCGGAATTTCAGAAGTACCGTCCTTTTAAACTTAAAATAAAAACAGAAGACAGTTTCATTGAGGAAGAATATATTTTCGGAGCCATCAGCAATTCAACCTCGATCGGCGGACTTGTAAAACTTGATAAAAAACATGTAAAAGTCAACGACGGACTGTTTGAACTGATGCTTATAAAAAAACCTAAGAATTTCCTTGAACTTACTGATACAGTCACGCGTCTCTATAACAAAAAATACAGCTTTGAAAAGATTGTTTTCAGACACTGTTCTCACCTTACCCTTCAATCGGAAATCCCAGTAAACTGGACTCTTGACGGGGAATATGCAGGGAGTTTTGCTTCTGTTGAAATCGAAGTAATTGAAAATGCAATAGATACGGTCCGTCCTGCCGAAATACGGACAAAACCCCTTTTTGTCAAAAAATTGCCCTAAGCACCAAAATTTTTTCAATACCTCTTGACATTTTGTTTTTTTGTGATATAATAACTATGTTATGTTAGTTAAGCCTGCTGTGTCGGTGTAAATTTTGATCCGGAGTTCGGCTGTTGAATTTAAGCTATGACAAGTAAAGCTTGCGCATAACCCTATTACGCGGGTATGGCGGAATTGGCAGACGCGCTAGATTCAGGTTCTAGTGGGGGCAACTTCGTGAAGGTTCAAGTCCTTTTACCCGCACCAAGTAGACCCAGAGCCATTTTGCGCTTTGGGCTCTTTTTCTTTTATATGTATGAAGGATGCACTTGTTAAAGCTGTCTTCTTTTTAATTCATTTCTTCGTCGTAACAAAGGAAAAGATTTATTATGTTTTCAGAATCTGCTGGGGAATATTATGAACCGTATAGATGATTATATCACAGTATCTACAACCCCAAGGAGAGGTCAAAGCTAAAATAATCATTTCCTATGAGGAAAGAAATGACGACGAATCCGCCATTGAGACCGGAGTTTGCAAAACTTAGATTCAATGGTGTTTTTTTTTGTATATACTTGCACATTCCCATTTGAAATATCATTGTTTTTGGATACTATTATACTAAAAATGTATCTGGTAAAATATATAGTCGGATGATTAGGAGGGTATATTATGGATGGTAAGACAACAATAAAATATCTGCAGAATTATATTAAAGAAAAAGATTTTAAACCGGAGCTTTTGAAAGATTACTTTTTGAAATTGGCAGAAGAAGTGGGCGAACTTTCCCGTGCTATGAGAAAGGGGTTAAAAGCTTCGGATATCAACCAAATTAAAGGAACTATTGATGAAGAATTGTGGGATGTAATATATTACTCACTAGCAATTGCAAATTTATATAGCATCGATTTGGAGCAGGTGATTAAGTCTAAAGAATCAATAAATCAAAGCAGATATCCGTCGACGGTTGTCTTCGAAGAAAACAGATGAATTATAAATTATTAGCCGATTTGAGTACGGAAATGACTGAAATGGATACATTCAATTGCAGCTATCTTTTGTTGACAATGCGTCTCGGCGTTATCTGACATTTTAAACATGCATTACGAAACAAGGTAAAATATGTGTCAGTTCAAGTCCAACAGCAAAAAAAGAGCGTGGCATCTTTTTTAGTCTCTCTTTACATATCGGGTGTTCATAACGGATTTCAGTTTTGAACACTCGATTTCTTTATGTTGAATAGTTATTTTCGTTCCTTAGTTATGTATCGGAGCAGGTTCGCTGCTCCTTTTTATGTTTTTATTTAAGTTTTTCTATTTCTTTTTGTCTTTGCTTCTTCATCTTGTTGTTTTTTCCATTCCTCATACTTCTTAACATTTTCCGGATCGGAATAGAATTTCCTGCATGACTCTATAATTGATCTTGCAAGATAATCGGGTAGTCTCGGTGCTTTGTAGCAATCCATATTGAACGAGCAAATTTCGGTATCGGTGTCAATATCTCTATATACCGCACCATATCCTTGTTTAATCTGTTCCTTTTGGTTTTCCGATAATTTGTCGTAAACTGCTTTCTATATGGGCGTGAATTTTTCTTCGTCAAGAGATTTAGCTTGTGACAAATCCGTTTCAAATATGATTAAGATTTGACCTGATGGTTTTCTTGCTTTCATAATGGTTTCCTTTCTTGGCTTTATGCCGACTGTTCGGTTTTTGTTGTAAGGTATTGAACAGCAACTCCCTTGCGAGTTTCTGCTGTGTGGTGTGTTTTTCTGTCACCGCCGGAGATTTCGATATACCCCACAAATCGATAGTAAATCATAATTCGCTGTGTCCGATTTTTACCCGTTCCTTCTGTCTCATAGACTTCAATTCGTTCTATGAGTTCGTTAAGCAAGGCAGGTGTCAGTTCTTTCATCTCCATAAACTTGCGAACGGCAGAAATAACTCCACTGCACAGCTGTAAGGGATCAATTATGAAAAATCGATTGACACTACGTGTGCTTAACTATATAATACACATATAGATATCGTTTATCCGCACTTAAATTACAAATTCGGAGCTAACACGTTTTCCCCCAAAAAATCAGTTTTAACTCCCTCACATACAGTATCTGCAAGCAATGGCACCGTTCAATATAGAGATGCTGTGCATTTCCCAAACGGTCTTCACACGAATAACGACGGGCCAGACCTCATCCACAGTCTTAGGTCTTAGCTCAAAAACGATTATTAATCGTTTTCTTAACGAGCAACATCGTCCGCACAAACGTCAAAAAGCCTTGAAAACACCACGTTTTCAAGGCTTTTCTCATATTGTATTTATATACGGATCGTATTTCCTCGCGCAAATACGGTTTTGAGTTGAATATTCTCATCGAAAGCCACAAGATCGGCATCCATATTGCGAGCGATTCTGCCTTTGCTTGAAAGCTTCATAATCTTTGCGGGAGTTGAGGTCATCATTTTCACGGCTTCAATCATCGGGATCCTCGCTTCCTTTACGGCTACACGAACCAATCTGTCTGCGGTGGCGATGCTTCCCGCAAACGCGCTTCTGTCCATCAGCTTACAGACACCGTCCTCAATAATAAATTCCGTATTCTGCATAAAGCCGTGCTTCTGATCGGTTCCCGCAAGGGCAAGGCTATCCGTTACAAGGGCGATCCGATCCGCACCCTTGATCTGATAGATCATTCGTATCAGCTCAGGCGGCAGATGCTTTCCGTCGCATATGATCTCAACGTACAGATCGTCAGAAAGATACGCCGTTTCTATCACGCCAAGCTTGCGAAAACCGTGATCGCGTGTGATAGTAGACGTACATGAATACAGATGCGTGATCAGATTGCAACCGTTTTCCATTGCACGCATCATATCGTCATAAGTAGCATCGGTATGACCGGCAGACGCCACTGTTCCGTATTTTTTAAGTGCTTTTGCAAAGTGCTCTTCCTTATCATTCTCGGGAGCGTAGCTCCAACGGGCAATCGTATCACCGTAACGCTCCAAAAGCGTCAAATACTCCTGCTCATTTGGGTCGCTGATGAGATCTGCGCATTGTGCCCCGGATTGCTTTCTTGACAAATACGGTCCTTCAAGGTGCGCGCCGATGATCGTCCCTTTCACACGAGGATCGTTCATCGCTTTCCTTACGTTTTCAACCGATTGAGCCATACTATCAGGAGCCGCGGCGGAGATCGTTGGGCAGATCGATGTCGTTCCGTGCATCAAATGAAAATTGCACCCGTCAACTATTTCATCTACACTTCCCTCAAATCTATTCCCGCCGCCTCCGTGGGTATGTATATCGATAAATCCCGCGCTTACGTAATATCCCGTCATATCGTATGTCTCGGAAAC
>CALWJW010000001.1 GCA_944381095.1 uncultured Clostridia bacterium | reverse complement strand
GGCAAGTCCTGATGCAGATATGAAAAACAGTTCTTTTTTCTCTGTTTTAAATACTTCTTTTCTTTTTCCGGTGACAAACACCATAAGCCACGCCATAAACAACACCAATACAGTTCTTATCGCCGTTCCGAGGTTTGACTCAACACCTTCTATTCCGACTTTTCCCAGTATTGACGTAAGGCTGGCAAAAACTGCCGAACCGACCGCGTATATAAACCACTTCCCGCTTTTTTCTTCCGGTTCTGCGCTCTCCGATCTTGAAATCATCAGATACGTTCCGACTCCGACCAGAGTTATTCCGAGCGCTCCGATCCAGCTGAATTCAGAAAAAAATATCGCAGCTAGAATAAAAGTAAGCACCGTGCTTGATTTATCGATCGGAACCACTTTATTTATACTGCCGTGTCTCAGTGCCTTGAAATAACAAAGCCATGACGCGCCTGTCGACAGTCCGGATAAGATCAGAAAGGCCAGCGTCTTTTTACTTATCGAAAATATCATTGACTGAGAGCCTGCGATGAACACCATCAAAACTGAAAACAGAAGTACAATAACCGTACGTATCGCCGTTGCGACCGTTGAATCGGTTTTCTTTATACCGCATTTTGCAAGCACTGACGTTATCCCGGCAAAAAACGCCGACAAAAACGCAAATAATATCCACATACCCTGCTCTTTTTTCCTGTCAGATCAATGATTTTGTAAAGTCGTACGGCTTTGAAGTCTCTGCGTTTCTGTATTCATGTTTTTCGTAATACCCAATCAGCTTTCCGGTTTTGTCTCTGAGTGCGACCATATAAACATCTTTATTATGTTTTTCGTTTCGTGAAGTATAGATCATGTTATTTCCGACGCATGACGAAAACCAATCAACTACCTTACGTATCATTTCCCGGGATCTATCGTTATGGCAGTCAAGCAGGGATTTTCCGATCAAGGTCTCTCCGCCGTATTTTCCGTAATTTTTTACTGCCGCAGGATTCATATAAACTATTTTGTGACTCAAATCGCATATCACAACTGCTGCCCGCTCCTGCTCGATTACGCTCCGAAGCAATTTATCCAACATACTCTACCACTTTCCTTTTACCGTATTTTTAAATCAGATTTTCACGCAAAACCGCATATGAAATATAATTTCGGTTTCCGAAATTCTTATATAATTGCAAAATTAAATGCAATTGACATAACATTACAAAATCAAACGATTACATTGCAAAAATAAAATGCAACCTGCTTTTTTCAGTATTTTTCACAATTGCCGATCTGTATTTGTGACTATAAGCCAGAACTGTCCTGAGCAATATGCTCTTAAAGGTAAATCGGGCGCAATTGCCGCAGCTTTACTTTTCAGTCAGCACCCTTACTGCTCCGAAGTCTCCTAATAAGTTCTCTTCCGTTTGTTCTCAGCCAGACCTTTTGTTCCTCGCAATCCGGACAGTATTTTTTTACCGTTTTCCTGAAAAGTACGGAATGATCCATATAAATCCTGTGACAAAGCTCGTGAATTATCACGTAATTTAAAACCTCATCGGGGCAAAGCATCAGCAGGCAGTTAAAATTAAGATTGCCTTTCTGAGAACAGCTGCCCCACCGGCTCACCTGTTTTCTTACAGTAACCTTGCCATAAGTAACTCCGATTTTCTTTGCCTGCTCATCTACAATAGGAGGTATGATTTTGCGTGCTCTTGCAGTCAGCTCCTCAAGCTCAGTGTCTGTGAAAGGTTCAACCGGATCTTCAAGTCTTTTTGCTTCAATCCGGGCTCTCATCTTTTCCAGGTGACTCTCTATCCATTTATATTTGTCTTTCACAAACTCTTTTACCGCTTTATCTTTCATTTTAAGCGGTGCCCTCACTATAATTCTGAGGTCACGTCTGATTTCCACTGATATGGTCTTGCGGTCAGAACGTATTACTTCAATTTTTTCCATAATTCACTAACCGGTTTTTCCGGTGTTCCCCGCTGATATTGTACAACATTCCGTGATTTAAGTCAACACGATGTACTTTCTTAAATAGTGTATTTATCACGACTTATTTCTATTATGCTTGTTCTTCCTGAAAAGGAATTCCGGAAAAGATTAAGCTTTTTTCCCATAAATACATTCAGTTGCTATGTTTGATTAAAAACTGACTTGTCTGTGCATAAACTTTTTTGCAGAAAAATTCCGGTATCACAAGAAAAATAGTGCTATTGCTTTTTGCTCGTTTTGTCAAATTTTCTGTCGTAAAGCAAAGCTGCTATCAGTATTACAAAACATGAGCCGGCGTTATGTACCAGTGCTCCGGTGGTAGGATTGAGTATACCGGCTACCGATAGCACTACTGCGACCAGATTTATACACATGGAAAGCGTTATGCTCGCCTTTATTGTTCCGACTGTGGCGTCAGACAGCCTTTTCAGATACGGTATCTTTGTTATATCGTCGCTCATCAGGGCTATATCCGCCGCTTCCACTGCTATATCGCTTCCCATGCTTCCCATTGCCACTCCTACATCTGCGGTCTTCAATGCCGGTGCGTCATTTACACCATCCCCTATCATACAGACCGTCCTGTTTTCGGACTGCAACTTTATTATTATCTGTTGTTTGTTTTCCGGCAATAATTCCGAATAAACCTCAGTTATACCCGATTTTTCAGCAAAATATTCCGCAGTCCTTTTATTGTCGCCTGTAAGAAGCACTGAATCTGCACCCATGCTCTTTATTTCAGCTATTACTTTTGCAGTTTCAGGTCTTATTTTATCGGCAAGCGTAACTGCACCTATGCATTTCCCGGATTCAGCTACATACACCAACGCTTTTCCCTGCATTGTATAACATTCGGCTTTCTGCTTTTTAGCTGCTGTTTTTATACCGTTTTCGGACAAAAATTGCTCATTCCCGCAAATCACATTTCTGCCATTCACAGACGCCTTTATTCCCTTTCCTGCCTGCATGGAAAAATCATCGCAATCACAGATCAACAGGCCTCTTTCATTTGCACAGGAAACTATCGCCTTGCCCAAAGGATGTTCACTTTTTGATTCGGCGGAAGCTGCCAGTATAAGTATTCCTTCCTCATTTACCGATTGATCAAAGCTTATAATGTCACTAACTTCAAGTCTGCCATATGTCAGCGTACCTGTTTTATCAAACGTAACTGTGTTTACCTTGCCCATTTTTTCAAGCGCTTCGCCTGACTTTACAATTACTCCGTGCTTTGTCGCCTGACCTATCGCTGCCATTATCGCTGTCGGAGTCGCCAGTACAAGAGCGCACGGACAAAATACCACAAGCACGGTGACTGCTCTTACTATATCTTTTGTAATTATCCCTGCCGCTATCGCTATTATCAACGCCGCAGGCACAAGCCAGCTTGCAGCTCTGTCAGCCGTTCTTGCCATTGGCGCCTTGCGGTTTTCCGCCTCTTCCACCAATTTTATCAGCCTTTGAAGCGAACTGTCCTGTCCGGACCTTGTCACAGATATGTCGATCGCTCCGAATCTGTTAATAGTTCCGCTATAAACCTCATCGCCTTTGCTTTTATCGACAGGCAACGATTCACCGGTCATTACAGACTGATCAACAGAAGTTTCACCGCTTATTACTTTACCGTCAGCCGGTATTGTCTCTCCGGGCAGGATACGTATCACATCGCCTTTTTTTATATCCGCGGCTTTCACCATTTCTTCCTTGCCGTCGGAAATCCGCCTTCCCTCTGTCGGCGCCAGATTTATCAGCTTGCTTAACCCTTTTTTTGCTCTGTTTGTCGTCATATCTTCGAGAATTGCACCAATAGCCATTATGAACGCCACTTCTCCTGCGGCAAACAGATCACCGATTATTATCGCCGCGATCATCGCCACAGTTATGAGCAATGCCGATGAAATCTTGCTGATACCCGGGTTATATATTATTCTCCAAACCGCAAGATACAGAAGCGGCACTCCGCTGATTATAACAGTTATCCATGCCGGGTCGACCGGTAAAGATATTTCAGTCCTGCTGAGTATAAAACTGATTACCAGGAAAATACCGCCTATGACAGTAGCAGTTATGCCGCTGAGTAAATCATTTATTTTTTTTATCATTTTTCCCCCGGTCTTTCCGGATAATATCTATCCTTCTGTCACCTGTTTTTGGTTTTGTATTTAATCAGAAAGATTTTTGAATATACTTAAAAATCACATATCGCGTTTGTTTTACATTTTACGTTAACAACACTTTATTCTTGAACGAGAGCTCAGATCGACTTGGCGTCTGCTTTGTTGTGTGGAGTTTTTATGTTTTGAATTGTTTACTCTTGATTGAGAATTTGCAGATTGCCTTGACAACTGTTTTCTTGTGATGGCGTTATTTTTTCATTTTGCTTTGTATTTTTTGCCCTTCAACTGACCAAACAAAAGCTTTAATATCGAACATTTAATCAAAGCACACAAATTGCTTCGCCTTGAAAAATTCCCTTTGCAAAAATTTGCAAAGGGAATTCTGTCAGTTTATTCAGCTCTTCGGGGCTAAACAAGCAGCGTAATCTCCCCAGAAGTAGTCAGCCGTAAATGAGTTGTAATAATTACTGTCAACGTAAATTCTAAGTGCCGGATCGCTTCCCTCGGTTGCAAGTGCTTCTGACATCGAATTAGGTACTGATATATCGTCAGGACCTTTGCCGTCAGGCACGTAAACTGCTGTGATTGATGAACCTCTGAACGCATATGCGACAATTGAAGATATGTTTTCGCCGAGATTCAGCGTTTTCAGATTCGTGCAACCGCTGAACGCGTCTTTCGCTATCCTTACAACCGGAATTCCCTGATAGTTATTCGGAACAGTCAGCTCAGCCGCCTGTTTTCCTGTTTCAGACAAACCGGTTATCTGATAATACTCCTTTTCTCCTATCTGTATCAGCTCGAACAAGAAGTTTTCAGTTCCCTCTTCACCATCTGCACCTTCAATAGGTTTATATCCGGGAGGCTCTGGCAATTCAAGTTCCGGAATCGTTATCGTCTGATCTCCAAGCTGACGCTTGATATCGTCAATAAGTCTTACCGTTCTTACCGTCACTCCGGCGTTGTTAAGATGAAATTCACTGTCAAAGAAATATCCTTCGTCAAGTATATAGTCATACACATTACTTATTACTTTGCATTCAAGGTTTTCACACAGATTATCGTAAAATGAATTTATCGATCTTTCTGAATTTTCAACTGACATTGCCGCTGCGTTCATCGGACAAAAGCTGAAATATACTGTTGCCCCCTTCCGCTCGGCAAAATGAACATATTTGTTTACGTAGTCGATATATTCTTCGTAATCAGTAGTCCTGCTGTCGGAAAAATTCGCATTGAAATTCAGTGTTATTACATTCTGAACTCCTGTCATTACATTGTAAGGTCTGTCATAAATATTGTCACCGAATCCGTTGAAATTCTCTTTCCTATACGCTCCTTCATTTTCCGGAACAGTACCGCTTATCAGATAATTCAATTTGTTCTGCGCAAATTTCAGTGACGCTCCGATGAGCGAACCGTAATCTTCACTTGCTATATCAAAAAGCATATGCCAGTTTCCGTCAAGCGCCTGAAGCGCTGTCTCACCGTTGAAATAAAGCGACAATGTCTGACTGTTCATCTCCGGAGCAAGTATTATAATATCTCCTTCTCCTATATTGCTTTTTGACAGATCCATCATCATTTTTGTACCGAGATCCGCATAAAGCCCGAAGTTGATCACCTTATAACCTAACTCCTGCTGTATAAGCGAACTGTCAAGTCCGAAAGCTACCGAGCTTCCGCCTACGACAATTATTTTCGGCTCATCAAAACTATTAAGTCTGTCGAACTTATCGCCCAGCTCTCCGACGAAAGTTTCGTTATATGTCGGAAATCCGAAACACATAACCGCTATTGCTATAAACGGCAGTATGAACACCCCAAAAAGCGCCGAAAAAACTTTGATCATCCACCTCTTGTTTCTGTAACAGCTGATTGGTGTCTGGTCTATATCAATTTTTGTTTCCTGAGGTGTTATTACAGGAGTTTCTTCCTGCTTTTGCCGTGCCAACGCTCTCGCTTCCCTTTCCATTCTGAGGCGGTAAGCTATTCTCTTCTGGTCACTTTCCGGATCGTACTCCTCAACGACCGCGTATCCTGCTATCTTATAATTGCCGTCTTCTTTCTTTTCCTGCTTTTTTTTCGGATTTTCTGCTTCGTTTATGCTCTCGGCATTTTCAGTTACATCCTCGCCTGAGCTATCGTTCTGTTTTTCTGTTACGGCAGTTAAAATCTCCTCCTCATTTATCTCATGTACTCTGTTCACTGCAAGATAATCGTCAGCATTTATCTCTTCAAGTTCCTTTGCGCTGTATATCCTGCAAGCTTCATTTATCATTTTGATAAAGTCGGCGACAATAGTTACTCTGGCTATCGGGATTTTTCCGAAAAATTTGTAATTTTCGTAATCGATCGTGACATCAGAACCGTTTTCTTTTATATATCCCTGAATCAGTTCAAGTACCTGTATGTCTCATGTTCCACCGTTAATTCTCAGTGTTATAAAGTTAAGGAAAAAGTATTTTGCTCCCGGAAGTTCAACCTTTTTCGCTTTGAATATCTTGTTGATATCGGAGGCGACCTGTCTCTTGAATATCACATTGTATATCCCCAGCGTGAATATCCAACATAGTATATACTGCGTGCTGGTTCTTTTATCGTTTAAAAACATACTTATGCCTTCCTTTCCGTTCCGACAAGCGACTTTGTTTTATCGTTTTTTATCTCTGTCATCTGCCGTCTCTCCTCAGAACTGGAAATATATAAACGAACTCGCTGCGTTTGAAGCAAGCAGTATAAGCCAGGCAACACAGACTGTCCAGCATACCGTTATATAGGCATTTGCTCTCGGAACACTGAGTCCCGAGTCAAGGTGCAGCTCATCTATGCGCAGATTTATCTGTTTGTCAAGCAGGTTTATAACGAACACCGAAAATACTACCGTCATCAATGCCATAACCGACATGTCAAGTGCTTTCATTGATTCGGTGATGCTGACTCCGGACCATCCTGTGAACAATTGCTTGTATAAGAACCCGAGATCCCGAAGACTGTTTGCCCTGAATGCCATCCATGCTATGCATACCAAAGCGAAGGTTCCGATCTTTTTTGCAATTACAAGTATCGGATTCTGCTGACTTACTCCAAGCTTATCCCACAACATCACCCGGTATTTTGCGGTAATGTTTCCGACAATCTGATATATTCCGTGCATTGTTCCCCAGAGGATGAACGTCCATGCCGCACCGTGCCATACACCTGAAATGAAAAATACTATCAGGATGTTTCTGTAATGCTTTACTTTACTGCACCTGGATCCTCCGAGAGGTATATATAAATAATCTGTAAACCAGGATGTCAGTGAGATATGCCATCTGCGCCAGAAGTCCTTTATACTCGTCGCAGAGTATGGGTTATCGAAGTTTTGCATCAGCTTTATTCCCATTACCCTTGCACAACCGATCGCTATGTCGGTGTATCCGGAAAAGTCGCAGTAGATCTGTACTGCAAACAATACCGTTGCAACTGTTATCGTGAAACCGTTGATGAGTCCGGGCGTCGTTTTATCCAGATTGTTGTAAACGCCGTCTACATATTTGGATATCTGGTCAGCCACCGCTACCTTCTTGAAAAATCCTACCGCCATCATTTTAAGTCCTACTGCTGTGTCATATGCCGTGAACGGATTTTTTCTTTTGAGCTGCGGAAGAAGGTTTTCGGGTCTTTCGATAGGTCCGGCGACAAGCTGCGGAAAATATGAAACATAAAGCGCGTAATAACCAAAATGTTTTTCCGCTTTTATCATACCTCTGTAAACGTCGATGACATATGAGAGAGTCTGGAATGTGTAAAAGGATATGCCCACAGGAAGAATAAGATTAAGAGTAAACTCACTTACTCCGAATCCCATAAGCTCTAATAGTCCTGTAACATTTTCTGAGAGAAAATTGAAATATTTGAAAAAGAAAAGCACACTGAGAGAAGCGACCAAGGCGATTACGAGATATATTTTCCTGGCTCTTTTGGTCACAGAAGCCTCTATCTTTCTGGCACACACGTACGACACCAAAGTTGTAAAAAGAATAAGATATAAAAGGTCCGCCTGCCAGCCCATATAGAAGTAGTAGCTTGTTATCAGCAACATTACCCAGCGGATTTTAAGGGGCAATATTCTGTAAAGAATGAGTACTATCGGAAAAAATATAAGAAATTCCAGAGAATTGAAGACCATTTTTTACTTCTTCTCCTTTCGGGGAGCACTTATCACAAGTGACAGCGCCGTGCATACCATCAGCGCAAACAACAGCTCCTGCGATGACGCACCGATGTAGAAAAACACACCGAACATCACCAGCTGTGAAATTATACAGAGCACACCGGACACGTTTTTCAGAACCGAAATCAGCATACGGCTGCCATCCCCGCAATTATTAGCCTCTGCGACTGTTTGCATAACACTTATTACAGCCGAAAGCAGATATAAAAACAAAGTCACTCCCATTGCTATCAGCGCAAAAGTATTTGAAAATATCACAAGTTCCATTTCAGTTACCTCACATTCCGTTCTGATATGCCGATGAATTGTGAGATTTTCTCGTGTTGTACGTCTCGTAGGTATCGCTGAGTCCTGACGAATTCAAGAATTTTTTCAGGTCATAAGTGAGCTCCTCAGTCCTTATATCAGCACCTTCATATGTGCAGTGCCACTCTGAATTGCTCATATACCTTTCCTTGAAAAGATAAGTTCCGACGTTTGATATAACCGGAAAATCAAGCGCATTTGCGCACTGCTTAGTGAAATTATCGTAATCAGACGCGTTCCTTACACCGGGACTCAGTCTTTCGTAAAGCATTGTGCCGAAGCTGAACAGCAGCGTGCCGCCCTTTGCCGTTATCCGTGAATTTACTCTGTTAAGGTTTTCCGCCCTTTTATTCGAAGTTATGTAGGACTCTGAAAATCCTTGAACCGATGAATACGAAAATCCGTTGTAATTATACCTGTTACCGAGCAGATCTCCGTAAAGATTCATTCCGGTGTTTGAATTCTGATACTCTTTACCTTTCATGGTAACCGCACCGATAACAATTTCGCTACCGTTTTTCCCGCCTATCTGGAATAACTGATATGCACCCCAGAAATTGCTGTATTCAGACATATTTACTTCTCTGAATATGTCATAGCACTGATTATTGCCTCTGAACATCCTCCATTGAATGCTGTTGCCTCCCATGGGACCGTCTGAATTCCACTCGGGAGCATGAATAACGATATCGCCTGGTTTTGTGTAATTTGAAATCACGTCAAGATAAAACAGCATCTGAGTACCGGCATTTGTACCGTAGTTGACAACGCTGTATTCGTTGTCGAAATTCTCTTCAAGCTGAGGAGAATTAAGTCCGTTGAGCGTCGACGAGCCGGACACGACTATAAGCTTTTTACCTTTCAGGGTTCTCACTCTCTCGTATTTTATACAAAAGCTACCCTCCGCAGATCCCGCATACACCGGAAGCCTCTGTGCGTTCATTACCACTGTTTGCACTGAGTTCGGAAAACTTGAATTGCTTACGTACTGTAAACTGTCAAAGAACACTACTTCTCTGAGCCTGTAACTTCCGGTAAACGCATCGCTTTCAATTCTCAGCACCGTCTTCGGTATAACTATCTTTTGCAACACGTTTCCGTTGAATGCACCGGATTTTATTCCGATAACCGTTTGTCCGTTGATTGTTTCGGGAATGACGACAGTATCAGACCTTACAGTACACCTCGTTATAATGCAACCGGATTTGGTAATTTTACCGCTTCCTTCGACCCCTCCCTCGCTGTAAACATCGGTGTATGTAACAGATTGGACTTCAAAATCCGATTCTGCTGTGTTTTCAGCCCACACGACATTCAGAGTAAGCGATCCTGATGAAGGCACCTGGCACACTCCGCCCATGTTGCTGAATCCTTCTATATCGTTCACAGAATTATAATCACGGTAATCCGTTGTTTTTTCAGTGCTGTAACCTATCGCCGTATAACCCGGTCTTTCGAATTTTACGCCGGAATTGTTTTCATTCAGCGTCTGTTGCATTGAAAACATTGTACTGAAAGTTCCGCGTATAGTGTACTGTTCTCCCGAGAAGTTCTTTATGCTTCCGCCGTTTGCGTCATATGTTATCCTGTACTGTGACTCACTTGCAAGGTTAGCATAAAGGTCAACTCTTCTGTCTTCGGGTGTGAATGAATATACCGGGTCGGTTCCCACCAGCTTACCACCGTTATCGAGATACTCTCCGACCGTCCAACCCTGGAAAATATAACCGCTGGGTACAGTTACCTGCACTGTTACCTTTTCTGGCTCCAGCATAAGGGAGCTTCCCTGTACAAAGCTTATATAGCCGGAACTGACATTCGAGTAGGTGTTCACGCAGTACAGTTCGCTCTTGTCCACAAGAATAAAATCTATCGTCATCGGCGATTGTACACGGCTGACTGTAAGCGTTTTATCTTTCGAATTGTAACTGGCGTCAGCCGTATTTCCTAGGTATACATAGTTATTTTCGTCAATTGAAACCTTGAACACTGCCTTTTGACCGCTTGCAACTTCTTTTACACTGTCACCGTCCACTGTCACTCCGGCGGTTTCCCGGACAACGACAGTAAATTTGGTATTGGCTTTTGTGTTTCTTTGGTACAGTCCGAGATCAACTATGACATCGTCTATGTCAAAGCAACCGCAAAATGTCATCAAGGTTATCACTAAGACGACCGGGATAAGTACGATTTTTAAGTGCCTGAGTCTCATATTCTGCCTTTCTGTGGATTTTTTCTCAAATTAAACTTATTATACATTATTTAGTCATAAAAGTCAACATAATTGTCATAGCCAGCTTTATTTTCGGCAAAACGACTGTTTGAATTGTTATATTTTGATGATTTTGAATAAAAGGACTGTCATTTATTTCCGCAGTTGTCTGAGGATTCGTCAAGCTAAACTTCAAAAACAAAAAAGCCGCCTGAGCGGCTTAAAAATATCTAATCGATTTTCTCTGATTTTCGGGTAATACGGAACACTGATTTTCAGCCGACTTTCCGTCCGAAAAATAAATCAAACACGCTATATTGAAACAAAAGAGCACCTTAATCGTTTACTTTTTTTGCGGCGCAGATTATCATAAACAGTATCGCAGTCTGGTGCCACATTATCGTGACATCGGGAATTCGCTGCACTGCCACGCCACATACCGCAACGGTAATCAGTATAAACGAGGTCTTGTCGCCCTTGCGACTCAAATCAAATGCTTTGTTTAGTATGTCCGCCACTATCGCCAAGTAAATGAAAAAGCCGATAATCCCAGCGTTTATAAGCGTGTCAAGCAGTATGTTATGAGCGTGATTTGCCTCTGTAAGTCCCTCTGAATTTTTCACAAGATAATATGTCATAGGACCTCGTCCGAACATTGCAGTGAAAAAATCAGACGAAAACGACTTAAATGCGTCCTTCCATATTTCCACCCTGCCGGAGAAGACTTCTGTCAGCGAATTCGTCCATGAAAATATGCCCGGATCTATCAGACCTACCACCCAGATCATCGCACCCGCAACACAGCAAACAGCCGTAATTACATAATGTCCTTTAAGAAAAACAAACACTATCACAGCCGCTGTCAGCGCAAGCAATGACGACCTGCTTTCGCTTATCAGTATAGTTATCACATCACATATAAGTGACAGAGCATAAAACGATTTAACAATTATCTCTCTTCCGGTTTGCTTAAAGTTACCGTCAAATAACATTACAATAACAAACACAGCTGAGAGCACTGCTATCGAGCCGAGATAGTTCGGATTATATGCCAGACCGTATGGTCTGTGATCCGGATTTTCGAAATTTACACGCTGTACTATCACTATCAGCGCTGTTATAATTCCTCCGGCAGCGACAGTCAGGGAAGATATCCGCAATAAATAACTGTTCATGACGCTTCTCAGGTATGCTCCGTCCATAAGGATCAGAAATATACCCCACGTAATGAATATACCTATTATATTGGCGTTAATTACCGATACAAGAAGCGACATTGAAGAAATAATAACTGTTAACAGCACCATTCTTCTCTGACGCAGTATTTCTCTCCTTGACGCAGGAATCGCGATAAGAAGAAGCGAAACCGCCAACAATACTGCCCCGCTGAAAATATAATGACAAAACGGTACTGCTGACATCAGTACCGTAACCGTTAATTTCAGCCTGCTTTCAAAAGAATCAAATCGGTTCTCTGCCGACCGCTGATTTTTCTTATCTTCAACATTAAGGTTGCTCATACCGGAATTATCATTTTCTTCGAGCTTATACGGGGAGTTTGCTCTTGAACTGAACTCAATCGCGTTAACCTCCTGAAAACCGATAATTGACTCCGGTCTTTTCGTATTTGTAATAAATCTCCCGACCTTCATATCGGACAAATACTCTTCCGAAATAAATCCGGATAGATTTACATTTGATTTCAGTTTTGTTTCAGCGCGCATATCAATGTACCGTGGCTTCAAGATAAGCCCTGTGCACCTCTCTCGGATCTCCCTCCATACAAATTTCCCCATTCTGGATCCAGTAGCTCTTTTCACATATCTCTTCGATCTGGTTCAAGGAATGGCTGACAATCACTATTGTTGTCCCTCTTGATTTTACCTCTTTCAGCTCGTTCAGACACTTCGCCTGAAACTCACTGTCACCGACCGCGAGTATTTCATCTATCAGCAGTATATCTGCATCAACATTGATCGCCACCGAAAATCCGAGTCGCATATACATTCCGGAAGAATATGTTCTTACCGGCGCGTCTATAAATTCGCCAAGTCCGGAAAATTCTATTATCTTATCAAGCCGTTTATCTATTTCTTTCTTGCACAGCCCGTATATTGACGCATTGGTGTATATATTTTCCCTTCCTGTCATGTCAGGATGAAATCCGGCGCCAAGCTCAATAAGCCCCGATATCCTGCCTCTTGTTGTTATTATTCCTTTATCCGGGTAGCTTATTCTGCTGAGGAGTTTCAGGAGGGTACTTTTTCCGCAACCGTTATGTCCGACAAAACCCACTGCCTCGCCTTTTTTCACTTTGAGCGATATGCCTTTCAGCACAGCGTTTTCAGTGTATTTATTTCTGGACCAGAACAAAAGCTTTTCTTTTAGTTGGCTTCCCTTGTCCTTATATATTCTGTAATGCTTGTAAACATTTTCCACTTCTATGGAATACACGTTGTCATCACAGTTTATCACTTCCATTTCTAATCCTGCGGATTTTTTACAGCTCCTCCGCAAACCTCCTTTTCAGTTTGGAAAACGCTATCCACCCTATAAGTAACACTATCAGTCCCATAACCGTTGCACTTAAAAGCGATTTGAAATCAGGTATTTTTGATTCATACAAAATATCTCTGTATGCTGTTATTATCGGCGTCATGGGGTTCAGGTCAAATATGACTTTATATTGCTGCGGAATAATATCGTAACTGTAAAGCACCGGTGTAAGGTATTGCCATGCCATCATTACTATACCGAGTATATGCTCCATGTCTCTGAAATATACTGTCACCGCTGACGTGAGAAATGCCATTCCGAGAGCAAGCAGATACTCTACCGCCCAAACAGGTATCAGACAAAGCAACGCCGGAAAATTCAGCCTTATTCCGGACAGCAAAACAACCGCGAACACTACTATAAAACAAAGCAGCATGTTGACAAAATTCGTAGTGACTGTTGAGATAGGAAGTACTTCTCTCGGAAAATATATCTTTTTGACCATATCTTTCTGTGATATGATCGAAGCAGCTCCTCCGAGCACTGACGACGAAAAAAAGATCCACGGGATCAGTGCGACAAACAAGAAAAGATAATATTTTTCTATTCCGCTTTGAAGTATCGTCGAAAATACTATGCTGTAAACGCAAAGCTGTAAAAGCGGATTCAGAAAAGTCCACAAAAAGCCGAGAAACGAACCCTTGTATCTTCCCCTGAGCTCTCTGCGCACAAACGCCACTATCATCTGCCTGTACGAATATATCTCTTTTACCGTCTGTAAAAAACTTTCCTTCTGTCCGGTCTTTCTCACGCTGACCGTTTTGCTTCTGCTATCTGTCTCTTTCTGCATTGTTTAACCTTTCTCAGTTTTCTGCCTGACTGTCCTCCAGTCCCAACACACTCAGATATGAATTATACAATTTTTCCTGCATTTTGTCAAGACTGTAGCATTCCTCGCATCTCTGTCTGGCTGCCTTTCCGTATTGTTCCCTCAGTTCTTTGTCATCAGTCAGTTTCTGTATGGCATTTGCAAGTTCATCAGCGTTGCCGGGTTCTACCGTTATCCCTGTTTCCCCGTCAACGCTCACCTCCGGCACAGCTGTCGGGAGTTTTGTATTTATTACCGGTTTTCCATACACCATGGCTTCAAGCTGTACCAGCCCGAAGCACTCTGCGCGGCTTACCGACGGCAAAACAAAAATATCACAGTCTGAAAAAGAATTGAGCAGCTTTTTCTTTCCGATCTTACCCATAAAATGCACTCTGTCTGAAATTTTCAGTTCCGCCGCTCTCTTTTTAAGCTGCCCTTCAAGCTCGCCTCCGCCGATTATAAAAAGCTCGGTGTTCTGTGTTTTGTAGAGAGCTTCAAGCAAAACGTCTACACCTTTATAATAGACCAGACGTCCTACGAAAAGTATTTTCACTCTGTCCTTTTTACTCAGTTTTTGTGTAAGAACGGGTGCGGTTTTCACTTTATTGTAATCGGCGGACGATATTCCGAAAGGGATTATCTCTATTTTATCCTGATACTTTCCAAGATATCTTGATTGTTCTGCTATTGATTGGCTGGCCACATATATTTTGTCGACTTTTTTCAGCATCCATTTCAGCAGCGGCGCGTAGAAAAACATCAGTTTTTTCTGTTTGACCACATCGCTGTGCCACCAGATAACCTTTTTTATTTTCCTTTTGCGTTTTCTGAGAAACAGCGCGAGATCTGACAAAGGAAAAGGAGCATGCAACTGTATCAGATCCACATCCGCAGACATTTTTCTGAACGCCCTTATGTAGTCAAATGACACCGGCATAGAAAAAAAACAGAACGGCGTACGCGCACGGTATATGTACACCCCTTCCGGTGTGTATTCCTCTTTTTTGTCCTTCTTTCCGGAACAGACGAGTATTTTCATCTCCGCCTTATCCTTTACCGCTGCGGTTATCGCCAATGCTACTGTCTCTATTCCTCCGACTTCCGGACTGTACCATTTTGCGGCCTGAAGTATTCTGAACCTTTTTTCAGGCGCTGGCAAATCGGTAGTTGTATTTATATCTGTCATAACGAGAAATCCTCGATCATTTTTAATTAAAATAACTGCCCTTTACGGCAAAAAACGCCGACTTCATTCTTCCGTCAAGTCGGTTACGAACCGGTCTCTGTAACTCATTAAAGGCGTAGTAATGTCATCTAATACCTTCTGTCAGTTTCCGGTATTCGCCGAGCATAACTTCGGCGCTTTTTTCCCACGAAAAATTATCTGAACGCCTGTAACCCTTTTCTGAAAGTTCTTCACACAGCCTTCCGTCAACACTCAGTTTGTAAATACCGTCCGATATTTCACTTTCTGATTCAGGGTTGCAAAGTACCGCACAGTCCCCTGCCACCTCAGGCAGAGATGAAATATTAGATGTAAGTACGGCTACCCCGCTTGACATTGCTTCAAGCACAGGTATTCCGAATCCCTCATAAAGTGACGGAAAAAGAAACGCTTTGGCTCCGGAATACAAAACTGCCTTTTCCTTGTCGCTGAGATAACCCGGTGTTATTATGCCGGCAGAGTTCCCGGTTGATTTTATGGCTTTCTCTATTTCCTCATAATACCATCCGAGTTTTCCCGCAAGCACCAGCGGCGGTATATCTTTTCCCTCGCTTTTCAGCCTTTCACAGGCAGCGGCATATGCATTTACCAGTCTTTTCAGATTTTTTCTCGGCTCTATGGTTCCGAGGTAGAAAAAATAACTTTTGTATTTGACACCGTATTTTCTGAGGACATCGGCGCATTCGCTTTCTTCTCTCGGTCTGAACAGGTCTCTGTCTACACCGGCGTACACCACCGTCATTTTTTCTTTTGGAACCCCGTATACTTCGTTCAGTTCTTCTCCGGTAAACTCTGACGCCACAAATATGTGGTCTGCCCTTTTCAGAGTGCTTTTCAGCCTGAGCGAAAGTAACTTGCGTGTCTTTAACAAAACGGTTTCCGGATATCTTACAAAGGCAAGGTCGTGAACTGTCACCACAGCCTTACCTTTGACTCCGGGGGGGATGAGAAAATTAAAAAAATGCGTAACATCAGGTTTTCCGCGGAAAAACCACTTGTAGGGGATAGGGAGAAAACACTGAATTATCCGGTAAAAGCCGGACGTCATGAAAGACAACTCCCTTATCCTTACGTTGTCGCTTTCATATGTTTTCATTATTTTCTGCTTGGTTTTCCTGTCTCTGGCAGAAAAATAGGTGAACTCATACTCGTTTTCCGGAGCCGATTTTATCATTGCCGTACAAAGTTCTTTTTCGTGTATTCCTATTCCCGTCAGCTGTTCTGACGCTATTGGCGTTGCCTCGAATCTTATTTTCATAAATATTCCGGACTGTCTGATATCTGACGTGTCGCTTCCTTTATTCTTTGTGCGTAATCCCTGTGGCATACCAGTATCGCGTTTCCTGATTCAACTATCACCAGATCCTTCACGCCAAGCAGCGCTATGAGTCTATCCTCCGGAATTTCAACTATATTGCCGCTGCTCTCAAAGGATACAGCCGCCCCGTTAACGAAATTGCCGTTGCTGTCCGGTTTCTGTATCTCGGAAATTGCCGCCCACGTACCTACGTCATTCCATTCGAATGTAGACTGGACTGTTATGCTGCCGCGCACATGCTCCATTACGGCGTAGTCTATTGAAATCGATTCCATTTTTTCGAAATTCTGATATGTTATCAGTTCTTCATTTTTTTTGCCTATGCTCTTTCCTATTGTAGTCAGGCACTGTGAATTATGCGGGCAAAACCTCTTGATACAGCGCAACATGTATGATACCGGGAAAACGAACATACCGGCATTCCAAAAATATTTTCCGGATGACGCATACCTCGTCGCTGTTTTCAAATCCGGCTTTTCGACAAATTTTGCCATTTTCCACGACAAAGTAGTGTTTTCTATTGGTTTTTCCCTGTGAATTTTAATATAACCAAATCCGGTTTCAGGCTTTGTCGGCGTTATTCCGACTGTAACGATGGTATTGTGTCTCTCCGCCAATGTACAGCATTTTCTGAGATCTGATGTAAATGCCTTTATCCGTCTGATAAGATGATCAGACGGCACCACCATCATCACGGCATCACCTATTCTCTTCTTTATTATTTCACATGCATAGCCGATACATGCGGTGGTATTCTTTCCCATCGGTTCACAAATAATGTTTTCCGCGGGAAGCTCCGGAAGCTGACTCCTTGTAAGTTCATAATAGTCCTTTCCGGTAACTATGAAAATTCTCCTCAGATCCGTTAGCTTCTGCATCCTTTCGACGGTCTGCACTATCAATGATTTATTGTCTCTTCCTACGGACAGAAACTGCTTCGGACAGTCTTTGCGGCTTTTTGGCCACAGTCTTTCCCCGCGGCCTCCTGCCATTATTACCGCTACTCTTTCCATATTCGGATTAAATTCCTTTCAGGTTTGTCTCATTTCTTAAAATCAAGTACCGGATCTTTTCTGAGTTTTTCAAGCAAGCTCTGTGCTTCCTTTGCACTTTTTCCGACAGTCGAAATATATGCCTTCATTTTCGGTTCGGTTCCTGACGGTCTGACTATCACCTTGCACTTGTTGGCGGTGACAAATTCAAGTACATTGGAATCAGGCAATCCCGTATTGCTGTTGTACTCTCCCTCGCGCAGTCCATCCTTGTGGTAATCTTTAACTTTTACGACTTTTTCACCGGAAAGTAGTTGCGGCGGATCATTTCTCAGACCGTCAATAATAGCTTTCATCTTTTCAACGCCTTCTGCGCCTTCAAATGCGTAATTGATCAGTCCTTCTTTATAGTAGCCGTATTTTTCACATAAGCGGTCAAATACCTCAGCAAGCGTAAGTCCTTGCCTTTTATAATAAAGCGCCATTTCGGCTGTCAGCATCGCCGCATTCACTCCGTCTTTATCTCTGACATAACTTCCGGAAAGATATCCGCAGCTCTCCTCAAATCCGAAAATATAATCATCGGCTCGTCCTTCTGCTTCAAGAAGACCGATCTGTTCACCTATATATTTGAATCCGGTCAGTACTCTTCTCATTTCTATTCCGTACTCTTCCGCAATCTTATCGACCATTGCCGTTGATACTATCGTAGTCACGGCAACAGGTTTTCCGGGCATTTTTCCGAGCTCCGTTTTCCTTTTTGACAAGTAATCCATAAGCAGTATTCCGAGTTCGTTGCCGGAAAGTGCCTTATAGCCTCCACAGTATTTCGATGCAGCTCTGCACCTGTCACAATCAGGGTCGGTCGCTATCATTATGTCCGCATCATAATCCTCACAATATTTCAGCGCAAGTTTTATTGCATCGGGATTCTCGGGGTTAGGGTAAGGACAAGTCGGGAAATTTCCGTCCGGCAGTTCCTGCTCTTTTACTACGATCAGTCTGTAACTGCTCTCTTCCCCGAGCACAGTTGTAACACCCCTTCTTCCGGTACCGTTCAGGGGCGTGTAAACTATTTTCAATTTGTCGCCATTTCTAAGCTCGTCAGTCAGCAAGCTCTGATTTTTGACCGCCTCTATGAATGCTGTGTAAACTTCATCGTTGACAAGTACTATCTTTCCGGACTCTACCGCCGAATTATAATCTGTTAATTTCACACCGGTAAAGATATCTGTTTTTCCTATTTCCGAAAGAATCACGTCGGCAAGCGCCGGACCAAGCTGACATCCGTCATCGCCATACACCTTATATCCGTTATACTCAGCCGGATTATGACTGGCCGTTACACATATTCCGGCGTCACATTTATAATATCTCACAGCAAAAGAAAGAGCCGGAGTTGGGGCAAGTTCAGAATAGAGATATACTTTGATCCCGTTAGCCGCTAATATTGACGCGCATCTTTCAGCAAACAATCTGCCTTTGTTTCTGCTGTCGTAAGCAATTGCTACTGAGAGTTCCTTATTCTTTCCCTTGTTTTCGCTTTTCAGACTGTTCGCCAGCCCTTGTGTAGCCCTTCCGACTGTGTATATATTCATTCTGTTGGTTCCGGCTCCGAGTATTCCTCTCAGTCCTCCGGTACCGAATTCAAGGTCGCAACGGAATCTTTCAAATATTTCGTCTTCCTTTCCTTCTATTTCTTTCAATTCTTTTGTCAGGTCATCGTCGTCAAGTTTTTGTTTCAGCCATTCGTAATATACTTCCATAAGCACCTCACAACTTTTTTTATAATTGATTGGAAATCCAAAGTTCCCGCTTACCTGATTCTGTTAAATTTCGCTCCGTACAGCCTATATTTTATTACATATTATACTTTATTATTATTAACTGTATTTTGTAATTTTGTTAACATTTTGTTCTTGCAGGCAAAAACTCGACGCTTTTTTCTCGATTTTTTTAAAAAATGTGAAAAAAACTGCATTTTTTTGCATTTTAAGCTTAAAAACCGCATTTTTGGAAGATAGTTTGTTAACCGGCAGTATCGATTTGTTATTTTTTTGAAAGCAATAAGTAAAATATTGCTCCAACAAAAAAAGCTACCCATCGGGTAGCTTTTTTTGTTAAATTTAAGTATCAGGGTTTGTAAGTCCTTTCAATGCTTCGGCTATTGCATCATCAAAACCGTCGAGAAAAGAATCTCTTTTTGAACTCCACCTATAATCAAGTTCGCACACCGATTCTCTGATAACGTTGTTAACATTCTTGATATCAAGAGCGCACGCAAAGTCATATACACGCGTGTCGAATATAAGGTCAAGCATTTCCCATGAGTCGTCATCTCTGGATGCTTTTCCGCGGAGAACTATATCGTAGTAAGCATAGTTGAGGCTGGTCTCACCGCCGTATTCCTGACTTGAATAGTAAGCCATAGCTTCGAGTATATATGTTGATTTTTCGTCAAGAGAATCACCGGCTCTGTCCGGCACAACATAACAGTGTCCGTTTCCGTACTGTATTGTGTTTCCGTACTCCGTCTGAGACTCGAACAATTTCGGTATCGGTAAAATTCCGAAATCCGATTTCATGTCTCTTATCAGATTTATAGTTCCGACGTGGCAGATAAAGAACGTGGCTTTATTTGCCATGAATCCGCCGCGCGCTATATTTTGCCATCCGTCTACCGGGTCATTTCCGACGACAGTGTCAAGGTCAAGGAACCACTCAGTATTTGTCCTTTGTCCGAAATTCTGCCAAACCATATCCACTGCGTCACCGAACGCATTTGAATCCATGTTTGCCTTCACACCGGCAAGACTGTTATCGACAACCGTCGGCGTATAACCTGCCGACTGCAAAAATACTGTTGCTACCTCTTTCTGTGTAAATATTCCGTATTTACCGGATCCCTGATAATCGGTTGCCCAGATATTTTTATTTGAATCAAATTCAGTTGTGCTGTGTGCCTGTGCCTGTGTCATCAGATATTCAAGAGTCCATCCTCCGGCTTGACCTATTCCGTCCTTGACCATCTGATAAAGTTTTGTGTCAGTGAGACCGCGATTCATTTCAGAAAGATTATCCTTGTTGAAGAGAACACACCAGGTACCGTCTTTATCAACGGTGAGCAGGTCACCGACCGCTATGTAAGCACCGCCCGCCAACAGCAGACTCTCGGTTATACCCTGATCCCACCAATCCTGATTCAGATCTATGTAGTCACACATAGAAAAATCAAGAAGACCTCCGCCACAGGCAAGATTAAGTCCGTTGGTTATTGAAAGCATAAAGGCATCATATGAATCGTCTCCTGAATTAACCGCTTGAAGCGAATCCTCTCCGATATTCTGAGATGTTGCCCTGGCGATCTTCACACCGAAATTCCTTCTTATCAGGTTATTTCTGGTCGCCACGGCCTCCTTTATAGCAGAATCTCCGAGATTGTTTTCCTCTACAAGATCAACAATATTCCATGCCTGTCCTTCAGATCTGTCAAGCTCAGTCATAACCGTAAACGATCCGCTGAATCTGAGAGCTTCGTTTGCGAAAGCCGGCGAAAGATCCTCTTCCGGAACTACATAATCTTCGTCAACATCGTCATCGTCCGGTTTACATCCGCTCAGCGCCACAGACGCTAACACCAGCGAAAACACAAGCAGAAGCGCAAGTATACTCCTTTTCTTCTTCATTTTTGTTAATTCCCCTCCTAAGGCAATTTTTATCTGTAAAATATCATAACACATACCGTGTCGTTTTGTGTTAATAAAATATGAAAATTGAATCCCATTTGTTGAGTTTTACTCTTTCAACAAGTCTTCATATGATTTTTTGTGCATTTTTTCTTACATTTTTCGCTCAGCGGTATTTTCTTCCGGTTCTGAATCTTGCCGGACCGATAACGGTGCTCATTATCACTGCCTTCCTAAGCTCTTGACGTGAAAAAATTTCAACAGCATTATCAGGTTCGCCCGGAGCCTCTTCCCGACTGTCGGTCCTGCTTTCATTTTTGACTCTTACGTAACGGTATTCGGCTTTCCGAGGCATTTCTTTCTGAGCGTGACCGTCCTGCTCGATCGTTTTATCGGTTTCTGACACCATTTTAGGATAAATCCCGTTACCGCTGTATTCATATCTGTTGCTTTCCAATGCAGTCACCTGCCTTACTTATCGCCGTTTATCGGCTTTGGCTTTTCCTCTGTCTGACTTATTGATTTTCTCATCTCGGTGTCTGCCTGGACGTTGAGCATATTATAGTAATCCATTACTCCCATGTTTCCTTCTCTGAGCGCTTCTGCCATCGCTTTCGGAAGTTCCGCCTCTGCTTCCACGACCTTCGCTCTCATTTCTTGGACTTTTGCTTTCATTTCCTGTTCGGCAGCCATTGCCATAGCTTTTCTTTCCTCTGCTTTTGCCTGTGCTATCCTCTTGTCAGCCTCAGCCTGTTCGGTTTGAAGCTGTGCTCCGACATTGCGTCCCACGTCCACGTCGGCAATGTCTATCGACAGTATTTCAAACGCAGTTCCGGATTCAAGTCCCTTACTCAGTACTGTCTTTGATATCCGGTCGGGATTTTCAAGCACCTCTTTGTGTGACTCTGACGAGCCTATCGTAGTGACAACGCCTTCTCCTACCCTTGCTATTATCGTTGCTTCACCGGCACCTCCTACCAACCGGTCGATATTGGCACGAACCGTAACCCTCGCCTTTGCGCGCAGTTCAATCCCGTCTTTTGCTATTGCCGCAACCGTCGGCGTCTCTATTATCTTGGGGTTGACGCTCATCTGCACAGCTTCGAGCACATTTCTTCCCGCAAGGTCTATCGCCGCCGCTCTTTCAAAATTAAGCGGTATTTCAGCTCTCTGCGCAGCGACCAAAGCGTTTACGACTTTGTCGACATTACCACCTGCAAGGTAATGTGCTTCGAGCTTTGATATTGAAACCGGTATTCCCGCTTTTGTAGCCTGTATAAGCGGGTTGATTATGAGATCGGGTTTTACTCGCCTCAGCTTCATTCCTATCAATGTGAAAATTCCGACTTTCGCATTTGAAGCCTGTGCGCTTATCCACAACCTTATAGGTATAAAACTGAAAAACAGAGCAAGCAGTATAAATACCGCAAATATTCCTACTACCACAGGGATAATTGTTTGAAGTTCAGGCGCCAGATAATTCAAAAACATACTTTTCTTCCTTTCTAAAACTAATCTTGTTCACTCGCTATCCGGTTTCACGGTAATTTTATTGCCGACAACCGAAATAACGACTATTTTTGTTCCTACTTCAAGGAATTCTCCTTCGCTCACCACATCGACCGTTTTTTCCCCGAATTTTGCCTTTCCCGCAGGTCTCAGCTGGGTAAGGGCAGTACCTTTATCTCCTTCTTTAAGTTCAGTTTCCGAAACTGCCGTATAACCTTTGCCGTTGTCAGTAGAGTCAGTCAATACCAGCTTTTTCGGTATTATACCGTAGGAAGTCAATACCATCATCAGCACAAAAAGCACTGTAACCAGCAGTGCAAGCATCGCAAAAAGAACAAAGCCTTGCACGAGGTTTTCAGCGAGAACAAATATGTCTATTATCATTATGATCAAGCCTGCCGCTCCGAATATTCCTATTCCCGGTTCAAACATTTCTATGACCATGCAGATGATACCCAGGGCAAACAGTATGATATGCAATGCTCCGATGTTGGCTCCGATCGCCGCAAATATTTCGCTCATTTTTCTCCTTTCAGCCTTCCCGGCTTATTTGCTTAAATTGAACTCAGCTTCAAATTCTCCGGAACCGGACGGTATGACAGCCGTCCGACCGCATATTTCAAACAGTCCCTCAATCTCCAAAGGCTTTTGTACGCGGAATTTCAGCGCTCCGCCAATTTTTTGCAAACTTACCTCTATTTCTCCGTACGGTGTAGGCACACTTCCCCTGACATTATCTGCCATTTCAATTTGCGGTCTGACGACAAACTTACGATAACCCGGTAATGTAGGCTTAACACCGAGAAAAACTGCCGAATATTCATATATCGGAGCGCTGCTCCATGCATGGCATTCACTCCTGGGGTTACCGGGATTTTCACCCCATGTCGTACATCCCATATTCAGCATTTTTCGCCATCCGTCAAAAATTCTTTCTGCGTACCTTGTATACAGCCCCGTTTTTTCCAGAGCCCTGAACGTATAGAAACTGAATGAAAACGACGCTCTGCTGTAATTACCTTCAAAACTTCTTATCAGCAACTGTTTTGCGTCTTCCCCGGTTTTACATTCTGACAGTACAGCCCATACCGCCGTGTGTTCGGAATATGTCCGTCCGCCGGGGGTATCGGAATAAAAGTGCATCTCACCGTCATAACAATTTTCTTCAATTGCCTTGACCGTTTCTTTGTATTCTGCCACATACTCTGTTGCAAGTGCACCGCGACCGGCGATTTCGCACAGCTCCGCCGCCTTTTTCAGCGCATAAGCAAGCATCATGGACGTCACTGTAAGCGGTTTCTTTCTTCCCTCGGGAGGAACACCCCCGTTCCAGCCGTCTACCCAATCCGTGTAATGCCAGTACGGCGTCGCTTTTACCAGACCTTTTTCGTTTTTCAGCATCCTGAATGCGCTGAGTATCCTCTCGGCATACGGCAACAGCTCGCCAAGACAACCCGTGTCACCTGAGTTCATCACATACTCACTCAGCAGGAGTATCCAGAAAAGCGAAAAAGTAGGAATGACCTGTATTCTCCACGCGGGATAATGCGCTGCAAGCATTCCGTCAGGCTGCTGACTGCGCGCGAGATCATATACCGCCTTTCGCGGCATTGAATAGTCGTTTGTCAGTCTCATCATAAAGGTTGCTTCAAGGGTTGTGTCCATATCGTACTGGCACTGCTCGTAATAGGGGCAATCCACAAATGTTTCATGAGTACAGCACTTCAAAGTATTTACGGAAACTTCCCACATCCTGTTTTCCGTCTCACTGTCTGAGCAGTAACTTCCACTGCCTTCAACCGGGTAAAAATACGGTCTGTAAATCTGGTTATCCGCTTCAAAAACCGTTCCCTCCGGATATTCGGCCTTTATGAACCTGAACGCTTTGTAAAAATACGGTATGAATTTCTGCTCTTCGCCTGTTAAAACCACCTCATCATAAACGCCTCTTATAACCCCTTCGGTGCCGCTTCGGTCAAGTCCGAGCTTGCTTCCGTTCTCATTGCAATAGCATTCCGCGTAGGTAAATCTTATCAGACCGCCTTCTTTGCCTTTGAAAGTGAACTCCGGATATGCTGTGGTATATTTTCCGGCATCGAGCTCCGATGAGCTTTCCGTTTGTCTTACGCATCTGAATTTTTCTGCCTCACCGGGAGCAAAAAGTTTTATTTCCCGTTTTTTAAGTCTGTACGTATCAAAAAGTCCGTAATCGTCAACGCAGTCGTTTTCGAGCAGGCATCTGCTCTTTACCGCAACTTCACATTCGGTCGCCTTGTCAGGTGTTATCAGCTGAACCGGCGGCATTGAAACATGGACACCCTGAGACGGTATGAATTTGTAACCGTCAAGAAAACGGCATTTCCAGTCGAGACCGGTGTTAATTTCAGTTACTTTTCCTTTGCTCTCCGCTCTTCCGAAAACGATGAGGGCACAACTGTCCTTCCTTGCCTGGGTGTGATATATATCTCCTCCGTTGTAGTAGACATATGCCTCAATGCGATTTATCCCGTCGCATATGTATTTCCGAGGTATTTTTACTGTTTCGTATCTCCAAAACCAATGGTCCCCCTGACAGGGTCCTTCACAAATGTAACTGCCGTTGAAATAAAGCTTGTATCTTGTGTCAGCGCTTATGTTCAATGTTAAAACTTCACATTCTTTAAGATTATATTCCCCGGTAAACAGGTAAAGTCCACTCTCCCGTTTCCGGTTCTTTGCGGTTATCCAGACTGATTTCATCAGTTTCACTGCCTCCCGAATTTTTTTGTCTGACCTGCTTATCTGTTTGTTCTCTGTCACAATGCTCATCAGACTGCACCCTTATGGATGCGCGTCTCTGCCGTTATCGGTCTTTTCTTTTGCAAAGTATGTCGCGGGATCTATGCCTTTTCCCGGTAAACATTTCAGTATTCGGCGGACCTTTACCGAAGTTGAAACCCGCACCTCAAATTCGATGCGATCTCAGAAATCAAAACCGATCGATTCGAGATATTTTTTACTTTTTTCGAGACATCTGAACGGATCAGGCTCGCACCGGAAAGTTTTATCCTGCTCTATAAATATGTATTCGGTACCCGCATCCTTTAATGCATCGCCTATCGAAGAAAAGTCAAGTATACCGTTGCCGCACCAGGTAAAATGCTTAGTTCCGTCAGGTTCGACCGCCATGTCCTTGAAGTGGACACAGGGGAGTCTTCCTTTCAGCCTCTTTATTTCGTCTACCGGCTCATATCCGCCTGATTTTACCCAGTAAGTATCGAGAGTAAATCCCATCTCTGCCGGTGAAAAATTATCCGAAAGATATTTCATGCAATTTTCACCGTTTATGCTGTTTTTATATTCGGCATCGTGGTTGTGGTACATAAAGTAGCATCCGCTTTCGGCTATCTTTCTTGCAGCCGGAGTCGCTTTTTTTACAAATTCCGCGCAGTATTCGGGTATCTTGTCCTTCTCTCCCGAAAATATGCCGGGAAGAGAGCCTACACCTATGTATTTGCATCCGAAAGTTTTGTGCTCGGCTATTACCGCTTCCGTTTCGTTTATGATCCTGTCATAGTTGTAATGAGTCAGGTCACACGTCAATCCGTTCTCTTTCAGACGGTCTCTCAGCCAATCTGCCTGGTACGCGCAGGTGCCTGACACCTGTACCGTAGAAAATCCCATTTCGGATATTCGTTTGAGCGTCTCCGAAAAACTATCGAGATCCTTGCAATAATCTCTCAGGGTATACATCTGTACTCCGACTTTCATGTTTTTTCTCCGTTTCAGATAGTTTATTATTGCCGCATGTGCCTGTTTGTTCAACTTGCTCCATCCGGCAACTATAATATAACAAACTTTATTTATTTTGTCAAGAGTTACTTGTTTCTTTGGCTCGCTGAATAAAGCAGCAATTTGCGTGAAATAATATAATCAAACCGAAGAAAAGGAGGTTGTATCAATGAATAAAGCTGAAAATTCCTGCTCAGGAAAAAACTGCTGCACCCCTAACAAGTCGATCAGCTGTACAGTATGTGAATGCGTTCATCATTGCACCGGCGAGAACTATTGTTCTCTCGAAAAGGTCAAGATAACCACTCACGAGAAAAACCCCACCGAATGCCGTTGCGTTGACTGTTCTTCATTTGCTCCGAAAAACTGATCATATCGGCAAATGATATCTGTAAATAGCTGATGGCAAAACAGGCTGCTCGTTAAACCTCTTTGAATGCGGTTTAGGAGCAGCCTGTTCTTCATTTTTTATTCGGTTTGCCGGAAAGGTTACTCAACGGTAGGAGGTTTTTGAATATCTTTCTATATCTCTGTCTGCCTGTTTTTTTGCGTCGCTTTCACGTTTGTCGTACAATTTTTTTCCACGGCACAACCCAAGCTCTACTTTTACTCTGCTTCCGGAAAAATAAAGAGAAAGCGGAATCAGCGCAAGACCGTCCTTGCTCACCTTTCCGGACAGCCTGAGTATCTCTTTTTTGTGCATCAGAAGTTTTTTGTCACGCAGAGGGTTACGGTTGAAAATATTGCCTTTTTCATACGGACTTATATGCATACCGGTTACGTAAATCTCTCCGCCGTCAATTATCGCATATGAATCTTTCAGGTTTACCTGACCTGCCCTTATGCTTTTTACTTCGGTTCCGTACAGCTCTATACCGGCTTCAAACGTTTCTTCAACGAAATAATCGTGATAAGCTTTTCTGTTTGTGGTTATGACTTTTTTTGCGTTGTCTGCCTGCATATCAGTCTCCTTTCCCTTGTTTACCGGTTGAGTATATCACAATTCCATGACTGTGTCAAGCAGAATCAAGTCGAAAAAATTCAGCTGTCAAGCTCTTTTTCGAGATATGATATAAGCTTTCCGGTTTTATTCAGTTCTTCGCTGTCAGTTTTTCCCGATGATTTCAGCCCTTCCATTTTCCGTTTCAAATCATTCAATGTTTTTTTCGCATATTGCCTGTCTTCGTTGTGCGTCCGATCGAACCCGTAACCGAAATAAGCCTCTTTATCTCCGGTTTTTTCTTTACTTCCCGTATAACCGCAACTGATAACACAGTAAATTTTACCGCAAGATAAAACTCTTTGCTCTTTTATATCCGAAAATCCGCTTTCAGAAAGATAAATCCGCAGTTCACGCACTTTTGTCATCGGTTGAAGTATTAGCCGGTAACGTTTGTCTTTCAGGCGCTCATCACGGCTTATTATTTCCGCTATCAGCTCTCCTCCCATTCCGGCTATTATGATATCGGCTTCATCCGGTAAGTCAAGTCCGAGAGTTCCGTCAGTACATACAGCTTCAACTTGTACCGAAACTCCTTCCTTTATCACATTTTTCAGTCCTTTTTCGAGAGAATTCCGACTGATATCGGTTATTACTGCCCGCGGACATTTTCCGCTTTTAAGCAGATAAACCGGTATCAGTGCGTGATCCGAACCTATATCGAATACCGTTACGCCCTCTCTCACGGCTTCCGCTATCTTTGCCATTCTTCTGTCTTTAAGTGTAGAGATCATCTGATCCTCCCGATTATGTTTTCTTTTCTGCAAGAAAGCATTCTCTTACAAGTCGGAACACCGGCGCAGAAAAACTTTTTCTGAATTTAAAGCCGATCAAAGTAAAAAGACCGCTTTGCGGTCCTTTTGCTTATTTGCCGATAAATTCGTTGAGCTTTTTGACAAACTCTTCAACATCGGTTCCGTGTACTTCACAAGCCTGCTCGACTGTTTCCATCCTTGAGCAGGGGCAAGTCAGACAGTACATCCCAATTTCTATGAATATCGGTTCGGTTTCCGGATGATTGTCAAGAATTTCACCGATTATCGTATCCTTTTTGATTGTCATATCGCATTTTCCTTTCATTTACTTTCCAAGCACTATTATACCCTCTTTTTGGCTTTTGTCAAGTACAGGATTAAAAAATTTGACGCCCTGACAAGTTGTTTACAAAACTTTCTTTACATTTTTAAAATTTTGTGCTATAATAGTAACATATTTTTCTATCAAGGACACCTATTATGAAAAATTTTGTGAAAATACTGACGGCGCTTTGCCTTATCTGCGCTGCTATTACAGTTTCTCTTGCTTCGTGCAGCGTCCAGCCGGGATATGAAGGCGCACCCAACGGAATGCGCCCCTGTAACGAGGGCGAAAACGGCGCCATTCTCTATGTTCCTTCGTATTGGAACGTCAGTGATTCTGCCGGAGTTCCGTCAGCCTATTACTCTGACCGTGACTATTCTATGATTACCCTTATTACCGTTCCGGCAGAAGATGTGGGGGACAGGACTGTTACTGAATACTGGGATTATTACAAATCTTCTTTCATTTCAAGTGTAAGTGATTTTTCCATAATAAAATCGTCGGAATCTGATCCGGATTACACGACGCGGCTTGTCGCAGACAATTCCTGTACTCTTTACAGATACGATTATTCGTTCAAACTTCCGGGCCTTGAAGGTGAAGAGTCAATTTACCGTTTTGCACAGGCTTTTGTAGTTCATCCCGAATCAAAGGATCTGTTCATTATTACGTACAGCGCACCCTCATCGGTGTTTGAGAGTCATCTTGAAGATCTTACCCAGGTCTATGATAATTTCAGATTGGTTACGGAAACCATTCCTATGACCGATAAGACACCGCCTGCGCAATTCACAGAGGTCGAAAATATACCGGAAGGGTTTTCAGCGCTGACCGGAGAGCACATCAACTATATTCTTTTTGTACCGTCTGACTGGACGCCGCTGATGAATACCGGTATGACCGCCGCATCTGACAGTGAAAACAAGACTACTACCGCCAGCGTCACCGTCTTTGAAGCAAACGGCACTGATTACGACGCTTTTTTCAGCAGTTACGAGTCAGATATCAAATCCACATTCGGAAACATCACTTTTGACAATCCTGAAAATAAATTCACCGAAACAAAGCTTGACGGTTATACATCGAGAACATATGTCTACACAGTTACAACCGGTGCCGCTGAATATAAATACCGTCAGACCGTGCTGATAAACGGCGGATATATTTACCTTCTTACTTTCTGCTGCAAATCCTCAGACTTCACCACAGCCGAAACAGTTTTTTCACAGATTCAAGAACATTTTTGTTTCAAAAACAGTTGAGCCTGCAAAAATACTGTCCGTCTTACTGAAACAGTTTTAAAAACAAACAACATAACTTTTTACGGAGAAATTTTATGCAGTACAAAATTCTTACTGTAAGTTCGGCAAATATGGATCTGAACATGAGAGTCAAAGACGCACCGGTGAAAGGTCAGACTGTCTTCGGCAGAGATTACTGCTATGTACCGGGCGGAAAAGGCGCAAATTCCGCCGTAGCTGTTGCCAAACTGGGAGGATCGTCTTACTTCTGCGCTTCGCTTGGAAACGACTCAAACGGCAAGGCTCTTTTGAATTTCTACAAGAGTCTGTCTGTGCGTACCGATTACATAAGCTTCTCTTCGGATCGACCGACAGGTCTGGCTACTGTCACTGTTGAGGACGACGGAGCTAACCGGATTACAGTTTTTTCAGGCGCAAATCTTTCACTTTCTCCCGTAATCGCCGCCGATGCATTCGGTAAAGCTTGTCCGGACGCTGTTCTTTGTCATTTTGAAATACCTTTTGAAACTGTTACTCATTTGTCCCGCTTATGTTACGAGGCAGGCGTGCCTATGTTTATCGACGCCGGTCCCGCCGACAAAAATATCAACCTACGGGCTCTTTCGCCGGTCTGCGTATTTTCACCCAACGAAACGGAAACCGAGATTTTCACAGGCATTTCACCGGACACCGAAAAAAACTGCGTTGCGGCTGTTAATAAACTCAAATCAATGGTAGCGGCAAAATATTACGTGATCAAACTCGGAAAGAGAGGCGCCGCCGTGTCAGACGGAACGTCACTCGAATTATTCCCGGCTTACTGCGTTCCGGTCAAAGATACAACTGCCGCAGGCGATTCGTTCACCGCTGCTCTTACTTTGGAATATGTGCGCTCCGGAAGCATAGAAAAAGCGTGCAGATTCGGTAATGCTGTTGCCGCAGTTACCGTTTCCAGAACGGGTGCGGGTGAATCGGTTCCGACTGATGCTGAGCTGAACAAATTTTTGACGGAAAGAAATATTAAATTTTGAAAAATGCAGTTCTGAATTAGAAGAATCACGGCTTTTTTTGACACGCTGATCAGTACAGGTAGGAAAATAAGTGTAATGTAATATACTATAATCGGACAAACGGTCAACATAGCGCTTTGTCTCATAATTTACTGACACGGAAATCAAAAAACGAAAATAATCTGTCTGACATGTGACGGTTACGACAGCATCCGCAAAGAGAATTAACCTGAGATGGTCCTTTTCGTTTTACTCCTGTACAGCTTTTCACTTCGGGTACAGCAGTTTTCTCATGATTTTTCTGCCAAAATTTAAGGCAACACCGCACAATTCTGACTGCGCAAATCTGCCGTCAGATTTTTCGTCAAACAAACCAAATTGACGCAGGCAATAGTGGATCTATTGACAAGGAGATTTGTGCAGTTTGGCGAAAAAGATGCAAAAAGTTGTGCGGTCAAGGCGCGAGCCGTGAATTGCGCGGTGGTGCCTTAATTCTAAGCCGGATGTCACAACGTATTAAAATTTGCTGAAATGTCCTTTCATTCTGACTGCATAACATTAACCCGATTTACTTTTTACTTAAATCAAGGAGATATATTATGGAAAAACTTCCTGTCGGAAGAATCCTCGGCGTAGACGTAGGCACAGTCAGAACCGGAGTGGCTGTCAGCGATGAAAACGGTTTTCTCGCAAGCGCTTTGTGTACCATCAAGGTATCTGGCATCCACCCGATCGCAAACGCGATCAGGGAAAAGGCTTTGGAAAAAAACGTAAAACTGATTGTAATAGGAAACCCTGTGAATATGAATGGCACAATCGGAGAAAGTTCTGAAAGAATAAAACTGCTTCGTGATGCGCTTGCCGAGATATGCGATATCCCTACCGTTCTTTTTGATGAACGCTGTACTACAATGGCTGCCCACAGCATTCTCAATATGACGGACACCAGAGGTAAAAAAAGGAAAGCCGTCATTGACAACCTTTCAGCTGAAATTATACTTCAGGATTATCTCGACAGCCGTCGCAGTAACCTCCGTTAAATTTATCCTTACATGTCCACAGTATGAAATACGCGCAGACAGACCGTTTTTAAACAGTCTGTCTGCGCGTATTTATGTATTTTTCCGAATAATACCGCAGCTTGACCTCATTCTGCTCACTTCTTCTGATCAATCAAGGCTGTCGAGATATTCAGTATGCTTTATCCGGTGTTTTTCTTCCTCTGTTTTCACCTCAGACCCTCTGACGAATACTTTGTCGGCAAGACCCCTGAATACTGCATACTCTGCTTTGCCGGGGCAAACAGGATAAATTCCCATACAGGCAAAAACAAACCAGGCTGACATTGAGCCGTTGTCCTCATCACCCGGAAATCCGTCCGCCTTCCAGGAAAACAGCTCCTCTGCCATTTTCCTGACAATACCCGAAGTTTTTTGCGTTTCACCGAAGTACGAATAGATGAACGGATAATGGAAGCTCGGTTGATTGGATATCGCGCATTGGCCGAAATCAACCGCCGCCATTTCGCTCATTTCATGTATCTCACGGCCGTAATTTCCTGTTCTGAAATACGGCGGGAGACTGAAAATCCCGTCAAGCTTTGAAAGTAATTTTTCTTTACTTCCAAACAGCTGTGCAAGTCCTTCAAGGTCATGACAGACAGAAAATACCGTCTGGTAAGCGCTTCCTTCCGTATAGTCGCCTCCCCACTCATACGGATCAAAGCTTTCTTTTCTTTTTCCTTCGCTGTCAAGACTGCGCATAAGCCCCCAGTCTTTGTCGAACAATACATTGTACCCTTTGCTTCTTCTTAGATATTTTTCACTGATATCTTTTTCTCCGAGAATTTCCGCAACAGCGGATATGCAGTAATCTCCGTAGTAGCTGTCAAGCGAATTGTTTACGCTTTCCGGTATTGAGTTCGGAACATATCCGAGTCTGTTGTATTCTTCAACGCCTATTCTGCCGTATCTGGCGTTTCCCGAAGCGACAGTCGAATGTTTTATCATCCCTTCGAACGCCGTTTTCAGAAGTTCGCCGTCAATTATTCCTTTCACCGCTGCATCGGCAATCACTGCGTCAATGAGCGTTCCGGGCATACAGCCGTTTTCTCCTATCGCCGGCCACCTCGGGAGCCACCCGGTGTCCTTGTAAATATTTATAAATCCTGTGAGTATTTCTTTAAAGTCTTCCGGACTTATAATCGAGAGTAGCGGATATACCGTTCTGTATGTATCCCAGAACCCGTTGTTTGTGTAATACTTACCTTTTCCTACCTTTCCGTTATGAGGACAGTAGTGTACTTCTTCTCCGCTGCCGTTTATTTCGTAGGATTTGTGCGGATACATGAAAACTCTCGCAAGACAGGAATAAAAAGTCTTTTTCAAATCCTCGGAATCCGTTTTAACAGTCAACAGAGTAAGCTTGTTTTCCCAAGACGTCTCAGCTTCCTTTCTTGCACTTTCAAAATCCGGGTACATTGTTTCCCGTTCCAGATTCAGCATAGCCTGACTTTTACTTATGTACGAAGAGGCTATCCGAACGTTAACATCACTCCCTTCAAGCGCCAAATTTATTCCGCAAGCCGTACTGTCAGTTTCAAATCCTTTTTTCATGCTTCCGTCGGTATTTGTAATATAACATCTGTCCGTCAGTATTCTGCAATCAAATCTGAAAACGAAATGCATTCTGAAATCAACCGCATCATTCCTCATCTGTGCGTCGGTGTAACCCGTAACCGTAAATTCATCTTCCACCTTGAAGTAACTGTTGCCGTAAACCGGGAATATCGCAAACCGTGGAGCTGCGTCTTCCGGATAACTTATATGTACAAACGCACCTCTCTCCGTAGGTGTAAGCAACAGACGGGTTCTGTATCTCAGCAAAAACACATCAAGAATATCCGGTCTGATAACTGCTTTATCAGGCCTGTAACTGGACCAACCTTTCTCTGCCGTGGGATACACCTGATCAGTCTGAGGCATAAAACAAACGCACCCGTAATCGCCGATCCAAGGGCTTGGTTGATGAGTCAGCCTTATTCCCTCCACACACCGGTCATCCGGACTGAAAAACCAGTTTCCGTTTTTTCCGTTGGTCTGAATCGTAAACCCGCCCATACCGAAAGGTCTCTGCACCATCGGTAATGTATTGCCGCAGGAAAATCTGCTGCTGCTTTTGGTACCTTGAAGAACATTTACATATTTAAGCAATTGCATATGATCACCTCTTTCTTCACTCTTTTACTTATAACACTTTTATATTTGATTGTCAATATTTAACGTCACTAAAAATACTTGTTCAACTTTGTATCAGTTACTTTCTCCGTCCGCCCTCTTAATTGTAATCGCACTATGCAATCCCGACATTTGTAATCTGATGCTGCCGTGTCTGCTTTGGCTTATCCGTATAAACCGGCTTGTTTTGTAAAAAAATCCAAAATCTGATGAAGTGTCTGATAAACGTGATTTTTTAAGCGGATATTGACAAAAAATAAGGTGTGTGTTATAATGTTACGCAGTTATATTTCTTTGAATAAGTCAAAAACTACACAGAGTCCATACAGATGGGCACTGCGTTTTGTGCATTAACCGGAACTGAAATATTTTACCGTATGAAATACCGAGAGGAGCTGTTAAATGTCCGTAACCTTTAAAGATTTCCAAAGAAATGTCAAAAACAGGAAATTGGCGATCGACAACTCTTATAAATCCGAGGTGCTTGAAACTGATGAGGAAATATCACCGGAAATTGCCGGTTGCATTCCTGATTTCAAATCCCTCAACAATACCTTATCAACCGCAAGGTCATTACAGCGGATAGACGGTTATCACACAATACAAAACGGAAAAATCAAGACTTTCATCAAAAGAGTGCTGAGAAAACTGATCAGAATATTTTTCGGTTGGTACATTTTCCCCGTTTACGAGCAACAGACATCAGTCAATTCTCTTTTAATTGATTCGGTGATGCAACTCAGGGATGAATTAAAAAATGTCAGCGTTAAACTGGAAGAAACAAATAACCGTATCCGGCAACTTAACGATGAATTCAAAAAATCATTAAGCCTGGATGTTCCGTGCGATGATGATCTGTTTTATCACTGCTTTGAGGAACGTTTCAGAGGAACCAGGGATAACATTACCGAAAGGCTGAGATCTTATATTCCGGTTGTCAAGGAATATCTTCCGGATTTCAGTAAGTGCAGATTTGTCGACATAGGAAGCGGGAGAGGCGAATGGCTGGATGTGATAAGGGAAAACGGCGCTGTCGATTACGTGGGAATAGATCTCAATAAAATCCAGAATAGCATTTCGGAAGAGTACGGGCATAAAACATTGTGTACCGACTGTGTGAGATACATTGAGGAATTGCCGGAAAACAGCATCGACATGATATCCGGCATACAAATCATAGAGCATCTGCGTCAGTCAGAGCTTATGAACCTTTTCAAATCCTCTCTAAAAGCGCTGAAACCCGGAGGCATTGTATTGTTTGAAACGCCGAATCCGGACAATATCACAGTCGGAGCCAATACTTTTTTCTATGATCCGACACATAAACGAATTCTTCCGCCGGAAATGATAAAATATTATTTCGATTGGTGCGGGTATAAACAAGTCAGAATCATCGAAGCAAATCCGGATTCCTGTTGGAAGGATTTGAATTCCGGTACGGAAAACGAAGCTTACAAAGATTGCGAAAAGATTATAAACAATATTGCACGTCAGTTATATGGACCCATGGACTATGCAATTATTGCTATCAAGGAGTGATGACGATGAAAAAGAAAGTGGCGGTTCTTCATTCTCAGGTACCGTTTATACGCGGGGGAGCCGAAATAATGCTTGAAACCCTTACCGCAAAACTCAGGGAAAGGGGATTTGAGGCAGATATGGTTTCTCTGCCGTTCAAATGGTATCCCAATAACTGTCTTCTGGATTCCTATGCAATGTGGAGAACTGTTGATCTCAGTGAATCAAACGGCAGCAAGATCGATCTTGTTATCTGCTTGAAAACGCCTACTTTCATGGTAAAACATAAAAACAAGATGTTGTGGCTTATGCATCAGCACCGGGCGGCGTACGATCTGGCAAACAGCGTACAGGCAGGAGGCTTTCATACTGTTGCCGGCGGAGAAGAAATGATAAAGAAAATAACTTTTCTTGACACCCTCGGGATAAGTGAATTCAAAGACAGATACACCATTTCCAAAAATGTTACGCAGAGGCTGAAACATTTCAACGGCATAGAATCGACCCCGCTTTATCATCCGCCGTCACTTGCGGGAAGATATTATTTTGAATCAATGGGTGACTATATACTTTCCGTCGGCAGACTTGACAGCACTAAAAGAGTCGACCTGATAATCAAAGCTTTGCAATACTGTGACAAAAAGATAACGGCTGTCATTGCGGGAAAAGGCAATGAGATGGATAATCTGAAAAAGCTCGCAGACAGTCTGGGGGTGTCAGACAGAGTCAGATTCCTCGGTTTTGTGCCGGATGACGAACTCCTTAAACTTTATTCAGAATGTCTCGGAGTTTGTTTTCCCCCCATCGACGAAGATTACGGCTATATAACTCTGGAAGCATTTCTTTCCAAAAAGCCGATAGTTACCTGTCGTGATTCCGGCGGCGTGCTTGAATTTGTAAAAAACGGCGAAAACGGATTTATTTGTGATGTCTTACCGGAAGAGCTCGGCGAAAAATTCGAAGAACTCTACAAAAATAAAAAAACGGCAGAAGAAATGGGTTGTTCAGGATACGACGTTGTTAAAGATATTTGTTGGGACAATGTTATCGATGAACTCACAAAATCTGTAAGGTGAAAGGTGATAAAATGAGAATAGGATATTGTTCTCCTTTCAATCCGATGAAATCCGGTATTTCTGATTTCAGCGAGGAGCTCGTGCCCGCACTGAAAAATCAGAATATAGATGTTGTGATCTTTTCACCGGAAAAGGTTTCAAGTAAGAATATTCTGAACGATTTTGAGGTACACACACTTTCAAAGTTAAATGATAAAAAGATCCGCGAAAGTCTTGACCTGATAGTTTATCAGATCGGTAACAATTACACATACCACGGACAAATCGTTGAAATGCTGATGAAATACCCCGGCGTCGTCGAGCTTCACGAAATCGGTCTTCATCATCTGGTTGCCGAAAGTGTTCTTGACAGAAAAGGAATTGATGCATATCTTGACTATGTAGAGTACTGTCACGGAAAAAAAGGAACTGAGATTGCAAAGAAATTTTTTAAGTACGGCGGACAGGCACCTTGGGAGCAATACCCGCTTGAACTGAATATGGCAAGAAAAATCATAGAAAGCGCATCCGGCTTAATTGTGCATTCAGAAATGTCAAAACAGATGGCATTGGGAATCTGCGATACCAAGCCGATCGTGAAAATTCCACACCATTCAGCCGAATTTCTTGAAGACCGCAAAAACGAAACGGCAGCAGCAAGAAAAAAATCAGGAATTTCCGACGATATTCTGGTTCTGGGTTCGTTTGGCTTTGCCACACCGACTAAGCGGATAATTCAGATAATAGATGCTTGTTCGAAATACAAAAAAGAAGTAACAGACAAGTTCTTGTATTACATTGTAGGAGAAGTTTCTCCCTCTATGAATCTGGAACGGAAAATAGCAGAGTGCGGCTTATCTGAAAATGTCAGAATCACAGGCTTCGTTACACTGGACGAATTCAAAAACTACATCAAGCTGTGCGACATTTGCATAAACCTGAGGTATCCTACCCAGGGCGAGAGCTCCGGAAGCATCCACCGAATGCTCGGTATGGGTAAACCTATAATAACGACCGATATCGGTACGTTTTCTGAATTTCCCGATTCGGTCGCATTAAAAGTAAGATATGACGATAATGAAACCGATGATATATTCAAGGCAATATGTACAATGTCAAAAAATAAAAAGACATTGGAAAAATACAGTCAGAATGCCTTTGACTATGCAAAAGAAAATTTTGAGATCAACAGGAATGCGGAAAAATATCTAGGATTTTTCAAAAGCATGATTGACGGCACGTGGCAACCGGATTACCAGGATGTTGTTATAGGAAGGCTTTGCGAGTTGAAACTCACAGACGAAAATTATCTTAAACATTTACCTTACTTTGAACTTCAAATGTTCTGATGTGTTACGATCAACGGATAAAAAGCCGGATATTCTGATTTTTTAAATAAAACAAAGCTTATTATCCGACTTCCCGGACGGCAAGCAATTCCATTGACAGCTGATAATTACTTTTCTTTTGAGATCGTTTTGCCTTGCTGATCCTGCTAATTACGTTATAAAAAACCACGCGACCATCGCGTGGTTTTTTGTTTACAATAAATCCCGGCATGCGTTACTTGCCGGGATTTATTACTTAATATTTTTTACGTTTATACGGAAACCGGTATCGGTCGGACTCATCTCAACTATTTTACATAGTCTGACGGTACCCGATTTCTGACTTTGTTAACCAGACGCATATTAAACGTTCGGCGAATTTCCGTTTCAGGGTTATTCAAAACACGGACAGCCGTGAACCTGACATCATCGGATCTGTAATCTGATAATTTACGGCGCTCGGAATCACTCGTTATAATACAAAAGGTTTAGTCCGGATATGATGCAAAATCAATTGAAAATGCACGCGCCTCAATCTTTGATTAAAATCAACCGTAATCCGGATAATTTTGCGTCGCTGCTTTCGTAGCAAAGCTTACACTTACCAAAGTATCGGATGATAACCGAAAATCACAATATACAGTTCCGGATCATTTATCTGTTTTGTCTTCAAATCCGGGATCATAGTAAGTCTGATCGCCTCCGGCACTGCCGCCTCCTGCCGCACCGGCATCGGGATTGGCGCCGCCCTGCTGTTGTGAATAAAGCTTTTCGCTGACTTTGTAAAATGCCTGTTCAAGAGCTTCTGTGTCTGCCTTGATTGCATCGGTATTATCTGTTTTTACTGTTTCTTTAAGCTTTTGAAGCGCGTTTCTTACGTCACCGAGCTCACTTTCGGGGATTTTGTCTCCAATCTCACCGAGTGTCTTCTCGGTCTGGAATATCATATTATCGGCACGGTTTTTGACGTCAACGGCTTCCTTTTGCTTCTTGTCTTCTTCGGCAAACTTTTCGGCTTCCTTTACCGCCTTATCGATATCCTCCTGACTCATGTTTGTAGAAGAAGTTATCGTTATGTGCTGTTCTTTTCCGGTTCCCTTGTCCTTTGCGGTTACATTTACTATACCGTTTGCGTCGATATCAAAAGTGACTTCAATCTGCGGTACTCCTCTCGGTGCCGCCGGGATTCCGTCAAGACTGAACCTTCCGAGAGTTGTATTTCCTCTCGCCATCTCACGCTCTCCCTGAAGGACATGAATTTCAACCGACGTCTGTCCGTCAGCCGCAGTTGAATATATCTGACTCTTCTTTACCGGAATAGTCGTGTTTCTTTCTATTATCTTGTTGAATACTCCGCCGAGCGTCTCTATTCCGAGCGAAAGCGGTGTTACGTCAAGGAGCAGAAGGTCCTTTACATCGCCGCCGAGAACTCCGCCCTGAATTGCCGCTCCTATCGCAACACATTCATCGGGATTTATTCCCTTGAACGGCTCTTTGCCCATAAAGCTCTTGATCGCATCCTGTACTGCGGGAATACGTGTCGAACCGCCAACGAGCAGTACTTTATCCACCTGAGACGTCGAAAGCTGAGCATCGGAAAGAGCCTGTCTTACCGGTCCCATTGTAGCTTCCACAAGGTCTGCCGTTATCCGGTTGAATTCGGTGCGGGTAAGAGTAGCGTCAAAATGCTGAGGACCGTCGGCAGTGACTGTTATAAACGGCAGATTGATATTTGCCTGAGTTATTCCGGAAAGCTCTATTTTTGCCTTTTCGGCTGCCTCTTTGAGTCTTTGAAGCGCCATCTTATCCTTGCGCAGGTCAAGTCCTCCGTTGTCTGCGGCAAATTTATCTGCTATCCAGTCTATTATCCTCTTATCAAAGTCGTCTCCGCCGAGTCTGTTGTTACCCGCAGTTGCGAGAACCTCAAAAACTCCGTCGCTTATATCAAGTATCGACACATCGAACGTTCCCCCGCCGAGGTCGAATATCATGACCTTCTGATCTTTTTCCTTGTCGATACCGTAAGCAAGCGCCGCAGCCGTAGGCTCATTGATAATACGCTTTACGTCAAGTCCGGCAATCTTTCCGGCGTCTTTTGTAGCCTGTCTCTGCGCGTCGGTAAAGTACGCCGGCACTGTAATAACCGCTTCGGTCACAGGTGTTCCGAGGTAAGCCTCGGCGTCGCTTTTCAGCTTCTGAAGAATCATTGCCGATATCTCCTGAGGCGTATAGGTCTTACCATCGATGTCCACCTTGTAGTTTGTTCCCATTTCCCTCTTTATGGATATAATGGTTTTGTCCGGGTTTGTTATCGCCTGTCTTTTTGCAACCTGTCCGACAAGCCTTTCATTGTTTTTGAACGCTACGACCGACGGGGTTGTACGTGCCCCTTCCGGATTCGGTATTACTATCGGCTCTCCGCCTTCATAAACCGCAACGCAAGAGTTAGTTGTTCCGAGGTCTATTCCTATAATCTTTCCCATATTTATCTCCTTCCAAAGCATTATGCTTTTCTGTTTTTACCATATATGATGTATATAATTTAATCCGCCGCTTTTCACGGTCGGGATTTTTCAGTTTGCTACCGAGACCATGGCGTACCTTATCACCTTGTCTCCTTTTCTGTAACCTTTTCTCAAAACCCGTACGACGCACCCTGTCTTTACTTCTCCGTCATCCTCACTCATCACCGCATTGTGCACTCCCGGGTCAAACTCGTCACCCTTAACAGTTTGGATTTCTTCTATTCCGAGCTTTTTCAGCGTCTCTGTAAACTGTTTCAGAGTCATCCTAACTCCTTCGACTACCTTATCCCCTTCGCATTCCGCCGCTATTTCAAGTGTATCCGCTATCGGCAACACTTCTGTTACTGCGTCTGAGTAAGCATCGCCGTAAATCCCTTCTTTTTCCTTTGCGGTACGCTTTCTGAAATTTTCATACTCGGCGTAAAGTCTGAGATACTTATCTTCGGCGCCTTTAAGTTCCTCTTTCAGTTTTTCGTTTTCGCTTTCAAGAGTCAACAGCTTTGTTTCCAGCTCCCGGCTTGTATTTTTATGTCTTTTATCTGTTTTTTCCTTCTTTTCTTCCTGTTCCCGATTATCTTCTCCTCCTGCAACGTCGCATAGACGATCTGTCGCATCTGTCTCTTCCTGATCTTCTTTTATTTCTTCCTCCGACATCACTGCACCTCCCTTTTCTATTTTCCCTTTCCGTCTGTTTTCATTGCTTCCTGGATTTTATCACTGATGTATTCCACTCCCGATATGACTTTCGGATAATCCATCCTGTTTGGTCCTATAACTCCTATTGCAGCAACCGGAAGATTGTTTTCCGTTATGGTTTTAAAAACCAGAGATGTCCCTTTCAGCTGTGACTGCTCGGATTCCGGACTTATACATATATTTATTGTGTCCTTTTCCGCTGAGGATACCATTCCGAGAATGTAATCTTTTTTTTCAAGAACCGAAAGAACATCTTTCATTCCTTCAAGACTTGCATACTCCGGATATTTCAGCATTTTATTGACTCCGTCAATACTTAGCTCTCCGCCGTTGAGTGTACCTATCTCTTCCATGAACGCACGCATAACAGGTATTAGAAGCGGAGATACCCCAGACAGTTCTTTCTCCATTTCCGATACAAGTGACGGCGTAACGTCCTCGGTACTTACTCCCGACAGCTTTTCATTGAGTACCTTTTCAAGCTTGAAAGAAATATCCTCGCTTACCTTGAAACCCATTTCAATAAATCTCGTCTTGACTATGCCTATCGATGTCCGGATTATCATCAGCACCCCGTAGTCATTCATCGGCAGCATCTTGAAGTTCATGGCAAGCACTCTTTTGTGCCTCGGCTTTACTGCAAGGGCTGTGTAGTCGGTAAACTCAGACACTGCGTGCGCCGCCTTTTTCAGCAAACTGTCCACGCTGACTATCTGTGATGTTTCCGCACTGTCAAGAACCTTTTTGTCAATACCCGACAATGCGTATCTGTTCATCAGGCTGTTGACGTAAAGTCGGTATCCCTTACCTGACGGTACCCTTCCGGCTGAGGTGTGCGGCTTTTCAAGATAACCCATCTTTTCAAGTTCGCTCATTACATTTCTTATCGTTGCGCTTGACAGCGTAACCGGAAGTTCTGCCGCCAGCACTTTGGAGCCCACAGGTTCTCCGCTTTCTATATGTGCGTCGATTATTGCTTTCAGTATCATTTTCTGACGCTCTGAAAGCTCCATAATGTCTTCCATACCGACGCCTCCTTTTAAAGCTTTTAGCACTCTGCTTACCTAAGTGCTAACGACTTGATTTTACCATTATTGTATGCGCTATTAAAGGAATATTTAAAAATTTTTTGTGAACATTATATTAACCTGTTTTGTGGCAATTTTCAATTTTACTCTTGAAAAATTTCAATCCGCGTGCTACAATATATACAGTTATAGAGGGCATTATTAAAAAGTAACATGAAGTCTGAAATTCTGAAACCGGATAATCAGGCTTTGATGCTGTCATAAACCATTAAGGAGAAGGCTTCTGATAATGAAAAAGCTGACTGTTATCATTAACGGCAAAGGCGGTGCCGGAAAAGACACACTTTGTGAAATTGCTTCAAGGCATTTCAGAACTATGAATGTTTCTTCAATTGATCCTGTAAAAAAAATCGCCGCTCTCGGCGGCTGGAACGGCGGGAAAGACGACAAGTCGAGAAAATTCCTTGCCGATCTGAAAAAACTTTTCACTGACTACAATGACCTTCCGACCGAATATATCTATGGCAAATACCTTGACTTTCTGTCTTCAAGTTATGAGATACTGTTCGTTCACATAAGGGAACCGGAAGAAATTGAAAAGTTCAGAAAAAAGGTAGACAAATCAGGCGGAAACTGCAAAACTCTTCTCGTGACTTCTTCGAGATGTAAAGACTCTTACGGTAACTCCTCAGACGACCTGGTTGAAAATTACAATTACGATTATACTTATCGCAACGACGGTACCATTGCCGACGCCGAATCGGAATTCACAGAGCTACTTGGCCGTATGCTCGGTTCCGTAAAATAATTTTTCTTTCCGAGCGTCATTTGTTTGGTCACTTTGAAAATTTCTCCACACATTCAAAACTTTTCTTTTTTCTTTTCTGCGTGTTTTTCTCTTTCTGATTATTTTGTTTTTCATCCGACAGAGTATCCTGAACTGAGTTATAAAAAACCGGGGATAAGTTGATACGAAAATCCGTATCTGACTTAAATCCCCGGTTTTTGATTATCAATCATTCTGAAATTTTCCGCCGAACCGTCATTCGACGTCAGCTCCGGCGTCATTTATTTCGTCCGCATCGACTATGTCAACTCTCACGTGCATACCGTCCGGAATTGCCGCTGCTCTCATCAGGATTCTGATGGCCTTGGCTATTTTTCCGTGACGTCCTATGACTTTTCCCATATCTTCGGGCGACACGCTGAGTTGAAGGAGAACCTCTTTGCCGGACACAGTTTCAATGATCCTGACTTTATCCGGGCAGGTTACAAGCGGCTTTACTATCTCTGTAAGTACACTGCTGAGTTCTACCACTTTATTTTGCCTTCCTTTTTCAGATTATGTTGTTCTTTTTAAGCAGTGCCGCTACCGTTTCGGTCGGCTGCGCTCCGTTTGCTATCCATTTTGTCGCCTTTTCGGCGTCTATCTTTACAGCTACCGGCTCCGCAGTGGGATCGTATGTTCCGATCTCCTCTATAAACCTTCCGTCACGGGGATAACGCGAATCCGCCACCACTATGCGGTAAAAGGGATTTTTCTTCGCACCTATTCTTTTGAGTCTGATCTTAACCATTTTTTCTTCCTCCGAATTTGATTGTTTTTAATATAGTTAAATGGCTTATTGCCGTTTAATTATCTCTTTTCTTGCGTCCGACTTCAAAACCCATCCTGTCTGCGATTGGCTTTTGCAAACGGCTGACTTTACGAAATGCCATAAATCATTTTTGCCGCTCAGAACTGAAATTTGTTTTTCTTTCCGAACAGATTTCCGAGCATACCGAGTTTTCCGGAAGCCATCTGCTTCATCAGTTTATTGACCTGTGCGTACTGACTAAGCAGTTTGTTGACTTCTTCAACCGACGTTCCGCTTCCTTCCGCTATTCTCTTTTTCCTTGAACCGTTCAGGATATCCGGTTTTATTCTCTCCTTCTTTGTCATCGATAAAATGATCGCTTCCATCCGGTCTATTTGCTTTTCGTCAATTTTGGCGTCCTTTAGCGCCCCCGGTTTTACTCCCGGAAGCATAGCCATTATCTGATCCATCGAACCCATTTTCCGGACTTGCTTGAACTGTTCCAGATAATCTTCAAGCGTAAAGGAAGACTCTCGTATCTTCTTTTCCATCTCCTCCGCCTGTTTCTGGTCGTACAGCTGCTCCGCCTTTTCTATCAGAGACAGCACGTCTCCCATTCCCAGTATCCTTGACGCCATTCTGTCCGGATAAAAAGGCTCTATCGCGTCCATTTTTTCACCGGTACCGACAAATTTTATCGGTTTTCCGGTCACGCATCTGATGGAGAGCGCTGCTCCGCCGCGAGTGTCACCGTCAAGCATTGTAAGTATAACACCGGTTATATCCAGCATATTGTTGAATGTTTCCGCTACGTTTACCGACTCCTGACCGATCATTGAGTTGACGACAAGAAGAATTTCGGTAGGATTTACCCCCTCTTTTATCTTCTTTAACTCATTCATCAGCACTTCGTCTATCTGTAAACGTCCTGCTGTGTCCAGAAACACCATATCGTTTCCGTTCTTCTGTGCATATGACACAGCTTCTTTTGCTATCTGAACCGGACTTACCTTGTCGCCCAGAGTGAAAACCGGTACCCCTATCTGCTCTCCGAGCGTCTGCAACTGTGAAATTGCTGCCGGACGGTATACATCGCACGCGACCATAAGAGGATGTTTCCCCTGTTTTTTATACATCAGTGCCAATTTTCCGGTATGCGTTGTCTTTCCCGAGCCCTGAAGTCCGCACATCATCACTACTGTCGGAGGTTTGGGTGAAATGGTAAGCTTTGCGTTTGTGCTTCCCATCAGCGCTGTAAGTTCTTCATTTACGATTTTTACTATCTGCTGTGCCGGCATCAGGCTTTCAAGCACCTGAGCTCCGACAGCCCTCTCCGTCACGGTTTTTATGAAATCCCTTACCACCTTGAAGTTGACATCAGCTTCCAGAAGCGCAAGTTTTATTTCACGCATACCCGTTTTTACGTCGGCTTCGGTAAGTTTCCCTTTACTTCTGAATTTTTTGAATGCTTCCGCCAGTTTATCAGTCAGACTCTGGAACAATTATAAATCCTCCCGTTTACTGCTGAAAGAGTTTATCTTTCAGTGCTGATATCTTAATTTTCAGTTGCCCGTCGGCACCCGTTTTCTCCGCCAGTTCCTTTAGCTCATCGACATATTCGCTGAGCTCAGTCAGCTTTTTATGCAGATGCAGTGCGTTTTCAAAACCTGACAGGAGTGCTTCGGATTTGACTATGTAGTCCCTTACTCCCTGTCTTGTTATTCCGATGTTTTCCGAAATTTCAGACAGCGATTCATCTTCATTATACAAGAGGTTAAGTATTTCCCTTTGTCTCTCACTCAGCAGCGGGGCATAGAGGTCATACAGGTAAACCATATCTATCTTCATGCAGCTCCCCCCCTTGTACGCGCCGGTAAATTGCTGTAAAGCAAATCACTTTACAGAGTATACCACACATTTTTATTTTTGTCAACACTTTTTTTATTTATTTCGTTTATTTCGTTTTAACAAGCCTGATTTCATCCTTGACCGGTCCGCAAACTGTTACATCAAACCCGCAAAGCCTGATAAACCTGAAAAAAATACTGCCGTCATAGTATTCTGACTTAAAATAAGGAATGTGAAAATCCCTGTTCTTCTCTCTGACTAAACCCCTACCCGTAAATTTTCCGTAGCTTTCAAGCAATGTCCAAAGCCGGATACTCTCATTTCCGTACGCCTTTTGCTCTTCTGCTGTGAAATATTTGCCAATTACTTTATCGGGTATTTGTCTGTCAGATCTCTCACAGTCCAACCCGAGTTCAGCGCCGCCGAAAGCTGCAACGGCAAATCCGTCTGTATGAGACAGCGAAAAATATACTTCCGGGGAATCAAGCGCATACGGCTTGCCGAAGTCGTTTTTTACGTAAATGACTTCCCGCTCGTTTATTCCGTAAAGCCCGAAACCTGTTTTCAGAACTTTTGCCGCACCTATCATTTGTTCTCTTAACGACTTATTTCCGGTATCCTCTATTTTTCTTTTGCGTTCTTCTGAAATACCGTCGGGGATTTCACTTTGTCCGCAAACACAGTAAACGATATTTATCATATTCCCTGCCTGTTTCCATATTTGACCAAGTCATTGTCTTCGGTATACGGTAAATTAAATCACAAAACTTGTTACACTCTTATTAAGTTTTTTTCAGAAAGTCAGAAAAAACCGAAAGGACCTCCCTGAGCTTTCCGACATCCGCACAACACCGAACAGGCCGTTTGACCGGTTCAGGACTGTACAGATCCGGAGAATGCCGCAAATCAGTCCTTTCACATTAACTTCAATATTATCCTGCTGTCTCTGAATATTGTAGTCCAGCTGTTCAGAAAACAGCAAAGCGCATACCTTCACCCTAACCAAGACCACATTGCTTCGCCGCCGTTATCCTTTTCCGGTGGGTATTTAGGTATCTGAATCTTACGCTTTTCCGACAGAACCGAAAAGCTGCATCTTTTCCTTTACGGTTGCTTTTATGGCCTCTGTTCCGGGAGCAAGCAGCTTTCTGGGGTCAAATCCTTTTCCCTGGAGGTCCTTTCCGGCTTCAATATAGGCTCTTGTTGCCGCCTGGAAAGCCAGCTGGCACTCTGTGTTTACATTGATTTTGGAAACTCCCAGCGAGATCGCTTTCTTTATCATGTCCTCGGGAATACCTGTTCCTCCGTGAAGAACAAGCGGCATTTTGCCGACCTTTTCGCTTACAGCCGCAAGCGTGTCAAACGAAAGACCGGGCCAGTTTGCCGGATATTTTCCGTGAATGTTTCCTATGCCTGCCGCAAGCATCGTCACTCCGAGGTCCGCTATCATCTTGCACTCCTCAGGGTCTGCGCACTCTCCGTTTCCTATGACCCCGTCTTCCTCGCCGCCTATTGCTCCGACTTCGGCTTCTATTGAAAGACCTTTGCTGTTGCATATCGCAACAAGTGTTTTGGTCTTTTCGATATTCTCAGCTATCGGATAATGAGAGCCGTCAAACATTACAGACGAAAATCCCGCCTCGATACATTTGAGTGCACCCTCATATGTTCCGTGGTCAAGATGAAGCGCTACCGGCACTGTTATCGAAAGCTCTTCCAGCATTCCGTTGACCATTCCTACCACGGTTTTATATCCGCACATATACTTTCCCGCTCCCTCGGAAACTCCGAGTATCACAGGGGAAGAAAGCTCCTGCGCCGTGCTGAGTATCGCTTTGGTCCATTCAAGGTTGTTAATATTGAACTGACCTACCGCGTACTTACCTTCTTTTGCTTTTACAAGCATTTCTTTTGCCGATACCAACATAACAAATTCTCCTCAGTCTTTCAGTTTATATATTTGCTTCTATTCTACACCAAACACGAAAAAAAATCAAGTGGAAAAAGCAAGTATTGTCACGGATTATGTAAATTTTCGGTTAAAGCCGCAAACAGCATATAAAATGATGATAATTTATTTTTCAAGTCCGTTGACATATACGGATTTAAATGATACAATACCCCTGCCGGAGCAAAAGCCCTGCAAGTCTGACAGTCTTTTTTCACCGGCTAAACGTAAAACGGAGGTTTTTATGGAAAAAATATCCGAAAACAATATTCTTGACGTTTCGTCAGAATGTGACGTGTGCGTCTGCGGAGGCGGTGTTGCCGGAATAGCCGCCGCCCTTTCTGCAAAAAGAGCAGGGGCTGAAGTCCTGCTGCTCGAAAAATCCTTTTTACCGGGTGGACTTGCCACATCGGGACTGGTTACAATATTTCTGCCGCTCTGCGACGGACTGGGAAATCAGGTAAGCTTCGGACTTGCCGAAGAGCTGATTAAGTTATCGGTAAAATACGGGGCTGAAATCGATCTCCCGGAAGTCTGGAAAAAAGATTGCCCGGCTTCTGTCCGCGCACAGTCGGGACGCTATCAGGCAAGATTCAACGCTCAGCTGTTCGCAATCGCGTCTGAACGCCTGCTTCTCGACGAGGGAGTAAAAATTCTGTACGGAACTTCCGCCTGCGGCGTTTCCTGCCGTGAAGGCAAAATATCTCATGTCATTATTGAAAACAAATCAGGAAGATCCGCAGTGAAAGTAAGGAAGTCGGTTGTCGACGCAACGGGCGACGCTGACATCTGCCGTTTTTCCGGAGAAACCATTCGTAATCACAGCAAAGGCAACCTTCTTGCAGCGTGGTACTACTACATTTCAGGCGGAAAATATATGCTTAATATGCTTGGATTTGCGGATGTAACCGACGAGAAAAAGACAAAGGAATTTTCTGATAACCTGCTTGAAAACGGAAGGTATTATCAGGGAGCCGATGCTTCTGTGCTATCTGAATTTGTTTGCAATTCAAGAGCAAAAATTCTTTCCGACATATTGAGCAGAAGGCAAAAAGGAGCAGAAGACCTTTTACCGGTCACCATCCCGACAGTTCCTCAGGTCAGGATGACCGCCTGTCTTGTCGGCAAGACCGTCCTCGGAGACGACCGACCTTTTGAAAATTTCAGCGACAGCATCGGTATTGTTTCCGACTGGCGGAAAAAAGGTCTGTGTTTCAGCATTCCTTTCTCCTGCCTTTACGGAAACAACGTCAAAAATCTTATCACAGCCGGCAGATGTATTTCGGTAAACGACAGAATGTGGGATATCACCCGGGTGATACCCGACTGCGCCGTCACCGGTCAGGCTGCCGGACTTGCTGCGGCGATTTCCTCTGACTTTGACTTACTCGATGTCACTTATCTTCAATCCGCACTGAAAGAAAACGGAGTAAAACTGTTTTTCTGAAAAAACCGATAGGCTTTCGGTATCTTTGTGATACTGCCAAGCACAAACTGTAATATAACTCCGAAAATCAGCATGATCAAAAGGAGTGACCGATACGGTCACTCCTTTTCGTTTCCTTTAAAATTTTCAGCTTTGAGTCTCATAACATAATCTTTGTTTATCATCCCGTCTTCAAGCACTATCTCTTCTTCCCTTTCCACCGTGAAACCGTTTTTGGTATAGCATTTTATTGCCCTGGCGTTCTTCTGATTTACATTCAGCGTTATATCTTTTCCGCTGTCAAGCAGGTAAGAGAAAACTTCGGCAGCGTAGCCTTTTCCGCGACAGTCTTCCGCAAGATAAAGCTTGTCAAGATAAATGCTTCCGTCGCTGCCGTCACATATTACCGTAACTCCGCAGAGCTTTCCATCTTCTTCGAGTCTGAAATACCTGTATCCTTTACCGAGAAATTCCTTAACGGCATCTGCGGAAAAATAATGACCGAGAAGAAAGTCTATCTGTTTTTCGGGTAAAATTTTCCCGTAAGTTTCCTTCCAAAGAGGTTCCATGAAGCTATAAAGATTATCATAATCCGTTTTTTCAAAAGGTTTTATTTTCATATAACACTCCTTATCTTACCTCACGTCAGAATTATTATTTTTCGCTCAAACTGTTTTTCCGTATTATTTTACCACCTTTTCCGCGGAATTTCAATACCGTTTTCACATTTACGCAAAACTCAGCAAAAATAAAATATTGACTTTCGGTCTCCGAAGTGATATAATTACTTTTAAATGTTTATTATAAAACTCATGCCGACTTTACTTATTTACACACTTGCACGATACATATATGAAAGGATCCTCTGATATGAAAATCAAGAACGCGGAATTTTCCTCCGGAATTTCCGCAGGTCTTCCTATCTGCCTCGGATATATTTCCGTTGCCTTTGTTTTTGGCATTTACGCCGTGGAAGCCGGGTTGACTCCGGTCGAATCGCTCCTTGTCTCCATGTTCAATCTTACTTCTGCCGGGCAGTTTGCCGCCGTTCCTATCTTCGCAAGTCTCGGCTCACTTTCGGAACTTGCTCTTTCACAGGCGGTGATAAATCTGAGATATGCGCTGATGTCTGTCTCTCTTTCCCAGAAATTCGACAGCAAAATCAGTCCTGTGTACAGATTTGTTTTTGCTTTCTGCAACACAGACGAAATTTTCGCTGTCGCAACCTCAAAAAAAGGATTTGTAAGCAAAAGCTTTATGTTCGGGCTGGCGCTTCTCCCGTATCTCGGATGGAGCATCGGAACCGTTGCCGGAGCCGTCGCCGGAAACATTCTCCCGGAGCAGGTCATATCCGCACTCGGTTGCGCTATCTATGCAATGTTCATCGCCATAGTCCTACCGGAAGCGAAGTCCGACGTTTCTGTGCGCTTCTGCGTTCTCATTTCGGTAATACTCAGCTGTATTATATACTTCATGCCGGTCGTCAGCGATATGAGCGAAGGAATGCGTATAATTATCGTTTCGGTTACCGTAAGCCTTATCTGCGCTCTTGTTTTCCCCGTCAGGGACGTTGCTGATACCGACTGCGCGGAGGTAGAACTGAAATGAGCTTCGGAGTTTTTATAAAATATCTTGCCGTAATGGCCTCAGTCACTTATCTCATAAGACTTATTCCTATGCTTTTGATAAAAAAACAGATACGCAACAGGTTTATTCGGTCTTTTCTCTACTACATCCCGTTTTCGGTACTCACAGTAATGACCGTGCCGGTGGTTTTCTTTTCAACATCTTCTGTCATTTCCGCTGCTGTCGCTTTTGCAGTTGCTGTTATTCTTACCGTTCTCGGAAAAAAACTTATCACCGTTGCGGCTTTTTCCTGTATAGCGGTCTTTGTGACCGAAATGATCCTGAATTTTCTCCCTTGAACATATCCCGTATAAGTTTTCTTTGACACAATTTTTAAAGCAATTTAAATCATCAATTCTCTTTTTTACAGAGATGTCATAAACAGCACGGTCATTTTACTTTGTTTAAAATAGGCTGCCTTAACGGTATAATTTTTATTGCTTACCTTCCCGTTATATTTTATCCTTGTTGTCACTCCCGAAGCAGAAATTTTACTTAAAATCAACAACAATAACGCCGCATCCGGACACAGTTGCGGCGTTATTGTATTCATTATATCACAGAGTCAATAAATTGTCAATACGCATAAATTAAATAAATTGTAACAATCGAATTTGTTAATTATTCACAAAATATACATTGAAATTACTTCTCCGAGATGCTATACTCTAATTGTCAGAAGGGAAAACCCCTGATAATATATCGAAAAGGTGGGATGACATGAAGATTACAATTGTAGGAAGACAGATGGACGTGCCAAAAGACTTCTATGAGCTCGCCGACCGAAAACTTTCAAAGTATGACAAGTTTTTCAAAGATGACGCCACAGCACATGTTACTATGCGGAAAAGAAAAAACGGAAATGAAATACTTGAAGTGACGATCAGCAGTTCGGGACTGATGTTCCGGGGCGAAGAAGAAGATTCCACTTTCCAGAACGCTCTCGACTCTGTTATGGACTCGATCGAAAGACAGATCAGAAAAAACAAAACACGACTCGGTAAAAGAATAAGGGACGGAGTGTTCCTGAAAGAAATTCCCGCGGACGAACCGGCGGAGGTACCGGTTGTTTCGTCTATGGAATCCGAGGTTCCGGTACGCATAAAGGAGTTCGTACTGAAACCTATGTCAGTTGACGAAGCGGTTCTGCAAATGAACATGCTCGGTCATCAGTTTTTCGTTTTCCTGAATATGGACACTATGAACATAAATGTAGTTTATCAGAGAAAGGAAGGTAATTACGGACTGATAATACCGAAAATCCAATAATAATGATTTCAGTAATGCCCTCAGATACAGGGCTTAAAATAAAAAAAACAGGAGGTAAGCAACACAGAGAGAAAACAAATAAATTCAAATGTGTGAGGTGATGAGTATAGAAAAATCAGAACATATCATTAAATAAGCGAAAAAACGAGGTGGTTTTATAGAAGAATAACTGATTGATTATAAAATGTAAATGAGGCTGCTGCCGATAGGCACGTAGCTCACGGAAGTAGGGGGTATTGCCGACGGAGCAATACCCCCTGTGTTTTTTCCACGGCAACAACGCCGTCGTATCCGGTCAAAAGCATAGGAAACGACAGTGCCGAACTTTTTACTGCTTTCAGATTTGGCAAAGCCGTCATCCCCCGAAGTACGCGACTGATAAAAGAAAACACTGACAGATTTAAACGTATTCCGCGTTTTCCGTCAGTATTTATTTTTCGTATTTTGGTGAATACTTTCCGAAAATTCAGACTTTTATCAGAATTTATTTTTTAACCAGTGTAAATCTTTCTTCAAAATTCTGAATGTTCCAGAATTTGTTTTTTATGCTTGTGCAAATACTTCCGAAAATTCGGATTGTTATCAGATTTTCAGAATAAGAATCAGATTTTTCAGTTAAAAAATTGACCTTAGCATTTACCGGCACTTTCCGATTTAAGGTTCGGATCAGACTCTTCTGCCGAGAACTTCCACCCACCTGCGGTAAAATTCTCCGAAACGGTTTTCGGTAAGTGCCTCCCTTATTTTTTCCATAAGCGTATTGTAAAAATACAGATTATGAATTACACAAAGCCGCATTCCGAGCATTTCTCTTGCCTTGAAAAGATGTCTTATATACGCTCTTGTATATGTTCTGCAAACCGGGCAATCACAATTCTCGTCAAGCGGTCTCCGGTCATCGAGAAATTTTTCGTTTGAAAGATTGAGCTTTCCGCTCCATGTGAACAAATTGCCGTGTCTGGCATTTCTGCTCGGCATCACGCAGTCAAAAAAATCCACTCCGCGCTTTACCGCTTCAAGTATATTCTGCGGCGTTCCGACCCCCATCAGGTATCTCGGTTTGTCCTCAGGGGCGTAAGGCTCAACCTGCTCAATTATGTGGTACATTTCATCAGCACTTTCACCGACCGCCAGACCTCCTATCGCATATCCGTCAAGATCAAGCTCGGCTATACGCTTCATGTTTTCGATTCTCAGGTCATCATATGTGCTGCCTTGGTTGATTCCGAATAAAAGTTGACTGCGATTCAGTGTTTCGGGTAACGAGTTCAGCCTCTGCAACTCACGTTTGCATCTTACAAGCCATCTCACAGTTCTTTCCGAAGATCTTTTGGCATACCCGTACTCACACGGATTTTCAATGCATTCATCAAAAGCCATCGCAATAGTCGATCCGAGATTTGACTGTATCTGCATACTCTCCTCCGGACCCATGAATATCCGTGCCCCGTCCATGTGAGACTGAAAATACACTCCCTCTTCTTTTATCCTACGCAACTTAGCAAGAGAAAATACCTGAAACCCGCCGCTGTCTGTTAATATCGGTCCGTCCCAACAGGCGAATTTATGAAGTCCGCCAAGTCTTTTTATCAGCTTATCCCCCGGTCTTATATGGAGATGATATGTATTTGAAAGCTCGACCTGACATTTACAGTCTTTAAGATCCGGAAGCGATACTCCGCCCTTTATCGCGGCACTCGTTCCTACGTTCATGAAAACCGGCGTATTTATTTCTCCGTGCACCGTCTTCATTTTTCCAAGTCTTGCTTTCCCCTCGGTTTTCAACACACTGAAACCGTTTGCTTTATTTTCTTCTGACATATCCTTACCCGTTATTTATTTTCTTTTGAATCTGTGTTCTATCTCATCCTGTGAAATTTCAAAAGCCACCGGTCTTCCGTGAGGACAAAACATTATACTTTCGTCCGACAAAAGCCTGTCGCATATCCACTTTATGTGAGATTCGCCGTAAATTCTTCCCGCTTTGATTGCCGCCTTGCATGATGCCTGATAAAGGGCTTGCTCAAAAAACAGTTTTCCCGTCACACTCACATTTCCGGTGCCGTCGGCAAGTTTGCCGAGGACCGTAACCAGAAGTGTTTCGGCCTCGTCGGCGCTGAGTCCGGAGGGTATCCCGCTTACTTTGCACTCACCGTCAGAAATGTCGTAGATGTAACCCATGGCCTTTATTTTTTCACCGTATTCATCCGCCGCCGCAGATTCTTCCTCTGAGAGCTTCACGTTCAGCGGCACCAGAAGCATCTGACTTTCTGCCGACCCTGTGATGTTTTTTCTCATATCTTCAAAAAGTATTCTCTCATGTGCGGCATGCTTATCTATCATCAGCAGTTTGCCTTCTGTTTCCACCAGCACATAAGAATTGAAAATTTCACCCAGAATACGGTATTCCGGTATTACGGGTTCATTTACCGGGTCTGAATGCGCTTGTACGCCCTCTTTGTTTAATGTTGTATCATTCGCGCTTCCGACTTCTCCATCAGAATAATAAAGTCCGCTTTTCTCCGGACTTACGTTCTTTTTTTCCTCATTTGCGCCGGATTTCACTGCCGCACTTTCTGCCGGAATGTGCGGTGTTTCTGTAATTTCTGCCGCACGGTACGTAAGTTCTGTATTTTCAGTCGGTTTTTCCGGGTTACCGGGATCTGACTTTTCCTCTTTTTCATTATTGCATTCGTCTGTATTCTGCGGCGTTATTCCGGTTTCAGGCACGCTGAGTCTGACTTTTTTTATCATTTTATCTGCTTCGATCAGCTCGCTGCCGGACGAAGTTATTGTATCAATTATTGAATTGTCAACCGAAAGCGGAAGTGGTATATCATCCTTTTTTGCCTGTGAAAACCTGAGATGCGGAGGCAACTCTGTCTCATTAACGCCGTAAAGATGAGCACTGCTGACCGCCTGACCTCTGAGAGAAAAATCTTTAAGCGTCATCTGCACACCTTTTTCGCTGTCGGCTCCGTTTCCGGATTCTTTAAGCGGGACAAAGGCACCGATGACCTTACTATCTCTTTTTGCTTTATCACCGGTCAGTCCGAACTTAGGTCTTTCACTAAGGTTTTCAAGTGTAGTCAGCACAGCAGAATATACAGCGTCAAACACCGCCTGCTCATTTGAAAATTTCACTTCAAGCTTTGCCGGATGTACGTTGACGTCAACAAGAGCAGGATGTATTTTTATTTCAAGTACGCAGACCGGAAATTTGTCTGACGGTATATAAGATCTGAACGCCTGTTCAAGCGCCGCCATTGCCGTACGGCTCTTGACGTATCTTCCGTTTATGAAAAAATTCTGATAATTCCTGTTTGCTCTGACGTTTTCCGGCGTACCTATGTAGCCGGTTACCCCGATTCCGTTGGTCTTTCCGCATACTTCTGTCAATCTGTGAGCAAAATCCCTTCCGAGTACCGCGTAAACGGCGTTGAGCAGTTTTCCGTCACCGGATGTGGAAAATCTGAGATTGCCGTCTGAAACGAACTTTACCGAAAGATCCGGTCTTGAAAGAGCAATCTTTTCCACAACGGCAGAACACGCAAGAGCCTCTGAACTGTCTTTTTTCAGGAATTTACGCCTTGCCGGTATATTTGCAAAAAGATCTTCCACTATTACCGTCGTCCCGTTCTGCGCCCCGGTCTCAGTTATACTGTTTATCTCTCCGCTTACACAGGTAAGCGCAGTTCCCATTGATGAGTTTTTCTGTTTGGTTATTATCCTCAGTGTTGATACTGAACCTATCGCCGCAAGCGCTTCACCCCTGAATCCGAGAGTTACGATACTGTCAAGATCTCTTTCCGAATGTATTTTGCTTGTCGCGTGCCGCTTTATGCAGACCGGAACGTCTTCCCTTGCCATTCCGCAGCCGTTATCGCTTACTCTTATCAGCTTTATTCCGCCGTTTCTTATCTCAACAGTCACCGAATCGGCACCGGAATCAATTGCGTTTTCAAGCAGTTCCTTTACGACTGACGCCGGTCTGTCCACGACCTCTCCGGCAGCTATCAGGTTAGCCACCTGCGGTTCAAGAACGTTGATTATTCCCATATATACTCCTAAATCAGCTTTCCGCCATTTTTTTCAGTTCGTATATGAAATTGAGCGCTTCAAGTGGCGTGAGTGTGTTGATATTACACTCCTTCACACGTCTTGATATTTCTTTATCCGTCATGTCTTCAAATGAAATATTGTCGTTTTCGGGTATCGCTGTCACAATTTGCTGATGACCGATTCCGGCTTCGATCTCACCCAGAACTTCCCTTGCACGTTTTATTATTTCATTCGGGATTCCCGCAAGCTTTGCGACTTCTATTCCGTAGCTGTCGTCGGCTTTGCCTCTGAGTATCTTACGAAGAAAAATTATGTCCTCGCCTTTTTTCTTTGCGGCTATATAATAGTTCACTATTCCGTCCTTTTCTCCTTCAAGCGACGTCAGCTCGTGATAATGAGTCGCGAAAAGAGTTTTTGCTCCTAATTTTTTACCCGCAGTGTACTCGGCAATTGCTTTTGCTATGCTCATGCCGTCATATGTACTGGTCCCACGACCTATTTCGTCATATATTATCAGCGACCGCTTCGTGGCGTTCTTCACGATGTAACTGACTTCATTCATTTCCAGCATAAAAGTCGACTGACCCGACGCCAGATCGTCCGATGCTCCTACACGCGTAAATAACTTGTCGACTACGCCTATATGCGCTTCCTGCGCCGGGACAAACGAACCTATCTGCGCCATCAGGGTTATAAGCGCCACCTGGCGCATATATGTGGATTTTCCTGCCATGTTCGGACCGGTTATAAGCATAAGTCTGTTCGCTGATGTATCAAGAACCGTATCGTTAGGCACAAAATAACTGTCTTTTACAAACAGCTCCACTACCGGATGCCGCCCGTCTTTAATCTCTATCCTGTCGTCATATGAGACCTCAGGACATATGTAATTATACCTCGACGCCGCTTCGCTGAGCGACAGATAAACATCAAGCAGTGCCATCAGTTGGGCATTTTCGTGTATTTCAGACGAAAGCCCGGCTGTTATATCCCTGAGACCGCAGAAAATGTTATATTCGAGATCGCAAATCTTTTCGGATGCACCGAGTATCTCGGATTCAAGCTCTTTGAGCTTCGGCGTTATATATCTTTCCCCGTTTGCGAGAGTCTGTTTTCTTATGTAGTAGTCAGGCAATTCACCTTTGTTTGCATTAGTGACTTCTATATAGTACCCGAAAACTCTGTTATAGCCGTATTTCAACTTGCTTATTCCGGTTGCTTTTCTCTCCTCTTCTATCAGCTCTTCAAGGTATGTTTTACTGTTGCTCAACAATCCGTGGAGTCTGTCCAGCTCTTCATCAACTCCGGGTGCGATCATTCCGCCTTCGCGCACTGTAAGCGGAGGATTTTCCACCACTGAATTTTTTATCTTGGCGACAAATTCTTCGAGCGGATCAAGAAGATCCCGTATTGATTTCAGTTCATCCACGGCAACATCCGCCATCTGCTTCTTTACCTGTCCGACTGCCGAAAGCGTTTCGGCTACGCACCTTATGTCCCTTGCGTTTGCCGTACCGTATACTACCTTTGCCATCAACCTTTCTATGTCAAGTACCGGTCGAAGAGTTTCTGTCAGCTCTTTCCTCAGTAGATAATTTTCTTTCAGCTCCGAAACAGCCTTTTGCCGGCGCTCTATCGCTCTCGTATTTACCAAAGGCATTTCCAGCCATTTTCTCAGAAGTCTCGCTCCCATCGAGGTCACTGTCTTATCGAGCACCCACAGCAGAGAACCCTTCTTTTCCTTGCTTCTCATTGTTTCACATATTTCGAGGTTTCTCCGGCTGCTGGGATCAAGCTCAAGATACTGGCCGTCACTGTATACAGTAACCCCCCGTATGTAAGAAATATCCGATTTCTGGGTTTCGGATATATATGCAAGCAGCGCCCCTGCCGCTCCGGTCATTACCGGATTGTTGACAAGCTCCTCCGGTGTATTCTTTCCAAGCTGCCTTTTTACCCTCAGCAGCGCCACATCGTAATCAAAGCCGTCGCCGCGCGAGGTCACCATTGCCTTCAATTTATCGCAAAAATATTCCCTGAGTTTTTTATATTCACTGATTTCCGCATTGAAAAGTATTTCCCGCGGCGCATATCTTTCCGATTCAGATATTATTTTTTCCTCTATGTCGCGTCCGCTGAGAAAAACCGCGCTCATATCTCCGGTCGACGCATCGGCAAATGCGAGAGCCGCTTTATCCCCCTGTAAGTTAAGAGAACATATGTAATTATATTTCTTTTCGTCAAGCATTGTATTGTCAGTGACTGTCCCCGGTGTTATTACTCTGACTATTTCTCTCCTCACCAGACCTTTGGCTGTCGCCGGATCTTCCGTCTGTTCGCAGATCGCGACCTTGTAGCCCCTTGAAACAAGTTTGGCTATATAACTGTCAGCAGCATGATAAGGTACTCCGCACATCGGCGCCCTTTCATCTTCACCGCAGTCACGTCCGGTGAGGGTGAGTTCAAGTATTGCCGACGCTTTCTTTGCGTCATCAAAAAACATTTCATAAAAATCCCCAAGTCTGTAAAACAAAAATGTGTCGGGGTAATTTTTCTTTACTTCAAGATACTGCTGCATCATCGGTGTCATGTCGGTTTATCACCTTTCAAATAGTTGTTATTTTGTAAACATCAAAAAATCCGTATATTGCAAACGCCTGATTTTGACTTTCGGCTTTTCCGTCATCCCCAAAGCATTGCCTTACGTAACTGCCGTAAAGTTTCTTGTCTAACGTATAAAGCCGCTTTTTACTCGTCCGTTTCGATTACGCAATACGGGTCTTAGATCCTCGGCTCAGATTCCGGGACACAGTTAAAATATCATCATTTCAGATTCCGGAATACAATTCAGATATCCTCTGTTTTTACAAGGCTCCCGAATAGTTCGTGACTTTCCGCCTTTTCGATAAGGAAAAGCCCGCACTTACCTGCATCCTCCGGGTTTCCGGTAAAATGTATCAGTTTTCCGTCAGCTGTTCGTGCAGTCATTTTCTCCGGACTTGTCTTACTTACTCCCTCGATAAGTCCCCGGACTGTCAGGTTTTCAAGACGTACATTGTTTTCCTTTGAAATTTCCGATTGCAAGTCAATAAGTCTTCTCAGTCTTTCTCCCTTGACTCTTTCGTCTATCTGTCCTTCCATTGCTGCCGCCGCAGTTCCTTTTCTCTTGGAATATATAAACGAATATATATTATCGTATCTGACACGCCGTACTGCATCCAGAGTCTGTCTGAATTCCTCCTCGGTCTCCGTCGGAAACCCGACTATTATGTCGGTGGTCAGAGAAACTCCCGGTATCCGGCGTTTTATGTTTTCAACAAGACTCATGTATTTTTCCAGCGTATAATGTCTGTTCATCGCTTTCAGTATTCTGTCGCTGCCTGACTGCAACGGCAGATGAAAACGCCTGGATATTCCGACTTTTCCCGTTGCAGGAGGATGTTTTGCTATCACTTCAACAAGCTCTGCTGTCGCGTCCTTCGGATGACTGGTCATAAAACCGATCACACATTCTCCGTCTAACTTGCACAAATCTTCAAGAAGCTCCGGAAATCCGTATCCCGGCTTTGACAGCGGTTTGTAAGAATTTACGTTCTGACCGAGCAATGTAATGGATTTTACACCGTTCTTGATCAGACTGTCAACTTCCTTTATTACATCTTCCGGGTTTCTGCTCCGCTCTCTTCCCCTTACATAGGGCACTATGCAATAAGTGCAGAAATTATTGCACCCGTACATAACGGAAACCCATGCTTCGACGGCACCCGGAACACGGCTTACGGGAAGATTTTCGGCTATAACCGATGTTTCTGGCGACACCCAGAAATTACGCTTTTTCTCGGTCAGCGTTTTAAAAAGTATTTCCGGAAAACGGTGAATAAGAGTGGTTCCGAGAAGAAAATCGACATATGGATATCTGTTTTTTATATCTTTTACACGATGCTCCTGAGAAACCATGCATCCGCATATTCCTATGATAAGTTGAGGATTATCCGCCTTGCAATGCTTGTATTCGCCGCTTATTGACAACGCTTTCAGCTCCGCGTGTTCCCTTACCGCACAAGTATTGACCAGTATAAGGTCGGCCTGTCCGCTTTTATCGGTAGGTGTGTATCCCATTGTTTCCGCCATACCGAGCAGCTTTTCACTGTCGGCTTCATTCTGCTGACATCCGAAGGTTCTGATATACACTTTTTTCCCGGTGCCGATGAGGGTTTTCACCTGAGACATATAATCAAACTGTTTTTTTATTTCAGATTCCGAAAGTATTACTTCTTTTTCCATATTTCTATCCCTGATAAATTTTTAAACTGATCAGACGCCAGACTATAAAGCCGATAACCGTTCCGGTAGCCGCAGAAAAAAGCAACAGGTACGGAAGGTATGTCAGCATCACATAATAGCCGTATATTGCTGAGCAGGCAAGGCATTGCCCCGTTGAATGAAGTGCCGCACAAAGCACCGAACTTCCTATAATCCCATTTGTATTTTTCAGGAAAGCAGTATACAACCATAGCCCGGCAAGGGCAAAAATTCCCCCGCAAAACGAAAACCAAAGCGATGTAACCGAACCGAACAGCAGAAAACCTATAAATATCCGACAAAGCGAAACTCCGATCGCATATGCGATGCCGAGATAAAAACAGGCTGCCATCACCGCTATGTTGGCGAGTCCGAGCTTTATACCCGGAAAAGGAATTATGTAAGACAGCGGAATAAAACCTTCGAAATAAGAAAGCGCCAGTGCAAGCACGGTAAACGCCGCCGCACAAGCAGTTTTTTTAACCGATAACGCCGTCATAGCCGTCCTCCTCTCCGCTCTCTATCCAGATTGCTATATCTGCCGGAGCACATACGATTATCTGCCCTTTCGCGGAAATTTTACCTGTTCTGACACACACTTTGTCAGGACAAGTTGACAAAACGACCGAAGCTTCACCCGCCTCTATTTTCACGTTTAACATAATTCCGTTGTTTTCAAGCACAAATTCTCGATCCTGCCCCAATTCATAACGCTGTGTGCTGCCCCCCACGCTTACCGCAAGCACAGAACTTCCGCTTTTCGTAAAAGGCAATACAAACAGAAGAACGGCAATCGCCACCACCGCAAAACAAATGATCAGGTCTCCCGCTCTGAATAATTTAGAACCGGCATTTTTCATTTCTTCTCCTGTAACTCTCCGATCACCAAAGCATCATCTCGGTATTCCGGTGACTTCCGACGCTATACGGTATTAAACCGTATATGTACCGTTTTTATTCTTAAACGACTTTTAATTTGAGCTTGCTGCTAACCGGTTTCAGTTTGATCCCACGTCCGGCTGCTTCATCTGTATCATTATAGTATAATTTCCCGTAATAATCAACAGTTTTTTGTAAATTAAGCATTATCCGCGTTAACAGTCTGTCCACCTTACCACTACTGACATTTACAGAGCTTTGAAAAAACCGGCTACGATTATGATTTCCGGATCATTTCCCGATAATTTTCATATTTTTCCTCATGAACCGTAAACTGCTTAACGGAGTGATCTTATCTGCCGAAAAAGTTTGTCTTTTTCTATTGACAAAACCATTCTGATGTGATATAATTAACTCCGTCGGAAAAATGTACCTTTAGCTCAGTCGGATAGAGCAACTGCCTTCTAAGCAGTAGGTCGAGGGTTCGAATCCCCCAAGGTACGCCATCCGGTGGGTATAGCTCAGTTGGTTAGAGCGTCAGGTTGTGGCCCTGAAGGCCGTGGGTTCGAGTCCCATTACTCACCCCATATTTTACCGTGCCGTTCGGCGCGGTTTTTTATTTGTACCTAACAATGACCGATTAAAAATTCACAAAACTGAAGCCGGCATCAATTTTTACTCAGTACTTCTGTTTCTTTACAAGGAGATGTTCGGGGATGACCGACAGATTTTATGCGGATGTTATTTGGATTTAGCATTCTCGATAAGATCCGGCTTAGTTTAGACAAAATATTCCCGAAAAGACTCCTTTCCCCGTTATTTTTACTGTCATTGGAGAGATAACAAGATTTATTACCCGAAAAATACTGCGTTTTTTAAGTTTTACATTTAAAAATCACGCCGAACAAAAAACTCTCTGCTACGTGCTTAACTTAACCGCCGTGCAGGGAGTTTTTGTATAGGCAAATCAGAAATTCCGGCTCCGGAATCATTACTATTTACCGAATTTAAAAAACTTGATAACGTCCCGTATCAAATTCAGATTCCTTTTTTTACTTCCTCAAATTCCGTCTCTATCTTTTCCGAAGGTTTTTCTGTGACAAGAGAAACGATAATTATAAGAATCGACGATATTATAAATGCGGGAAGCAGTTCGTATATGGCGAAAACACCGCCCAGCGGTTTTATGGCGAGCTTCCATACAAACACGCTTATTCCGCCCCCGAGCATACCAGCCACCGCTCCGTAAAAATTGGTTCTCTTCCAGAACAGCGAAAAGAGCATAAGCGGACCGAATGTCGCTCCGAATCCCGCCCAAGCGAACGACACTATTGAGAAAATCCTGCTGTTTTCATCAAGTGCTATCACTATCGCAATCAGAGTTATAACAACAAGGGATACCCTTGAAATCAGCATTATCTGTTTTTCTTCTGCATTTTTGCGGAAAATTCGCTTGTATATGTCTTTGGCCGCCGCCGAAGAAGCTATTAGCAGATAGGAATCTGACGAACTCATTGTAGCCGCAAGTATTCCCGCCATCGAAAGACCGGCTATCAGCGGAGGAAGCAGTCTTTCAGACATCAGTATGAAAATGTTTTCAGACTGCGCCTGCGTAAGAAGCTCTGTGGGATATAATGTTCTTCCGATGATACCTATGAATACCGATACAGCAAGAGATATTACACACCATATAACTGCTATGCGCCTTGAAACCTTCAATTTATTTTCTTCCGATATCGCCATAAATCTCAGCAATACCTGTGGCATTCCGAAATAACCGAGTCCCCAGGCAAGAGCGGAAAAAACACTCAGTGCCGAATATTTTGCCGCCTCTCCGAACACAGGGCTTCCGTTTTCGATTATTTGTGTCCCGGCGTCGGAAACGGTAGGCGTGGCTATCGAGAAAAATTCAAGAAATCCGGGAATATTACGGCAGTTTTCAATTATCTGACCGAATCCCCCGGCGGCAAATACTCCGACTGCGAGAGTTATTATCAAAACTGTTATCATCACAAAAGCCTGTATGAAATCCGAAACGCTTTCGGCAAGAAAACCGCCGAGAAAAGTATATACGAGAACAAAGACAGCTCCCACTATCATCATTACCACATACGGCGTTCCGAACAGTGTTGAAAACAGTTTGCCGCAGGTCACAAGACAGCTGGCTGCGTATACTGTGAAAAACACCAGTATAAATAGTGCCGATACGGCAAGTATTACACCGCTTTTCTCATGGAAACGGTTGGAAAAAAACTCGGGTATGGTTATAGATTTTACTTTTACGCTGTACCTGCGTAGCCGTTTTGAAACTATCAGCCAGTTTATGTATGTCCCCAGCGCAAGTCCTATTGCCGTCCACGCCGCATCTGCAATTCCCATCCAATAAGCCACACCGGGAAGTCCCATAAGCAACCATCCGCTCATATCTGACGCTTCCGCGCTCATGGCAGTTACCCAAGGTCCGAGTCCCCTGTCTCCGAGAAAGTAATAATCACTGTTTTTATTTGCCCGCTTGGCATAAAAAACACCTATCATCACTATGCCTATCAGGTATACCGACATCGTTATCAGTATCTGTATCTGATTGCCTGTCATTATCTTTCACCTTTCAAAATTACTTTTACGAAGGATATTTCTCCGTCCGCTTAAAAGGATATTTCTCCGTCCGCTTAAAAATTAAAATTATTTTACCATATTTTAAAAATTATGTCAAGTCTGTCAATTTTTTTAACTCCCGAATCAATTTACTTTCCCGGGTTCAAAAGAATGAAAAGTCGGACGCTTCGCCCGTTTCAGAATTTTTAATTCAACTCCGAACACCGAGACAATTAAAAATCAGGTTAATCGGTTTTTCAGGTAAGTTATTTTGCGGTGAAACAGTACAAACCGGGCAATTCAGGTTACGTTCAAAACAATTACGTGCAGATAATGCTTCGGTGATATGTTTTTAAGGTATTTGAGGCTTGTTTAGGCGGAGCCCGGAAAAATTACCTGAAAATAAACACAGCGCGGTAAAAAAATGAATTTTCATTCTGATTGCTCCGTGTTATGAAGTTTCAAAAATAAAACTGAAAATATCCTCGTACTTGACTTGGCGGACAGAAAGTAGTATAATACCCGAAAAGACTTTTACTGCGGAGAAATCCTATATGAAATTCAGAAAAGCAGACGAAAAAGACGCCAAGGCAGTTTGCGAAATATACAAGTGCGCAAAATTGCTGCTGAAAAACAGCAACATACCTCAGTGGCAAGGAAACGATCCGGGTCCCGCCACCTTCGCCGAAGATGTAAAAGCCGGTTCATGCTACGTTCTGGAAGAAAACGGAATTGTCCTGGCGACCGTACAGATTATACCAAACGAACCTTACTACCAAACTCTGAGCGGAGGTAAATTTGAAGACGATAACGCTGTTGTTGCACACAGATTTGCCGTTTCGGATAAGATTCTGAGACATGGTGTCGGCTCAGAGTTGATCTCGCAATGCTGCAAGACCGCCGTTTCTTTCGGGAAAACTTCTATAAGACTCGATACTCATAAACTTAATTTCCGTATGCGCAACCTTCTGACAAAAAACGGCTTCCGTCAGGTCGGAAATGTCATCCTTCCGACCGGAGAAGAACGTATTGTGTTTGAAAAAATACTCTGATATCCCTTTTTTATCACAAAAATGACCTGAAAACATAAAATGTAGTAGGCCGGAAGGCAAAATCAAGAGAGGAAGGTTTTTTTTGTGGGTAAATTCGTAAACGAAGTCTATTTTGCGGGCATGAATACCGCTCAGGGCTTTGTGTCCTACTTTAATGAAATATTCGGCGGATGCAAAAAGATATATGTGATAAAAGGAGGTCCCGGTACCGGCAAAAGCAGGCTGATGAATGATATCGCGCAAGAAGCTGAACTCCGCGGACTGGAAACTGAAAAATTCCTTTGTTCTTCAGATCCCTGCTCACTCGACGGTCTGATCATAAAAAATTCCGGTACTGCCATAGTCGACGGCACTTCCCCCCACATATATGAACCGACTGCCGTAGGATTAAAAGAAAAAATTGTTGATGTAAGCGCTTTTCTTGACCCCTATAAACTGAACGATCATTCAAAAGATATTTTTGCACTCCTCAACGCAAAGTCAAGAAAATACAACAGCATTTACAGCTATCTAAAAGTCATCGGAGTTTATGATAATGAAATAAATACCTGCTGCAAAAATGCGTATCTGGAGGATAAGGCTGAGAAAATCATTTTAAAACTCTCGCGTCTTCTTAAAAAAGACAACAGTTATCAGAAGAGGATACTTCCACGCTCAGCAGTAGGTTTTGACGGTGAAATTGTGCTCGGGACATATTCCTCCATGGCATCGAAACGTTACGCTTTGACAGATATTTGCGGTATTTCAGGTGATTTTTTACAAAAATTGCTTAGTGTAACCGACGAAAAGAGAATCAGCGTATTTGTGAGTTTTTCTCCGCTCTGCCCTTCAAAGCCCGATGCTCTTTTCTATCCGGCAAGTGGTATATCATTTTACACCGGCAGTGAAACCGATAACGACGAGACCGTCCTTAATATGCGACGTTTCATAAACGACGAAAAGCTTCGTCCCTATAAGCCGCAGATACGCGCTTTGACGCGACTCAGAAACGGCGCGGTAAAGCAAATGGAATTTGATTTCAAGGCAATAAAGAGACTGCACATGAGTCTTGAAGAAATATACATCTCAGCAATGGACTTTTCAGGTAAAGAAAAACTGACAAAACAGACTATCAAAGAAATATTTACCTGATATCACCAAAACTCAAAACATCAACCTGTCCTAAGTCGACCTTTACTTGTACTACTATACTAAGTAAATAGTCAAAGATCAGCCGACATTTATTGTCTGCTCTTTACAACCTCCGGAAGTTCGGTACAGGCGGACTGGTCTGAAAACGATATATCACCCCTTATATTCAAAATAAGCTGACATCTTACCGAATAAGAATTATCCGAACGCTAAAAATGAAAGTGACTTTTCAATCTTTTATAAAATCCTTTGTAACAATTTATGATCAAAAACATAAATCGTTACCCGGGTCGTTCAGTTTAAATCTGATTTACGGTTTTTCCGGGTTTCAAACAAATCGTAATTTCACAGATATCATTGTCATGATTTATCCATATAGAAGCATGAAAACGGTTACTGTTTTTTCATCTTATTCCGGAACAAATAAATTAATTTTTTTACTATCGTCAATTTCACACAGAAAGATAAAGTTATGGACAAACTGCTTGATATATATAAAAAAATCCCTGACTCCGTTTGCAAAAAAAATTGCTTTGAATGCTGTACAAACAGTATTCAATTCACCAAAAGCGAAGAAAAAGCCATGGGAGGATACAGCTTTGACGGAAAATGCTCTCATCTGATCGACGGAAAATGCACCGTCTATGAATGCCGTCCGTTTGTTTGCAGAATTTACGGGTCAAGCGAACTTTTCAAGTGCGAAAATTGCGTGCCGGAAAGATATCTGACTCCGGAAGAAACTGACAGGCTTGTAAACGAATATGTATCGATCAAACGTCAGGAGGAATTATCCTGACCGGAAAATACAGCCATTATCATCTGAAATAAACTTATTGAATCCCCGATAATAAAACACCTCAACTTCGGGAAAATCAAATCAGTCGTTTTTTTAATCAAGTGTGAAAAAACAACTGCTGCCCTGATAAACGTTTTATTCCCTGAAAACAAACACAATGCCGGGATTATTTTTTATTGTCGAAATCAAAACCCGTTATTTTACCTGAATGCAACGATACTTTTCGTCAGTGAACTTATCAAGACGTGTTTTAATTACACTTCATGCAACCTGAAAGAAATGATATTTTCCGATAGTCAGGTCAGAATTTCCGTTCAGAATACAGTGTTTTATAACACCGTCATAAAAAATATACTTTTCCGGCAGAATCATGCGTTTATGTGTAAAAATTTTTAAAAAATCATCTGTTCATCAGCAACGTTGCAATGTAGTGCCTATTAAATAAAAGAAAAAGCCCTAAAATGATATGCACCCCAAAAGTTCAGACACTTTGTAGGTGCACTTCAAAATATACAAGGGCTTTTTTAAGTTGCTGAGCAGTATACGGCAGCGGCATCGTCATCAAGGTGCAGTTACCTCAAAACATATGATTTTTAACAAACCGACATATTACTCTTTTCTCAGAATGATAATGAAGCCGACTTTATCGCTAACCCCAAACAAAATTATGCAGCCGCACCGCAGTCAACCTATTTGCAAATAATCAAATGAATCCGCCACGCAACATGCATAC